>CAIJXJ010000050.1 GCA_903824575.1 uncultured Methylobacillus sp.
CAGAGAAAAATTCTTCGGCAACATCCCTAAGTCCGCATAAGTTTCAGCGATATGCCGCCAACGCTCATCATGCATATAACCGATTTCAACTAAATTCGAGTGGATTAATTGAATCGATTCATTTGCTTCAAAAAGCAGTTTTTCTCGATCATCAGCGAGGAAGTAGCCCTTTGAAATCATCAGATCGGCAACAATCACCGGGTGTTCCAAAGCATAGTGCCAACCCTTTAGACTGGCCTCTAGAAATGCCTTGGTACGTGCCGGATGCTTGTTAAGCTCGGATTCAGTGGTAAAAAGATTGTCCCCATAAAAATCGATGTCCGCTGATCTTGGTCTAAATGCCACGTATCGAGCGCCTGCCTTATTGAGATACCATGGATCATTAGTGCTATAGCCGACTATGGCATCGGCCCGACCTGAAATCAAATCATCAGCGCCATAGTTATTGGATTTGAGCTGATTGAGACTACTGAGCGGAACCTTGTTTTTCATGAGGTAGACAATGATTTCTGTGGCGTAAGGGTCGATCAGGACGCGCTTGCCAACCAGGTCGCTTACGCTTTCGATGCCGCTACTTTGCAATGCAAGTAACTCATAAGGCGAGTGCTGGAAAATGACGCCAAGAACCACCACCGGCTTGCCCGAACTGCGAAGCAGTAAAAGATCGCTACTCCCCACGCCATATTGCGCACCGCCATCAAGAACGTTGGCAATGGGATCTTTATTGACGGATACGGGTTCTATCGTGACCTCTAAACCCGCATCCTTGTAGTAACCAAGTTCCTTGGCTGCGTAGTAACCCGCAAATTGAAATTGATGATGCCACTTGAGTTGAAGGGTGACTCTCTCCAGGCCATAGGCGGGAGAAAGCGATAGCCATGACAGCATGGCTAGAACAATCTTTAGTGAATTTAAGCCGTGTTGCATCGTTATAAATCAAATCCTCAACCCATGGAAGGATCGACTCCTAAGATATTGCACAGGGCACACTAAGCTTAAGGTCCTGAACACTTTGACAGGATGAGCAGGCTAGTCGCCTGCATCCAGAATGGCATGAAGATTAGATTGCGGCTTCGCCGGTTTCACCGGTACGAATGCGTATCACCTGCTCTACCGATGACACAAAAATCTTGCCGTCTCCAATTTTACCGGTATGAGAGGCCTTGATGATGGCGTCGATGGCGGATTCTACCAACTCATTGGCAAGCACCATTTCCATCTTGATCTTGGGCAGAAAATCAACCACATACTCGGCGCCACGATAGAGTTCGGTATGGCCTTTCTGACGACCAAAACCCTTGACCTCGGTAACGGTCAAGCCGTTGATGCCGATGCCAGACAGCGCCTCACGCACTTCATCGAGCTTGAAAGGTTTGATAATGGCTTCGATCTTCTTCATGAAAAACTCCCTCCAGATGAAAAAACGGCACCTGATTTTATTGGCTTGAAAAGCCAATAAAACCTGTGCTCGCGCCATTCTATCAGCTTTTTCCGACTCCCATAAAAAGTTGACGCTCCACGAACGCGATGTCCTGCTGGCAAGCGTTGCCATCCAGGCTGATCTTAATGCCGGTTTCCTGCAATAAACCGGGAAACTCATTGCCACTGAACTGGCAGCTCGGCCGGTACTAGAGATTTCTTCACCGCCCTATTGACAGGACTCATCATGAATCTGGAATCAGTTATGATTTCCTAGCCCTTAGTCTGATCAATCATCAACCCCTGCCGCTCAATGAACTGAACAATGTCTTCTAATCCTTGCTGGGTTTTAAGATTGCTGAACAGGAAGGGACGATCACCCCGCATGCGTTTGGCATCACGCGCCATGACTTCCAGCGAAGCACCTACCATGGGCGCCAGGTCGATCTTGTTGATAATCAACAGATCAGACTTGGTAATACCCGGACCACCCTTGCGCGGAATTTTTTCACCAGCAGCGACATCTATAACATACAGGGTAAGGTCAGACAGTTCGGGGCTAAAAGTAGCCGACAGGTTATCTCCGCCACTCTCGATGAACACGATATCGAGGCCTGGGAAGCGCCGGCACAACTGATCCACCGCTTCCAGGTTCATGGAAGCATCCTCACGAATGGCCGTGTGTGGACATCCTCCCGTCTCCACACCGATGATGCGTTCCGGATCAAGCGCATCGTTCCTGGTCAGAAATTCGGCATCTTCCCTGGTGTAGATGTCATTGGTCACGACCGCGATATTGTAGTCATGACGCAGGCGCAGACACAGGGCCAGTGTCAGCGCAGTCTTGCCGGAACCGACAGGGCCGCCAATTCCGACGCGCAGGGTTTCTTTTGAGTTCATGCTGTGATTCCTGAAAATAATTTCAAGTTCTGAATAAACGGCTGTATTGGGTCTCATGCTGGCAAGCAGCCAGGGCAAATCCAGGCGCGAAATTGCTCAATTCGGCATCCAACAATGAACATGCACGGTCGACCAGAACCGGCAGGCGTGCTCCCAGTGAGAGCAGCATGCGCTGGCCTGCCACCTGTCCCAGAGGAATGGTTTTCATGGCCGCAGATACCTGGTTTTCTATCCATGACCAAGCGTAGGCATGGACGGCTGCTATGGCGGGAATTTGCCAAATGGCAACCGCACAGGCGTACACGGCAGGAAAGCTCTTGGCAGGGATAGCCTGGACTTTGACCAGATGAGGGTTGCCGCCTTCCTCCAGCGACTCAAGCAGGCGGCATAGCGAATAGCCCATTTGCAGGGTCTCGGCCTGGGATTCTGCCGCCTCCCGTCCGGCACACATCCTCTCATTCCAATGCAGGATTCCTGCGTTGTCCTCATCCTGCCAGGCGTGGCACAGGCGCCACAGCACGGGGAGCTCGAAACTGCACATGGAGTATTGCAACACATCCCCTATCCATTGTTCTGCGCTGGCAGCATCATGCACCGTACCTTCCTCAACCGCCCACTCCAGTCCCTGCGAATAGCTGTAGGCACCAACCGGCAACATTGGGCTTGCCAGTTGCAGCAGGCGGGACAGGCCCATCGCGTCAATCACGTGACGTCCTTGCCAGCGGACGGATGGACACCGCGACATCGTCATCCTGTCCGTGGCGGTGACCGCCACCATAAGCCCCGGCTTCCGGCTCGAACGGAGCCTCCTGATTAGCTACATAGACGCCCAGGCCAATCAGCATTTCACGCAATACATGATCCTGTTCCAGCTTCAGCCAGCCATCACCCACCTGCAACGGAATATGTCGATTGCCCAGATGATAGGCAGCACGTATCAGTTGAATCGGCGTATCTGCCGTGACCAGCATGACGGGCTCGTTGGCAGCCACGACTTGTACGATACGGCCATCTGCGGCGCGCAGGCGATCCCCCCCGCGCAACACGGTGCCTCGCGCGAGGAACAGTCCGGCGTCCTCTCCCGACTCCAGTTCGACGCGCAATCGGCTTCTCTGGCGCCGGTCAAATGGCAGGACCAGCCGCTCGTCGTGCTGTGCCCCGGGGGAAATCAGTTCTGTGATATTGAGCATTAGAACAGGAAATAGCGTTGGGTCATTGGCAGGGTCACGGCCGGTTCGCACATCAGGAGCTGACCATCGGCATGCACCAGATAGGTTTCCGGATCTACCGTGATGTCTGGGGCATAATCGTTGTGAATCATGTCGCGTTTTCCAATGTTGCGGGTGTTCCTGACTGCCGACAGGCGCTTCTTGAGCCCCAGTGCCAGCACTGCCGGATTATTCAATGCAGCCTGCGACACAAAAGTTAGAGAGGTCGCCTGCAGGGCGCCACCGAAGGCGCCGAACATCGGCCGGTAATGCACCGGTTGCGGCGTCGGGATGGAAGCATTGGCATCGCCCATGGCGGCACTCGCAATCATGCCACCCTTCAAAATCAGACTGGGCTTGACCCCGAAAAACGCCGGTTTCCACAGCACTAGATCTGCCAGCTTGCCGATTCCAATGCTGCCTACCTCGTGCGAGATGCCATGCGCCAATGCCGGATTGATGGTGTACTTCGCGATATAACGTTTGGCCCGAAAGTTGTCGTTGCGCGGACCGTCACCCGGGAGTGCACCGCGCTGCTGCTTCATCTTGTGAGCGGTCTGCCAGCAGCGCATGATCACTTCCCCGACGCGACCCATGGCCTGGGAGTCGCTGGAGAACATGGCCAAGGCACCCAGGTCATGCAAGATATCCTCTGCCGCGATAGTTTCACGCCGGATACGGCTCTCGGCAAAGGCCACATCCTCGGCGATGGCAGGATCAAGGTGATGGCAAACCATCAACATGTCCAGGTGCTCATCGATGGTGTTGACGGTAAACGGCCGCGTCGGATTAGTGGAAGAAGGCAGCACGTTGGGCAATCCTGCCAGTTTGACGATATCCGGCGCATGGCCACCTCCGGCGCCCTCGGTATGATAGGTGTGAATGGTACGGCCCTTGAAAGCTGCGGCAGTGGTCTCGACAAAACCGGATTCGTTCAGCGTGTCGGTATGAATCGCCACCTGAACGTCATAACGCTCGGCGACCGACAGACAATTGTCGATCGCAGCTGGGGTAGTCCCCCAGTCCTCGTGCAATTTCAGGCCGATGGCGCCAGCTTCGACCTGTTCCGCCAGCGGTTCGGGCAAGGAAGCATTGCCTTTGCCAAGGAATCCAAGATTCATCGGGAATGCCTCGGCTGCCTGCAGCATGCGGTGGATATGCCATGGGCCGGGCGTGCAGGTCGTGGCATAGGTACCGGTAGCGGGACCGGTGCCGCCACCAATCATGGTGGTCACGCCGGAGTTGAGCGCCTCCTCGATCTGTTGCGGGCAGATGAAATGAATGTGGGTGTCGATCCCACCGGCGGTGACGATCATGCCTTCGCCCGCGATGATCTCGGTGCCGGCGCCAATAGGGATGGTGACGCCTGGCTGCACATCAGGGTTGCCGGCCTTGCCGATGGCCGCAATGCGTCCCTCTTTAAGGCCAATGTCGGCCTTGATGATGCCCCAATGATCCAGAATCAGAGCATTGGTAATGACAGTGTCGGCTACCAAGGCGGATACCGCCTGTCCCTGCCCCATACCGTCGCGAATGACCTTGCCGCCACCAAACTTGACCTCTTCACCATAGATGGTGCAATCGCGTTCCACCTCAATAAACAAATCCGTGTCTGCGAGGCGTACCCGGTCACCAACGGTGGGGCCGAACATTTCGGCATAGGCACGGCGTGAAATTGTTGTCATCGAATCAAATCCCTCAATCAAGCGCACCCTGAACCAGGCCACGAAAGCCAAACACCCTACGGTGCCCGGCATAAGCGACCAAATTTACCGAACGACTTTGGCCGGGCTCGAAACGCACTGCGGTGCCGCTGGCAATATCAAGGCGCATGCCGTGGGCGGCTGCACGATCAAACTCCAGTGCGGCATTGGTTTCGGCAAAGTGGTAGTGAGAACCGACCTGTATGGGACGATCGCCAGTATTGGAAACCAGCAGACTCAAGCTGCGCCGACCGACGTTCAACTCAATCTCGCCCTCTTCAAGCAGAAATTCACCAGGAATCATGATCGAATCTCCTTCAAACGATGGGGTGGTGAACCGTGACCAGCTTGGTGCCGTCCGGAAACGTAGCTTCCACCTGGATTTCCGGAATCAACTCCGCGATGCCATCCATGACATCCTCTCGGGTAAGCAGCGTCGTGCCATAGCTCATCATTTCGGCAACGCTCCTTCCATCTCGTGCACCTTCAAGAATTGCGGCCGAGATATAGGCTACTGCCTCCGGGTAATTGAGCTTGAGGCCGCGGGCCTTGCGTCTTTCAGCGAGCAGGCCGGCGGTAAACAGCAGCAATTTGTCTTTCTCTCTTGGGGTCAGTTCCATGGCATCCCTTCAACAACGCAATTCATGTGTTCCAGATTCTGGGCCGCTCACTGGCGACACCCGCATACCACGGGCGAAGCACCGCCCATAGCGCTTCAAAATACTGCCTTGCCGCCTGCGCACTATGCCCCAAATAGCGTCCGACAAAAATCTCCGGCAGGGCGCTAACCCCGACCTGACCGCCATCTGATGCTGCCATGCTGCGACAGGCATCCAATAGCTGGGGCGTTATCATTCCAGCCGCTACCACAAAAGTGGCATACACCGGACAACCTCGCAAGCCAACAAGGGAGGTCAGTAACGCGTCACCACCCGACACAATGCCATGTTCACCCCAGATCAGGTGCGATGACCGATAGATCTGCAAGCCTTGCCGCAACCGTCCGCTGCCAAATTTTTCGCCACAAGCCTGCCGCCCCAGACAAGTGATTTCCCAACCGGCATAACGAGCAAAGTCGCTCAGGTTCACCTTTGTGTCCCAGATCACCCTTGCAGCGTCATAAACAATACTTTCCTGTGGCAGCCATTCCAGCACGGCATTGTCCGCCACCGTCAATGCAAGGTGTTGCGAGGCTTCTGCGCCATTCGCCTTATACCACTTCCCGGCACCGGGGGTTGTCAGCAGGGCATGTGCATCGATGCCAACATCCACCGACATTTTCAACTGATCACCTCCGGCCACCCCCCCCGGTGGATGCAGGATGATGGCATGGCAAATCGCGTCGCCCTCCGGGTAGAGCGCTTTCTGAACCACCAGAGGCCCGCGATGGTGGCGTCTCGCCAACACGCTGCGCTGGTGACGCCGGACAAACCCCAGCGTCAGTTCCGCTTCCCATGACTCGGGCATACCAGGACTCAATCCGGCTGGAGCTATTTGCATGCCCTCATAGTGCCACGAAATCGCGGATATTGTCCCGGTCCATATCAACGCCTGCACCCTGTTTCACGACCTGGCCACGCGACATGACCAGATAATGGTCCGCCAGCGCCCGCGCAAAATCATAATACTGTTCCACCAGCAGGATCGCCATGTCACCACGTTGCGACAAGGTACGGATGACGCGCTCAATATCCTTGATGATGGAAGGCTGGATGCCTTCGGTCGGTTCATCCAGAATCAAGAGCTTGGGGCGTGACACCAGCGCCCTGGCAATCGCCAGTTGCTGCTGCTGTCCACCGGACAGGTCCCCGCCGCGCCGATGCAACATGTCACGAAGCACCGGAAACATCTCAAACACATCCTCTGGGATAGTTCTGGCGGCGCGACCCTTGGCCACGGCCAGGCCCATCTGCAAGTTCTCTTCGACGGTAAGCCGGGAAAAAATCTCCCGACCTTGCGGCACATAGGCCATGCCCGCAGCCGCGCGGCCATAGGTCGGCATATTCGTCACATTCCGACCATCAAAAGTAATCGCCCCGCTCCTAATCGGCAACACGCCCATCAGGCATTTCAATAGCGTGGTCTTGCCGACGCCATTCCGGCCAAGGAGCACGGTGCACGCGCCCATCGGGGCGGAAAACACCACGTCGCGCAGAATATGACTGCCGGCGTAGTACTGGTTCAGCCCTGTCACTTCCAACATGTTAGCGTCCAAGATAAACCTCGATTACTTTCTCGTCATTTTGTACCTTGTTCATATCGCCTTCGGCCAGCACGCTCCCCTCATGCAACACCGTCACCTTGCGTGCGATACTGGCGACAAAGTCCATGTCATGCTCCACCACCACGATGGAATGCTTGCCTGCCAGCGTATTGAGCAATTCCGCCGTGCGTTCGGTTTCCTGATCCGTCATGCCAGCGACCGGCTCATCCAGCAGCAGCAGCAAAGGTTGCTGTGCCAGCAACATGCCAATCTCCAGCCATTGCTTCTGGCCGTGAGAAAGAAGTCCGGCACGAGTGCTCGCCTTATCCAGCAAAGCAATGGTGGCCAGAATCTCATGGATGCTGTCACGTTCCTCTGCCTTCAGCTTGCCAAATAATGAATGCCAGATGCGCTTGTCAGTCTTGAATGCCAGTTCCAGATTCTCGAACACGGTATGCTGTTCAAATACAGTCGGTTTCTGGAACTTGCGACCAATGCCAGCCTGGGCGATCTGCGGCTCGGTCATACGTGACAGATCCAGGGTCTGACCAAAAAATACAGTGCCTGAATCGGCACGCGTCTTACCGGTAATGACATCCATCATGGTGGTCTTGCCGGCGCCATTGGGGCCGATGATGCAGCGAAGTTCACCTACATCCACGGAAAAGCTCAGTTTATTCAGCGCACGAAAACCATCGAAACTGACAGTAATATCTTCCAGGTAAAGCACCACCCCGTGCGAGGTATCCAGCACACCAGGCTGTAACAGGTGATCCCCGCCCTCGCCCTGATTAATGCTGGTGCGGTCATGTATGGTCGTCATGCGTATTTGCCCTTTATCTTTTTGCCCAGGCCCATCATGCCTTGCGGCAGATAGAGCGTCGCGATGATGAACAGCAAACCGAGAAAATACAGCCAGTATTCGGGAAAACTGGCGGTGAACCAGCTTTTGGCCCCGGTAACGAAGGCCGCACCCAGTATCGGGCCGATCAGTGTGCCACGACCGCCGACGGCGGCCCATATGGCGATCTCGATAGAGTTCGCCGTCGACATTTCACTGGGGTTGATGATGCCCACCTGTGGCACATAGAGTGCCCCGGCAATGCCGCACATCATGGCTGAAAGGGTCCAGATTGCCAGTTTGTAATGCAAAGGGTTATAGCCCGAGAACATGACGCGGGACTCAGCGTCACGGATGGCGGTGAGCACCCTGCCGAACTTGCTTTCGACGATGCAACGCGACATCCACAACATGGCCAGCAAAGTCAGTCCGCTCAGCACGAACAGAGTCATGCGCATTTCCGGGGTCGCAATAGGAATGCCGAGAATGCGCTTGAAATCAGTAAAACCGTTGTTACCACCAAAACCTGTCTCATTACGAAAGAACAGCAGCATGAAGGCATAGGTCATGGCCTGAGTGATGATGGAGAAATAGACTCCCTTGATGCGTGAGCGAAAGGCGAACCAGCCGAATACCAATGCCAGCGTGCCTGGCACCAGCACGACCAGCAACAGGGCCAGCAGAAAATGCTCGCTCCCACTCCAGTACCATGGATAGGCCTTCCAGTCGAGGAACACCATGAAATCCGGCAAATTACTATGGGACACACCGTCCAAGCCAACCTGCCGCATCAGATACATGCCAAAGGCGTAACCACCCAGGGCAAAGAACAAGCCGTGCCCCAGACTGAGAATGCCGGTATAGCCCCAGATCAGATCCATGGCTAATGCCACCATGGCATAACACAGGATTTTCCCGCCGATAGAAACGATGTAATTGGAAACATGCAACACATTGCCATCCGGCACCACTAGATTAAGCACAGGCACCAGAATGCAGAGAACGGAGATGGCCAGGACGTAGCCGATCCAGCGGGAATTTCCCAGCAGGCGCAACAGCAAGGGTTGATAACGGGTATGCATATAAACCTCTAATCGACCGAGCGACCCTTCAAGGCAAAGATGCCTTGTGGCCGTTTCTGGATAAAAATGATGATGATGACAAGCACGATGATCTTGGCCAGCACGGCACCAGCGTAGCCTTCCAGGAACTTGCTGAGCACACCCAGTCCCAGCGCCGCATAGACGGTACCGGCCAGTTGACCAACCCCACCCAGCACCACCACCATGAAAGAATCGACGATATAGGTCTTGCCAAGGTCAGGCCCGACGTTGCCAATCTGCGCCAGCGCCACGCCGGCCAAACCGGCAATGCCAGAGCCCAGGCCAAAGGCCCAGGCGTCAATACGCGCGGTGTTAACCCCAACGCACCCGGCCATGGAGCGGTTTTGCGTGACCGCGCGAACGAACAAACCCAGACGGGTCTTATTCAACAAGGTCCACACCAGCAACAATACCGCCAGGGAAAACAGGATGATGGTGATGCGGTTGTACGGCAATACCAGATTGGAGGCCAATTCGATGCCACCAGACATCCAGCCTGGATTTTCGACTTCGACATTCTGTGCACCAAACAAAGTACGGACCAACTGCATCAGGATCAGGCTGATGCCCCAGGTAGCCAGCAGGGTTTCCAGTGGACGGCCATACAGATGACGGATAATGGTGCGCTCAAGCAACATGCCGATGATGGCGGTCAGGATGAACGCCACCGGAATGGCGACCAGAATATAGGCGTCAAACCAGGCAGGAGCAAACTGTCGAAACAGATTCTGTACCAGATAAGTGGCATAGGCGCCCAGCATCATCATCTCGCCATGCGCCATGTTGATGACCCCCATTAACCCATAGGTAATGGCGAGTCCCAGTGCCGCCAACAGCAACACGCTGCCAAGACTCAATCCCGTAAACACAGTGCCGGCCACCTCAAAGTAGACAAGGCGCTGATCCAATGCGCGTAGGGAAGTCGCAATAGCGCTCCGCACCTCCGGATCAGCTTCACCACCAGGCTCCAGACGGCCGACCAGCAACTGTCGCATTTCGGCACTGGTACTGGCAGCCAGTTCACGAGCGGCCTTGAGACGCAGTACTACATCGGTACTGTGCAATTCGATCCCGGCACGGATCTCCGCCAGAATGGTTTGAATTTTCTTGTCTTGCTCGGTTTTCTCAGCCTGCACCACCAGCGCAAAAGTTGAATCTGCCGCATCTGCCTGGCGCAGCGCCAGGGCGGCTTGCAACCTCACCGCAGCATCAGGCGAGCGCAGGTCGAGTGCAGCGATGGCAGCCCCCAATTCACTGCGCATGCGGTTGTTGTTGACCACGTCTTCCGCATCCGCCGGCAGCTCAACGTGATCACCCGTTGCTGCATTAATTGCAGCGCCAGCATCCACGACAAATATCTTGTTGCCGACCAGTTTGACATTGTCATCCAGCAGGCTTTTAAGAAAAGGCGAGGCACCGGGATCGCCAACCGCCACCACCCGGGCCAAAGCGGCAATGCGTTGATCATTGTCGCCAGCCGCCAGCGCAAGTCTTTCAGCGACCGTCAGTGCATGGGCGGTTCCGGCCAGCAACCCTGTCAAGGCCAAGCAGCAGGTGATGATAATTTTTGCGATTTGCATGAATGACACCCGTAAAAGTGGTTTTGTCGAAACTACCCCAGTCTTCGGCAAAACAACTCTTCAAAAAATTGCCGTTGCGGCCAACGAGCCGCAACGGCGAGTAACAACTAGGAGATGAATCGTTACAAATTACTTGGCTTCCGGCTCGTCCTTCTTCTTGTCGTTGCCAACAATGTAAGGGCTCCAAGGCTGAGCCTTGATTGGACCAGAGGTCTTCCAAACCACATTAAACTGGCCATCGGCCTTCACTTCACCGATGAATACCGGCTTGTGCAGGTGATGGTTCTTGGCATCCATTTCAATCTCAAAACCGCTCGGTGCCTTGAATTTCTGACCGCCTACTGCAGCGATGACCTTGTCAACATCGGTAGTGCCAGCCTTCTCGACGGCCTGCTTCCACATATTGATGCCGATATAAGTCGCTTCCATCGGATCGTTAGTCAATGGCTTATCAGCGCCTGGAAGATGCTTGGCCTTGGCGAAGTCGGCCCACTTCTTGGTAAATGCGCTATTGGTCGGATTCTTCAGACTCATGAAGTAATTCCATGCAGCCAGATGGCCCACCAACGGCTTGGTGTCGACGCCACGAAGTTCTTCTTCACCCACGGAGAATGCCACCACCGGCACATCCTTGGCCTTCAGACCCTGGTTGCCCAGTTCCTTGTAGAACGGCACGTTGGAATCGCCGTTGATGGTGGAGATCACTGCAGTCTTCTTGCCTTCGGCAGAGAACTTCTTGATTTTGGCGATGATGGTCTGGTAATCGGAATGACCGAATGGCGTGTACTCTTCCATGATGTCCGCATCCGCCACACCCTTGCTCTTCAGGAACGCGCGCAGGATCTTGTTAGTGGTACGGGGATAGACATAGTCGGTACCCAGCAGCACGAAGCGCTTGGCACTGCCGCCATCCTTGCTCATCAGATATTCCACGGCCGGAATCGCTTGCTGGTTAGGGGCCGCTCCGGTGTAAAAGACGTTCTTTTCCAACTCCTCACCTTCATATTGCACCGGGTAGAACAGCAGGCCGTTAAGTTCCTTGTAAACCGGCAATACGGATTTGCGTGAAACGGAAGTCCAGCAACCGAAAGTCACCGCCACCTTGTCCTTGGTCAACAGTTGGCGTGCCTTCTCGGCGAACAGTGGCCAGTCGGAGGCAGGATCAACCACCACCGGTTCCAGTTGACGGCCCAGCACGCCGCCATTCTTGTTGATTTCCTCGATGGTCATCAAAGCCATATCTTTGAGTGCGGTTTCCGAGATGGACATGGTGCCAGAGAGGGAGTGCAGGATGCCGACCTTGATCGGCTCCTTGCTGTCAGCTGCCAGAACGGTGAGGCTGCCGGTCATGAGGGCCACGCTTGCTGCGATTGCAGTCATGGATTTGATGAATGTGCGACGGGATTGCATAGTTGTATCTCCTGACTAATATCGTTGATGATGGATTTCTAGAACTGGAACTGCATCGACACAGTAAAGGCATCATTGCTGCTCTTGCCCGTTACCTTGGTGTCTGAATAGAACGCGCTTATCTGGGCGTTGTAGCCATCGATGATGTAGCTTGTACCGAGATCATATTTTCTGGTGTCTTTGTTGGTATCAGCCTCGAATTTCTGGTAACGAACGAATGGCTGGAACTTGCCCCAACCCACCTTGTCATTGAAAATGTAGCCGGCACCCGCCGTGTAAGCTGTGCCTTGCTCACTCAGGAATACGCTGTCTGTGTCGTAGTCGTAATAAGCGGCTTCAAGCGATATTGCGCCCGGACCCACATCCTTCTTCTCCAACAAGAAATCAATGCTGTAAGCGTTGTAATCTCCTGTTTTAGTCGTAGATACTGAACCACCACCTTGTGTTCTTCCCGCGATGCCAACAGCCAGGATGTCCTTGGCACCCAAATAATTGCCGGTGCCGTAATAACCTGGTTCCGGATCCCACAAATCAACCTGCACACGCCCGGCATACATCAAATCATCAGTACCGGTACGCTTGCCAACAGTGACTGGGGCAATCTTGAACTCGGTATTGCCCTCGAACACACCTACGGCGTAACTCAACTTGCCATCCAACAGGCTGCCAACTGCGGCGACACCGTCGTCACGGCCAATGTAACCGCCGTTGTATCCATAACGCGAAGCAATGCCCGCCCAATATCCACCACCCAATGAATAGTAGGGGCCAGCCATATTGGCACGATCACTGGGAGACAGGAAACGACCGGCCCATATTGTCAGTTCCGGGAAGATCGTAATTTGGACGTTGGCATCAATGGCCTGGAACCCCTGGCCGGCAATGTCTTTTTCCGTGTTAAGCATGCCCTTGATATTCTGGTTAAGTGAGCCCGACAGGAAAATTCTGGCGCTATCCAGCGTGAAATCATTTGAGCGCGAAGTGCCATTCGGCGCACCATTTTCTACACTGGCAAAACTCCCGCGCATGCCAAAGCCCAAACTGACGGATTTGTCATCGCCAAAACTGATTGTGCCCCCAGCCTCAGCACCGATCGCTGAAGCCAGGCAAGCGGCGGAAACTGCAGCAACTAACACGCGTTTTCCAGATGCGCGCAGAATGTTTTCTTGTGTCATTTTGTAAAGCCCCCTTAAGAAAAAAATGTGGTGAAAACTTTGTACGGGGCAAGATTAAAGCGGCAAGGCCCGCCTTGAAATACGTCATATTGCGTATGTCAGGAAAGCGTGAGGGGTGGCACTGTCTTGATTCCAACATCAACTTCTAAGGATACCCATGCGAAATTTACCAATAATGGCAGGGCTGCTGCTGACCAGCCTGACTCTGGGAGGGTGTGGTGAAATTGCAGTTAAACGAGGTGCCGGCGCGGGGGACTTAGCCCGGGACCAAGCCCTATGCAATAACCAGGGGGGCGGTCAGTCCGCCTATGAGAAATGCATGAAAGAGCATGGATGGGTCGTTCAGAAACTGGATGAACTCAGTCCCGTGGCTACCGTCGCACCAACACCGGAGCTACGATTAATAGCTAACGACACGAAACACACTGAGCCCAGAGGAAACTCAGAGGCAACAATCGCAAAATCCAACGACCCGATGGACCTCTACGCCATCAACTCATGGTGGAAGGCGGGCGGCAAGCCCGATGAACTGAATCCGGCAATCAACGCCTGTGTGGCCAGGCTGGGCGAGGCGTACCGCCCGCCCGCAGACAACCGACAGGCGACACGCGGCCTGCTGCTTTGTCTGCGTGAACAGGGCTGGCATGGCTTGCAGCAGAAATAATCCTTAAATTGGCACCGCTTCAGGGATTGTTGAGGCGCATCTTGTCGATCGCCTTAGCGGCCGCTGCGGTACGCGTCTCCACCCCCAGTTTTTCGAAGACCCGCTCCAAGTGCTTGTTCACGGTGCGCGGACTGCTGCCCAGAATGTCCCCGATGTCGCGGCTGGTCTTGCCCCGGACCACCCAGTACAACACCTCGGCCTCGCGCACGGTCAGCCTGAAGGCCGCCATTAAGGCTTCCAACTGCGCAGCATCGGACTCTTCGCGCAGCATGAGCAGCCACTCCCCTTCGTCGGTCTGGGCGGAAAGATTGACGATCAATCGTTTGGAATCGCGCACGACGTTCAGAGGGGCTGCCTCATCGCCAGACGCACGGGCGGCGATAATGCCTCGCAACCATTCCAGCAGTGGTTGTGGTGCACCTTCGTTCAATTCACCAAAGAAGTCCTGCAACATCCGCCGCGCCGAGGGTGTCTGCCAGACCAGAGCCCCGTCATGCAGGGTGATCGCGACCGATGCCTGGCCAAAGGCATCTAGTGCTGTGCGCGCTTGGTCGGTGGCACGCGCGCGTTGCAAATGGGACGCGATGCGCGCCAGCACTTCGGTCGGCTTGATGGGCTTGGTCACGTAATCCGTGCCGCCTGCATCAAACGCGGCGACCACATGCTCGGACTCGGTCAATCCGGTCATGAAGATCACAGGAATATGCTGCGTCGCATAATCGGCCTTCAAACGACGGCAGACCTCAAATCCATCCATTCCAGGCATCATGGCATCCAGCAAAATGACTTCCGGCAGGCCCTGACGCGCACGCTGAATCGCAGTCTCCCCGTTAATCGCGACCAGCACCATGTAGCCCGCATCATCCAGGGCATCATGCAACATGGAAAGATTTTCCGGCACATCGTCCACAATCAACACCACATCAGCAGACTGCTGTTCAGGCTTACTTTGTGACACTCAGACATCCCTCCTTGATCAAGCGAGACAAGGCCTCAAGCTCGAAATGACCAACCATGGTACGCACCTTTTGAACAAATGCAGCGTAGCGCTGATCCTGCGCCTCAACCTCGTCAATTTTTTTAAGAATGCCGCGTACATAACCCAGAGTAACCAGTTCGTCGAGCTGACGCAGCATCCCTAATGGCGGATAAATGATATGTTGCTCCAACCCGTCAGAGGATCTTAACGGCTCGTGTTCAAGCCACTCAAGATCCAGGCTTTGTCCAATCCAATCGAGGAATTCATCTACCTGTACCGGTTTGAGTATGAAGCTCTCGCTGGCGATACCAACATCATTGTCAAGATCTTTGTCGAAGGCATTAGCTGAAACGATGGCAATCCGTGCCGACGTCAATTGCTGCTGGCGGATACGGCGGATAGTTTCCCAGCCATCGATGCCCGGCATGGCTAAATCCATCAGAATCACATGCGGGTCAAATGCAGCCAGGGACTCCAGACACTTGATGCCGGATTCGGCCTCTCTTAGTTCAAAGCCAAGGGGCTCAAGAATGCTGACCAGCATCTCCCTGTCCACACGCTCGTTATCCACGATTAGAATCCTGCGACGCTCGCCGGCATAACCAATACGATGGCGCAGGCTGGTCGCCTCATCAACCGGCGTATAGTCACGCACCTCAGGCAGAAACAAGCGAACCTGAAATATGCTACCAAGCCCTAGCGTGCTTTTGACGGTGAGCTCTCCGCCCATCAGGTCAGTCAGCATTTTACTGATGGTCAGTCCCAAGCCGGTCCCGCCGGTCTTGGTACTGCCACGGGCAAAGGGTTCAAAGATGTGAACCAGTTCTTCGGCAGAGATCCCCGGGCCGCTGTCTTCGATCTCAATGACCGCCATTTCACGCGCATATTTCACCCTGACACAGACCTTTCCTTGCTCCGTGAACTTGATGGCATTACCCAGTATATTGATCAGGATCTGCCCTAGTCGCCGCTTGTCAGCCCGCACTGCGAGCGGCAGTTGGTCTTCCGGCTCAAAACTGAAGTCGATTCCCTTATTCAGTGCTTGCAATTCGAACATGCGCACGATCTGCTGGATGAAATCCGAAAAATGCAAAGGTTTCACTTCCAGTTTCAAACGTCCACCTTCAATGCGAGCTATATCCAGCGTACTTTCAATCAGGGACAGCAGATGATCGCCGCTACGCCGAATAATGTTAACGGCCTGCTTGCGATGGATCGGAATGGACGCGTCGGCATCCAGAATCTGCGCATAGCCCAGAATGCTGTTCAAGGGCGTGCGCAACTCATGACTGATCGTAGTGATATAGCGACTCTTCGCCTGATTGGCTTGATCGGCTTGCTGTTTGGCCATCTGCAACTGGTCATCGGTGCGGCGATGTGATTCTATTTCCTGCATCAACAAGCCGGTTTGCCGGTTGGATTCCTCCTGCGCCACGCGACGGCTTTCGCTGGTCAGTATCAGCCACCAGGCCACGATCCCACTGAGGAATACCAGTGCGGCAAAGATCTTGATGAACAACAATTGCATCTGCGGGATCAACGCGGACATGTCCTTGATCAGGGTGAACTGATGGTAGTAAATCAGGCCCAGCACGATGGCAAGAAGTGCCATGATTCCAGCCATCAGCAGCAAATAGTGACCAAGCCCGGTTTCAAGCGGCCGCCACAGTGCTTCTGGCAGCAATCGACGAATCAATTGCGAGGCCTGCACATTGGCGTGGGCGTTTGCTGGCTTGCAGAGGTCATTACAACGCGCATCCAAAGTGCAGCAAAGCGAGCAAATCGGCCCTTGGTAAGCGGTGCAATGCGCCATATCTTCATGTTCGTATTCACGCTCACAAATGCAACAGCGAGCCGTGCCCTGAGCACTGAATTTCAGGCTTGGCTGGCGAGCAAGATAGTATTTCCCCCCGGTATACCATGCGATCAAGGGTGAAGTTATCAATGCCGTGATTAATGCAATAAATGCCGAAAATGCCTGTGCCCCGGGACCAAACACTCCAAAGAATGCAGAAACCGATAATATCGAGGCCAACCCCATCGCTCCAACGCCAACAGGATTGATGTCATACAAATAGGCCCGTTTGAATTCAATCCCGGGCGGACTGAGACCAAGCGGCTTATTGATGACAAGGTCAGCCACCACCACGGCAATCCAGGAAATGGCGATGTTGGAATACAAACCCAGGACCAGTTCCAGGGCCTGAAAAACGTTCAGTTCCATCAGCATCACAGCAATCAGGGTATTGAATATCATCCAGACAACGCGCCCGGGATGGCTGTGCGTGAGCCGCGCAAAGAAGTTCGACCATGCCAGCGAACCGGCGTAGGCATTAGTCATATTGATCTTTATCTGGGAAATTGCGACAAAAAGAACAGTCGCCGCCATCATCCAATGCCTGTTCTGGAAAACGTAGGAATAGCCCAACAAATACATTTGAGTCGGGTTGTTTGCATCCCCCCAGGCAAAACCGTGGCGGATGGCCAAGAAGGCCAGCATGGCGCCGGCCAACATTTTCAGGATGCCGATTACCACCCAACCCGGCCCGGCGATCAATACACCGGCAATCCATCGCACCTTATTTTTAGCCGTTCTTTCCGGCATGAAACGTAAGTAATCGACTTGCTCGCCAATCTGCGTAATCAGTGCAATTCCCACAGCGGTGGCTGCGCCGAACAGGTAGATGTCAAAGTGCGTTGTTCCCTTTCTGCCCTCGAAATTCAGCAAGTCCGCGATCAGCCCAGGCTCTTTGTGCAGTACCATCGCCAAGGGCAGCACCATCAGAATCAGCCATAATGGCTGCGTTATCATCTGAATGCGACTGATCAAGGTAATGCCATGCGTCACCAACGGAATCACCAGCAGGGCGCTCACCAGATAGGCAAGGTACAGCGGCATGTGAAAATACATCTCCAACGCATAGGCCAGGATGGCAGCTTCCAGCGCAAACAGGATGAAGGTAAATGAAGCGTAGACAAATGAAGTGATGGTGGAACCGATGTATCCAAAACCTGCACCACGAGTCAGCAAATCCATATCCACGCCATATTTTGCAGCGTAAAAGCTGATGGGCAGACCACTGAGAAAGATGATCAGCCCTACCGCCAGAATCGCCCAGAACGCATTGATAAAGCCGTAGCTGATAGCAATGCTGCCACCAATGGCTTCCAGCACCAGAAACGAAGCTGCACCAAACGCGGTATTGGAAATGCGAAATTCCGACCACTTGCGAAAAGATCGCGGCGTGAAGCGCAACGCATAATCTTCCAGCGTCTCATTAGCAACCCAAGTGTTGTAATCTCGCCTGACTTTCACCACGCGCTGCGTGGCGTCCATAGCCATCACAGGGTCAAGTCGAACATCAGTATTGAATGTGGCTGTCATAAAAGCTTTGCGGTGATGGCCACAGATGTAGCCCAATCATTTTGAACGTCATCATGATGCCAAATACGCGATCACTTCAACAGATATTTATGAAAAACACTGTCGCTTTACAAAATTTCTGATGGAATAGTACTGAGAAATTCTGCGGTCAAGCGACCCAGTTTCTTGACTGCAGTGAGAGAGCAAGGCATTTTTACTTTCTCGATTAATTGCACAATTAAGGTGCATACGTTGGTCGCGAGGTCCCATAAGCGTGCAGGGACCAGTCCACTAAAATTTGCTCGGCCGCGAGCCGCAAAGATATTCTTTTTCATTGTTAGTGAGAACTAACAAATCGTCGGCATGCGGTTAAAACAGCTGTTGAAAATTCAAAAATATAACACGCTAAAACCCGATACTCGGGCTCCTAAGCGGTGAGGGTGGTTCAACGCTCGTTAACGATTAGTCTGTAAAATGAAGCGGCCAGGATGAAATGCGCCCTCGATTTTTTTAGCTCGCTGCCCCACACCCCCCTATAAATCAGGGGAAAACAGCAAGGAACGTTTATTGCTTTCTTTCAATTACACCTCACATTGAGCACGATCTGGAAATATCATGAGATCACCTTCGTCAGCCAATAATATAGCGCTGCTTACCATCTATGAAATCAGCAAGATTCTTGGCTCCTCACTGGAACTGCACAAGACGCTGCGCCAGGTCCTTAACATCATCGCCGCTCACCTCAACATGCAGCGCGGTATGGTCTGCGCGCGCGAGGACGACACCGAACTTTGTGTGATTGCCTCAATCGATCTCAGTAAAGAGGAAATTCAACGCGGCCGATTCCAGGTTGGAGAAGGCGTGACCGGCCGAATTTTCCAGACCGGCATCCCGGCGGTAATCCCCAACATTGCAGAAGAGCCGTTGTTCTTGAATCGAATCGGAAAGCACCGCCTGCTGGACGGACAAGCCATCTCATTTCTTGGTGTTCCGATTAAGATCGGACGTGAATGTGTAGGCGTTTTGTCATTCGAACGTGAATCAGGCGCCACATCAAACAGATTTGAGGATGATCTGCAATTGCTCACCATGGTTGCCAATCTCATCGGACAGAGCATGCGTCTGCACCAGCAGGTGGCGAATGATCGCGAACAACTGATGCAAGAAAAGTCGCGCTTGCAAAAGGATCTTGCCAGCAAATACAGTCTGGACAACGTCATCGGCAGTTCCAAGCGCATGCAGGAAGTCTTTGCTGAGGTACACATGGCGGCGCCTGGCAAGAGCACCATTTTATTACGGGGCGAATCGGGCACCGGCAAGGAAGTGATTGCACGTGCCATTCATTTCCTCTCGACACGCAAGGAAAAACCGTTCATCAAAGTCAACTGCGCGGCACTCACCGAATCCCTCTTGGAGTCCGAACTTTTCGGCCACGAAAAAGGTGCCTTTACTGGTGCGGTACAGGAGCGCAGGGGCCGTTTCGAACAGGCCCATGGCGGCACCTTGTTTCTGGATGAAATTGGCGATATTTCACCAGTTTTTCAGGTCAAGCTGTTGCGTGTTCTGCAAGAGCGTGAATTCGAACGCGTAGGAGGCAACAAGACGATCAAGGTTGATGTGCGCCTGATTTGCGCGACCAACCGCAATCTGGAAGACGCTGTCAGCCTTGGCCAATTCCGCTCTGATCTTTATTTCCGTATCAATGTGATTTCCATTTTTCTCCCCCCCTTGCGTGAGCGCCGGGATGATATACCACTTCTGGTGGAGAAAATTCTGGCTCACTTCAACCTGGAAAATAATACCAAAATTGGCCTCACGCCGGAGGCGATGCAGGTCCTGTCCAACTGTCACTGGCCAGGCAATGTGCGAGAACTGGAGAACTGCGTAGAACGCTTCGCGACCATGACGCGCAGCAATATTATCCGTGAAGTGGACATTCCCTGCCAGACCAATCAATGCCTGTCCTCCTCGCTATGGAAATACCAACCCAAGGGCAACGTGATTCCGATTGCGCCAATCGCCAGCAAACCGGAAAGTCATGCCGAGGCCGATGAAGTCATTCATGTCGAGGAACGCCCTTCAGGACGTCTGTCAGAACGTGAACAACTGATCAATGCCATGGAAAAAAGTGGCTGGGTGCAGGCCAAGGCCGCGCGGCAACTCAACCTGACGCCACGCCAAATGGGCTATGCGCTAAAAAAATACAATATAGAAGTCCAGAAGTTTTAAGCCTTAAGCTCCGCCTTGCACGCCTCAAGCCACTGTTTCATTTGCGACAAATAAAGCCCGCTTTGTCGTAATGGCGACAAGTCAAATAAATAATTTAAAACATTGATTTATAATAATAAAATATATAAAACAGTGCTGGCACGCGACTTGCTGATACCACAGGTAAATCCTTTACCGAGGGCATCAACATGGAGCATGTACTGCAAACTGCGTCACCTGGCCACAACCGCCTCAAACCCATCACCGGGATCAAAGTCGAAGTGGCTGGCCAGACGACAGCATCGGGTTGTGGCACCTCCGGTGGCGAGGGCAAGGCCAGTTGTGGCACCTCCGACGGGGAAAATGACATGCCGCCGGAAATCTGGGAAAAGGTTAAAAACCATCCCTGCTATTCTGAGGAAGCCCATCACCACTACGCCCGCATGCACGTTGCCGTGGCTCCGGCCTGCAACATTCAGTGCAACTACTGCAACCGCAAGTACGACTGCTCGAACGAATCCCGCCCCGGGGTGGTGTCACAAAAGCTGACCCCGGACCAGGCCGTCAAAAAGGTGATCGCAGTTGCCAGCGAAATTCCCCAGATGACGGTATTGGGTATTGCCGGCCCGGGGGATGCACTGGCCAACCCGCAGAAGACGTTTGAGACTTTTCGCATGCTGCAAGAGCAGGCGCCGGACATCAAGCTATGCCTGTCCACCAATGGCCTGATGCTGCCGGACTATGTGGACGAAATTGCAAAGTACAACGTAGACCACGTCACCATTACCATCAACATGATTGATGCTGAAGTGGGTGAGAAGATCTATCCATGGATTTTCTACAACCATAAGCGTTACTACGGGCGAGAGGCGGCACAAATTCTGACCGATCGCCAGATGCTGGGGCTGGAAATGCTCACCGCTCGCGGCATCCTGACCAAGATCAATTCGGTGCTGATTCCGGGCGTCAACGACCAGCACCTGTATGAAGTCAACCGCGCCGTCAAATCTCGTGGCGCCTTCCTGCACAACATCATGCCTCTGATTTCCGAGGCAGAACACGGTACCGTCTATGGCCTCACAGGTCAGCGCGGACCTTCTGCTCAAGAACTGAAAGAGGTGCAGGACGCCTGCATGGGCGGTGCCAATCTGATGCGGCATTGTCGTCAGTGTCGCGCCGACGCCGTGGGCCTGTTGGGCGAAGACCGCAGCGATGAATTCACACAGGACAAGGTAGATCAGATGGATGTGATCTATGACTTGGAAAAACGTCGTGCCTACCAGGAGCAGGTGGAAATCGAGCGCCAGGCACAGAACACGGCCAAACAGTCTGCACTAGCCAAACAGGCGGACGGTGACGACGACATCAAGGTTCTGGTTGCGGTGGCCACCACCGGCGGGGGCAAGGTCAACGAGCATTTTGGTCATGCCACAGAATTCCAGATCTACGAGATCACCGCGGCTTCCACCACTTTCGTCGGCCATCGCCGTGTCGACCTCTATTGCCAGGGCGGCTTTGGCGAGGACGAACAACTACCGTCCATCGTCAGTGCCATTAATGATTGCCACGCCGTACTGGTGGCCAAGATCGGCGCCTGCCCGCGCGATGAACTTCTGGCGGCAGGCATCGAACCGGTGGATGCGTATGCGCATGAATTCATCGAAAAAGCGGCGCTAACCTGGTTTGCCGACTACCGGGCCCGGGTAACCAGTGGCGAAATCAGCCATCAACCACGCGGCGACGCCTCTATCCGCCAAGGCGCGTTCATGGCGGCCTGAAAACCGTCTTCAATGTAATGTAATTTTAAGGAGATATACCATGGCATACAAAATCGTTGCATCTCAATGCACCGGCTGCTCAGCTTGCGATCCGGAGTGCCCTAATCAGGCCATCTTTGAAAAGAACGGCGTGTTCTACATCAAACCGGAAAAATGTACCGAGTGCATTGGACATTTCGACGAAGCTCAGTGCGTTGCAGCTTGTCCAGTGGACAAGACCTGCATCATCGACACGGCCTATCCACGCTATCAAGCGGCATAAGGAAAAATCATGGAATTGACCATTACTCCAAAAGCAGAAAAATTCATCGCTCGCATGATACGTTTCAACGGTGGCACGCCAGCACACGGATTTCGTCTGGTAGTCAGCCCAGGGGGTTGCTCCGGCCTGAGTTCCGAATTCACGGTGGAAGCCGGACCCCTGACGGGCGACCAAGCCATCGAAGCGAGCGGCGTTAAACTGTTTCTGCCGGCGGAATCCAGGATTTTGCTTGAGGGTGCCACCATAGATTTCAAGGATACTCCACTGGAGTCCGGCCTGACTTTCATCACCAAACAGGCAGGCAATTGCGGCTGCAGCAGTTCCGGCGATCATAGCCATGGCGACCATTCCGGACCGGCTACCGTCAGCATCAGCAGTATCCAGCGTAAACACTGATGCCATGACCGAAGGCGACGCCATCGAGAACGTCTGGTTTGCCACCCGTTATCGCAGCTTGCCAGCGGTCGCGGAAGAGCAACTCAGACTGGCGAGCCTGGCCTATGCCGACGACACCAAGGCTGAAATGCACTTGGCACTGGCGCGTGCCATTGCACCCAACAATCCGGTGGTGCTGGTCGGGGAGTATCGTTATTACTTCTACAAGGGCAGGCTGACGGAAGCACTTAACATTGCCATCGCCTGCCTCAGGATGATCGCGCAGGAACTGCATTTGCCGGTGAGATGGCAGGATGTCATGCCTGCGCACGCTAATTTTCGCAGTGACGAGCCTGCCCACCGCTTTTACCTGTTCGCACTAAAGGCCTACGCTTACCTTCTGCTGCGTCTTAACCTGATGCATGAAGGGCGTATAGCGGCGGATCATTTGCTGCTGCTCGACCCGGAAAACAAAGTCGGCGGCCAAGTGTTACTGGACGTGCTGGATCGGGCCGGCAAGGACGATTACGATGATTGACAGCGACATTCCAGCCCTCGACTGGCAAGGGCAGGTCATCAGCTGCAATACATGCGCTCATCAGGATCTCATGAGTCTGGGCCATTGCGGGCCCATGCGCTGCTGCGTGCATGACCGCTACGCCAAGCGCATCGACCGCTTCTTCGGCACCCATCCCGGACTAGCCCTACAATATATTGATCATCCCTATTTTGAAGTACGTGCCGTTGCGGCCAAATATCTGGGTTTGTTTCAGCTCAATCGCCTGATCCATGATCCTGACGAAACAGTACGCGCCAGTGTTGCCCTCAGACTGCCGGTAAAGTTGCTGGCTAAACTAATCCAGGATCCTGATCGCGAAGTGCGCGTGCGGGTCGCTTCCCGCCTTGATCTGCACGATCTGGTCGGCATGCTGCATGACCCCGACTATTACGTTCGGGTGGTGGTGGCGCGCCGTATTGCACCTAGCTTGCTATTTCACCTGGTGCGCGACCCGGATTCTTCGGTGCGCCGTGAAGTGGCCTCCAGAATAGGCATCGAGTGGCTCGTTATGCTGGCCAATGACGACGAAGATGAAGTTCGCCTGACCGCCATTCGGCGCGTTCCGGCCGGATTGTTGGCGCCATTTCGTTTCGACCAAGACTGGCGTGTGCGATTCGAAGTCGCGCAGCGTGCCCCACTTGAATTTTTGCCAGAACTGACACAGGACGCGGATGAAGCCGTGGCCAGTGCCGCCCTTGAACGCCTGAATCCTCCACAGGAGCATACCCATGGCTGATATCGTCCGTGACAGTGGCGTAGTTGAACTAGTCAATTCACCGATATTTGATTACGGCCAGAAAGTACGCTCAAAAAAATATGTGCGCAACGACGGCACCTTTCCAGGTCGTGAAGTGGGTGACATCCTGGTCAGCAAAGGAGATGTCGGTTATGTCACCAGCATCGGCACCTTCTTGCAACAATTCTATATTTACGGCATCGATTTCTACGAACTTGGTTACCGAGTTGGCATGCGCGGCAAAGAACTTGAACTGGCAGAAATCCTCATCGAAGACACAAAGGAGCAGGCACATGGCCGAGATTAAGGAACCTAAATTTCAATGGGGCCAGCCGGTCACGGCCACTCTGAACCTGATGAATGACGGCAGCTTTCCAGATGTCCCGCTTGATGCTCTGCTGGTTGAACAGGGGGCTTCGGGTGAGGTTGTGAATGTCGGACTGGTGGAAGAATCCGGTGATCGTGTCTATCTGGTCGAATTCGCCGATGGCCGTGTACTTGGCGTTTTCGAAGAAGAAATCACCCACGCTTGATCGTCATGACCGCCAAAATCCAACACGACAGGCACTCTCCCCATCCCAACGAGGTGGATCGCAAACGTATTGAAAAAATCCTGGCTGAACGTGAGCGCTACAAATACGTCGCCCCCAAGGTGCTAACCGATATTGACGGCTATCTGGTCCGCAGTCCCTGTTGTTCGCGCACCGTGGATCCGACTGGTGGTGAAATCGATATCGCGCGCATCGAATATCAGCCGGGTGATTTCTGGCGCTTGTTCCAGATGAATGACGACACGCGGCACTGGCGAGCACACTCGGAATATGCCAGCCTGACTGTTCTGCTGGCCAGATTGCTGGCAGATCCAAAACGGGAATTCTGGAGATGAACTTCCTCTATTTCGACAACAACGCAAGCACCCGGGTGTTGCCACAAGTCATGCAGGCCATGCAGCCGTGGTTTTGCGAACAATATGGCAATCCTTCCAGCAGCCACCCATTGGGCCAGTTTTCCAAACAGGCGCTACTGTCCGCACGCAAGGCAGTCGCCGGCTTCCTCAACGCCAAGCCGAACGAGCTTGTATTCACGAGTGGCGCCACCGAATCCAACCACATGGCGATTCTGGGTGCGCTGGCGACAGACCCTACACGAAAAAAAATTGTCACAAGTGTGGTTGAACACTCCTCCACCTTGCTGTTGCTTGATCATCTGGCCATGCAAGGGATAGAGGTGGTCCGCGTGCCGGTAGATGGCAACGGTACGCTTGATCTTGCCTGTCTGGAACAGGCCGTCACAGCCGACACCGCGCTGGTCACCTTGATGCATGCCAACAACGAAACGGGTGTTGTGTTCCCCATCAAACAAGCCGCAGCCATCGCCCATAGCCAAGGCGCGCTGTTCCATACTGATGCGGCGCAAACCGCCGGTAAAATAACTCTCGATGTGTGCCAACTGGACTGTGACTTGCTGTCGTTTTCCGGCCATAAACTACATGCGCCCAAGGGCGTGGGCGTCCTCTTCGCTCGTCGTGGGGCAGGCATCCCGGCGCTCATCCACGGCCATCAGGAACGCCACCAACGTGGTGGCACAGAAAACCTGCCTGGCATCGTCGGGCTGGGTGTGGCCTGCCGACTGGCAGAGCAATACCTGGTCGGCGGCACTGATCGAACCGCCTCGCTGCGCGATCGACTGGAGCGGGAACTGCTGCAGCGTATTCCATTTGCACGGATCAACGGTGCAGGTCCCCGCGTCTCGAATACCACCAGCCTGTGCTTTAGTGGCTGTTCCGGCGAAGAGTTGCTGCATAGCCTGGGACAAGCTGGCGTCATGGCGTCGCAAGGCAGCGCCTGCACTGCCGACGGCACCGAACCTTCTCATGTCCTGCAGGCGATGGGCCTCAGTCGTCATGATGCGTTGGCGTCCATCCGCTTTTCACTATCACGCGAAACTAACGAGGCGGAAATTGAAGTTTTACTGCAATCGACGATCGCCATAACACGCCGCATGATCAGCTTACCCGTTGCTGCCTGACCTCATCCCAACCATTAAGGAACCAACATGAAAATCATGATAAGGCGTAACGAGACAGGCCAACTCTCCGCTTATGTGCCAAAGAAAGACCTGGAAGAAAATATCGTTGAGCATGAAAAGCCTGACCTGTGGGGTGGAACTATCCTGCTGGCCAACGGCTGGCAGCTGGCATTGCCGGAAATGGCGGCCGACACGCGTTTGCCGATCACCGTCGAAGCACGTCGGATAGGTGAATAAAATGTGCATCTCCACTGAAACCATGCATGAAATTGAATTATCACTAATGCAATTTCATGAACAGACACAAAATCCCGTGGCCATGCTCAAAGAGTGTTTTCCAGGGATCAGCTTCCTGCGCATGTCGGCAGCGGACATTCCGGAGGCGCCCTACCGTGCCATCGCTGATTACAATCTGCATCTGCTTGACGGGCGTGACCACTGCGTACAACTGACTAACGATCCGGCCTTGGCGACCGGTGTGATCGTAGCGCGCCGCTAAAATGTCCGATAGCTGGATTACCCTTTCAGATCCTGATTACACGGCAGCGGAAATGTCTGCCGTACAGACAGCACTCGGTCGCTCGCAGCAGATTAATGGCCCATTGACAGAAGCTTTTGAGACCAACTTTGCTCAAACCATTGGACGCAAGCACGCCATCGCGGTTACCAGCGGCACCATAGGCGTACTTCTGACGCTCAAGGCCTCAGGCATTGGTGCTGGTGACGAGGTCATTGCGCCAGGCTATGGCTGGCACCAGACGCCGCATGCCATCGAATGGGCTGGAGCCACTCCGGTACTTGCCGAAATTGACTACTGGTCACAAACGCTCGCTCCCGACAAGGCCGAGGCCAAGGTGAGCCCAAGGACCAAAGCCATTATAGCCACCAATGTTAACGGTCACCCGGCTGACTGGACCCTGTTGCGTGCACTGGCAAAAAAATCCGGCGCCATGCTGATTGAGGACGCCACGGAATCAATAGGCTCCCGTTACCAGGGGAAACTCGTCGGCAGTTTCGGTGACGTCGCGATCTTCGACTTCTCTCAACCGTCTGCATTATGCTGCGGGCGGGCCGCGATGATAGTGACCGACGACGACACCCTGGCGTTGAAAATCCGACACTATCGCAACCGTCGTCCGGATGAACGCGGCTCGCTGACTGCCACCTTGCGTCCACCGCTTGATGTCGGCATCGCAGAAACCACAGCTGCATTAGGCTTGATCCAGCTGCAGCGTCTGCCGGAAATTCTAGCCCGCCGCAAGCAAGTCGAAGCCTGGTATGCCGCCCAAATTTCCAGTTTTGAAGGCATCAAGCCACCCTATATCGCACCTGGCATCAATGAGGTGCACTGGCTGCTTTATACCGTACATCTAGGCACGCGCTTTTCTGCCAGCAGTCGCGACGCACTGGTAGATGACTTGGAAACCGAAATGGTGGAAGCCGCAGCCTATTGTCGTCCGTTGCATCTGCAGCGGTTCTATATCGAACGCCATGGCTTCCGTAAAGGCGATTTTTTGGTCACTGAAAAGGTCTCTGATCGCGCCATCGCCCTGCCGTTTCACGGACATATCACCGAAGATCAAGTTGCCCACATCGTCAAGACTGCCAAGGATGCCTCCATCAATGTTGGTGCCGGTGCAGCCATTTACTAGTTACCCTTACCTATCCGAAGAAAGCCTAACATGACAGAGACAGAACTTCAGGAAATCACCGCAGGCCTGAACGCCGGCACCATCATTCCCTATCTCGGCCCGGGCGTATTGTCACTTGAACCGGCGACCTGCCATGTCCCGGCGACACCCGAAGAACTGGTCAAACAGCTTACCAGCAAGGTCAGCGTACCCCACAAGATCCGCAATAACCTGACTGCCGCAGCACAGTTCATCGAGAATTTCAAACATCGGAAATCCGTTGTCAAGCTGATGGAGGAGGCATTCTTGCCCGGCGCATTACCTAACGTACTGCACCATTTCCTGACCTCTTTGGTCAAGAAACCACTTTTAATCGTGGCAACCTGGTACGACGATGCCATGGCCCAGGCCCTGCGTGGGCGGGGCAACTGGGGACAAATTCAAGGCGTGTCACAGGCGGAACACTATGGCAACTGGGTACATTATTTCGATGAGCATGGTAACCCGGGCGAAGCAAAAGAAGCTGATACCTGGCACATCGTGCTGTACAAGCCGTTGGGGGCCATCACCCCGGCGAAAAACTTTATCGTATCCGACTCAGACTTTGTTGAGGTATTGACCGAAATCGACATCCAGACGCCGATCCCGCCACGCGTGCAGGAACTGCGCACCGGTGCCAATTTCCTGTTTCTTGGCTGCCGCTTCAACAACCAGCTTACCCGCACCTATGCGAGACAGATCATGAAACGCTCTTCCGACAAGCACTGGGTGGTAATGGAGGGCCCGCTCACCCGCATGGAACAGAGATTCATCAAGGAGCAGAACATTACCCATATTGACCTGCCTCTGGCGCAGTTCGTGTCCTGGCTTAGCACCGGAAAAATTGACACGGCACTGGCCGCTTGAGTCGCCCTGATGACCTGCAGGCCTCTAACGTAGTCCCAACTGATGGAGAATATAGATGCCACTATTTGATTTTCATTGCAGTGCATGCAACAAATCCCTTGAATTACTGGTAAAAAGCGACGCCAAACCAGTTTGTCCGGACTGTGGCGCAGAGCTGGCCAAATTGGTATCCTGCCCTGTTGCGCCCGGCGGTAGCGCCGCCATCATCGCCTCTGCGCGACGACGCGCAGCGAGCGAAGGACACTTCAGCAATTACAAACCGTCGGAGCGTCCACGCGGAAAATAGCCTTGCTAATTTCCCGGACCAGCCAGTATGCCATCCAGGCCCTACTGGAAACCGATCAAAGTCGATCTATTGCGCGCTGGAATCGGAAACAATCTCCATGCTCGTCACCGCAGTTATTCATGGCAAGTGAGTGGCGGCTATCTCCACGCTCACCACGGCGTAAATCTGCGATTTCATGCACATCGGTAAACGCCTCACAGGTGAATTGGCAACCCTGATCTCTATTGAAGAAGGCAGCTCTTTATTGGCGCCAAACTTCCGCTGGCCGGCAGCGGTCCACTAGAACGGATTCACCCAAAGTCAGCTTCCTGATAAAGATGAACTAACGCTACCCTGAGCCGTCAGTCAAGAAAATAAGCAGTTGACCTTCAGCAGCGGTACCAAAAAATGTGAGCGGTTATTGGCGTCGCGCCAACCAAATTTCTCGCGCCTAAGGCAGTGATGCAAAGCCGACTTATGGGTGAGAGCCAGTCAGCCACAATTTCGAACTAAGCCGATTTTGTAATCTTGCTAACGCAGGCTCGATTTGATCAGAAGAATCGCAGCCTCTCTTGCATATCCCAAAGCACCCGAACCTTTGTTCAATTGTTCAGAGAGAATGGCCCCTTCGATTAGCATGGATAGCTGCTGTCCAAGCGATTCAGGTGATTTAGCCCCAGCATCAGCGGCTAACTTTGTCAGGTAAGTACGAAACTCCTTAGCTAACTCTGCTGACAATAGATTAACTGGATTGTCGGACTGAGGAAATTCCGCACTGGCTTTCATGAAAGGAAGGCCAGCGCACTCTGGGTTCTGCAACCATTCATCAATGCAGTCAATTAGCTTCTGGAGCTTTTCGGCGGGGTCATCGCTAAGTTTGCTGAGCCTGTCACTAAGCCAATCGTAAAACTCTCGGCTTCGCAAAGAAATGATTTCCAAAACCAAGTCCTCCTTGGTGTGGAAATACTTATAAAGCGTCATCTTGGAGATGTCTGCCTTGGCGGCAATCGTATCAACGCCAGTCGAATTGATCCCACGAACCTGGAATAGGCTCGCCGCTGTGGCAATGATGTGTTCTCGCGTGTTGCGTTTCATCGATTTGAATTTTCCAGAAATAACTCTTGCACAAAATGTACAGGTCTGTACACTATACAGATCTGTACATTAAAAGCGATCTTCTCACATCATTTGAGACATGTCTATGAAACTGATTGTATGCACCATGCAGAGACATGCGCCCAATCCACATTCATGCGGAAACAGTGGTGGTTTGGAGATTGCCCAACGGCTTGAACAGGCTATTACTGAACATGGACTCTTTGTTTCCTTGGAGAGAGTTCGCTGCCTCAGTTTGTGCCAGAAAGGTCCAAATGTTCAGCTACTGCCAGAAGGAAAAAACTGGCATGGGGTCAATCAGGGGAAAGTCGACGAAATCGTTGATTATTTAAAGCGATCTGACTCCATAACATTAACCACATAAGGAGGAAGCAAGATGGATATTAATCTGAAGATGGGTGTCATTTTGATTTTCTGTTCCCTGGCATGCGCCTGGTTGGGGACATTTGCTCGCTGGTTCCCGATTAAGGGACTGGATGGTGGACTCATCAAGGATTACGGTCTGCTGATCAAGGCACATATCGACTACATCCTGATGGCAATTCTAAATTTAGGAATCTATTCCGTAGCCAAAGCTGGTGGAATTGCATTACCAGTAGAAGCCTGCTGGTTGATCGCCATCGGCGGGTTTACCAATCCCACGGTGTTCACCATCGCCATGCTAAAGCCGGATTTCTGGCAGTTCATGTGGGCCAAGGTCTACACCGCCGCGACCTTCGCACTCTCCACTGTGGGTTTTGTCTGGGCAGGCATTGTGATGTTCAACGTTGTTGGATGAGGCGAATCTCTGTTAATCGTCACAGTTGCATCGCAGCTGGAGCGTAATAGCAGGTAACCTTCTGATAAAGCTGACGCACTTCATCCAGATTCGTGGAGGTCGTGTCTAACTGGTCAATGTTAACGACACCCTCCATGAATAAAGCGCGCTGATCAGCTGCAAGCATTAATGCTTGAGGGTATGAGCACTGACCCGCCTTGATCTTGTCGTTCATTTGATAGAGGGCGACAAGAGTATCGGGGCGAGAAACAACAGGCGTACCGTTCTGGATTTTGGAAGCAGCTTGCTTCATTTGCTGGGGCTGCCCCGATCTGAAGCTGGAGGGAATAAGCATGGGGCCTGTAACCAGGGCAATCATTGCAACAGAAGCGAATGAAGCGATAAAAAGCATGCGCGATTTGGCAATTAGTCTTGGTTTCGCAGCTGCGATAAGGCTGGCTGCTGCATCCCCTGCTTGAGCCATAGAGTTACTTCCCGGGTTTCTGATTTCCTCATTGAGGGCACCAAGGAGAAGGAAATACAGTTGGAATGCAAGTTTGTCAGGTTCAACAAAACTGGCTTCAGCGACAAGAGAATGCAAAAAAGAGTTGAGATGGTGATGGGCTTCAACATCATGGCCCGTATTCAGCAACTGCTCGCGTATGCCGGGAGCGTCCAGCCAGTCTTGCAAGATGACGAACAGATTAACGATCTGCGCCTCCGGCGTTCTGGCAGATTTCTTGACCATACGCTCTAACCACTTAGAAGAGAGCATTTGCATAGTGCAGCTTCCGTTTTTTAGGTAAAAAAATGATAAACCACCGAATTGTGAGCATAACATGATAACAATCGGCATGAACTATCACGTCATTCCATGCAAAGAAAACAAATTCAAACCTGCATTTGAGGGTGTTGCCAACGCCCTGTCAGATGCGGAAGGATACAAGAAGTCGAGACTATATTCTGACTGCATCGAGCCGCACAAATTTCTGATCATTTCGGAATGGTCTAACCAAGAGGCATTTCAGGCTTTCATCGGGTCGGAAGCCTTCCGGAAAGTGGCCAATTGGGGTGCAGGCGAAATGCTCCTTGGTCGTCCAACCCACAAAGTTGATTAACCAGAAATACTAGATTCTTCCTGAAAGAGGTTATTTATGAATATGCCATCCATCGATACACAACTTACTGACTGGCGGGGTAAATCGCTCAAATTAGAAAGCGAGGTAAAAAAGGTCATCGTCGGCCAGGACAGGGCGATTCGTTTGATGAACATTGCCATCTTTGCACGCGGTCATGTGCTGCTTGAAGGCGGAGTCGGAGTTGGGAAAACGACGCTGTTGCAGTCAATCACGCGAGGCATCGGTGGTGCTTATGAGCGTATTGAAGGTGACCTATCAGCGCCCACAGTATCAAACCCTTTCAAGCTGACTTCAAGAGCAGCGCCGCTTCATTCAAGTGGTGGCCGGACCCCGTCAAGTGGGTAAAACCACCTTGGTTCAACAAGTCTGTGATGTCAGCGTGCGGGAAGTAACGCAAATTTGATGCCTGTTAGCAGAAAGGCGGCGATTCAATTGCGACTTGCTTGACAGCGGTGTTGTCATGCGTGGTCTTGGTGCGGTCGCGCCTTGGCAGTGCATGGATCGCGCCATCCCAGGCATTAGCAGAGCTTGCCAGGCAGTGGACTTGGGCTAAAGGCTTACAATCAAAGTCCGTGCCGGCACGCTTCCGGATTGCCCGCGTCGGGCTGACTCAAACCCAACCAGGCTTTGATCACCTCCGGATCAAAGCCGACCTCGAACCGGCCATCGGCCTCCAGCAGGGGGCGGCGAATCAGCAATGGATCGGCGCGCATCATGGCCAGCGCCGTTACAGCGTCTAGTTCTTCGGGCACGATTTCGCCAGACTTGACCTTGGGCGACGCTCGATTAAACCATGCGGCCACTGGACGTTCGCCAAAGAAGGCTAACAGTCGCTGTGCAGTCCATGGTTCAGTCAGCAGATTTCTAGCAAGCACGGTATGCCCGGCCGCGGCCAGCAGCACTTTTTGACGCGTATTGTTGGCGCAACCCGGTTTTTCATAAAAAATGACGGTCGTCATGAAAATTTTCCCTTGAATAAGGCATGCGTCTGTCGTTCAATTTCCGCCCGCACGGTTTCATCAAGACTATTCAGCCAGCGAGCGGGTATTGCTTCCACTCCATACAGTGCGCCAGCCAACATGCCTGCTATGGCGCCGGTGGTATCAGCATCCTCGCCACAATTGACGGTATTCACCAGGCAGGTTTCAAAACTGTCGCTATGAAAAAAATGGTGGAACACGGTCTGCATGGTATCGACGATATAGCCACTGGCACGGCCAGGATAGGGCTGAAAACGGAACTTCGGGTGCTGCTCGACCAACGCGTTGGCAATTTTGCGGCAATCCACTACACCCCGCCCGGCAAGCAAACTATGCACCAGTCGTCCAAGTGTCAGCACGGCGGCATCTGATAGTGGGTGATGGTGGGTAAGATGTGCCTGCGCAAGTGCTGCGTGCTGAAAACCTGCATCATCTCCATAAGTCGCCAGCGCCACCGGCAATACGCGCATGGCGGCGCCGTTACCGCCATCCCCTTCACTAGGTGGGGCAACCAGACTGCCATCGTGCATGAATCGTCGGATGCCGCGCCGGCAGGTGTTGCCGACATCGATGGGATAGTGCTTGAGCCAGGCCGCAAACTGTTCGCCCGCCACCCGTGCGTCCCAGCCACCAGTCGCCATCCAGGCGCGACCAAGGCAAAGCGACATTTCGGTGTCGTCTGTGATCTGGCCGGGTTTGAGCTTCAACCAGCCGCCACCAGTCATTTCGCTGTGCGTGCCACGATGCGCGATTTCACGCGCGGTGAGGAACTCCACCGGCGCACCCAGCGCATCCCCCACGGCGAGGCCAAGATAGGCGCCAAGAGCTCTACTCAGTAATTTATCAGGCATAACTCGCATTCACCCAGTAGTCTCCTCCAAGCGCCAGCACCTCACCTTCCCCGGACAGCAGAGGCTTGTATAACAGGCCAGGGAAAAACAGCAGTTTGACCACCGGGACACGAACTTCAAGTATCCAGTCACCGAACTCATCGGCGCGCTCGCGTGACGTGGTAAATGACACCAGATTATTCAGCCGCAGCCTGCATCGTCCTTTTTCCAACTTATTCATCGACAGGGTTGGCTCGTCGTAACCATTGACCCCACGCCATAAAGTCACCCATTCGCGGGCTGGAATTCCATAACGTTGCACTACAAACTGGCAGTACTCGTAGAGCAGGTCAAGCTGCATATGGATACTGTTGCTGTGAAAACGACTGGAATATTTTTCTTCCAGATAGCGCATCCAGGCTTGGGAAGGATAAGAATTCAGTGGCTGTTTGTGAAAGGTCGGCGTCAACCCGAAGCGGCTTTCAACCCAGCCTTTAAGCACGGCACCCTGAGGGCTGTTAGAGTCAAAACCCCAGCCTTCCATCAACTTGAGGTAACTTGGACGGAAACGCCTGACTTCTGCGTGTTGGATTGCATACGCGCTTGGCTTCAGATCAAACACGATGTCCATATAACAGCGAAATTTCTCTGCCGCATCAGCCAAGTCGACAGCTTCATCCAGCAGCCTGAACAGGCCCCGGTGCGTTTCGAGCGCACCCGCTATCCTCAAGAGTTGTGGATAGTCATTAAACTCGAGGGATCCCAGCAATCCCGCTGGAATACCCACCAGATTGGTCGAATACCACTGCTGCGGATCACTGTATTTATCTTTACCGGACATAAAGCTTGCCCTCCCCGCTAAGGGAAGGGCTAACATCAGGTCACACCGGACGATTTTCGTTCGGATTACGGACCGGGCCCATCAACTTGAGGCCCTCCTCATAAGTGATGACAGGATAACTGGCCGTGAATTTGAGCGCTTTGTCAGCCACAATATCCAGCTTGGAGGCGGTATCGAGCTTCTTCAATTCAGTCTTTTCCAGACGCAGCAGTTCCAGCAATTCGTTGTAAACAGTGGACTCATCAATCGGCAGAATGAAGAAGGTTGCACCCCCCATGCTGACCTGATACTTCTTAAGCAAATCAATATTGTTGCAGAACAGGAAATACTTGCCATCCGGACTCAGGGTATCACCCAGAGCCTCCACCAGCATGTCGAGATAACCGAAGGACAAAAGATAGCCGGTAAAAAACGGGATGGTGCTCTCCCCTTCGGTAGCGATGGCCATCACCTGGTCAACCGTAATTTCCGGTGGGCGGGCCTCGTCAGCCAGTTGCGGTGCGAACTTGATCGCAAGTTCACCACGGAAGCCGAAGCGCCCGGGTTTCTTGGTGACGGCTTTCAACACCGGATTTTGCAGGCGCTGTTCTAATTCCAGTCTGGCAAAGGCGGTTTGGGCGAGCGTGGTCATACGTTGTTACTCCTTGTTGTCGTTGCGAATGAAATCTGCGGTTTTGAAAAAAGCTTGATCCAGTTGTTGCCGAAGTGTCACGTCGACGACAACCTCATCCATGGCGCTGCGCATACACTGCATCCAGGCGTCACGTTCCGCCACACCTATCGGGAAAGTCAGGTGTTTCTGACGCAATCTTGGATGACCACGTTCAGCCGAGTAAACCTTGGGGCCACCCAGCCATTCGATCAGAAACTTCACCAGCACTTCCTTGGTATGGCTTAGATCGGCCTCGTGCAACGCGCGGATGCCAACTGCCTCAGGCAGGGTATCCATGAAGAAATAGAAACGTTCCACCAGGCTGCGGATCTGCACTTCACCACCGATGGTGTCGAAATGCGGATTGCTGATGATCTGTGGCAGCGGGCGCAAGCCGGGATGTTGCTCTGGAGAAAATGGCTTGGTCATATTTTTGCATCAAGCTTCATGTATCAAATGAGTAACTGCTTGCAAGTGTTGTACCAGCCCGCATAAAAATTGCTTTCTATCTGAGGGAAGCCAACAGTCATGCGGATCACAGATTAGTTTGATGCCGTTTATTGACAAAAATCACCCTATTTATCTAACAGGATTTTTATGTCTGTTATGTCACGCATTCTCCATCATTGTCGGGTTTGCGACAGCCGCCAACGAACCAGATGAAAACCTAAAAATAAATATTAATACAAAACAAATCAAATACTTAATAACAATTTTATTGGGTTGGCACAGCCTTTGCAATGACTGCTTTGCATGGCCGACAAACCATCCGACGCCGGATAAGAAGAGTTACAGATAGCGACTCGGAATCGGAACACGGGGTGCAAAACGGCAAAAAGATTTTTTACTTTATATGAAGGAGTACTGACATGGCTGCATTGCGTCAAATTGCTTTCTACGGCAAGGGTGGGATCGGCAAGTCCACCACCTCTCAAAACACTCTGGCTGCGCTTGCCGAAATGGGCCAGAAGATCCTGATCGTCGGTTGCGACCCCAAGGCCGACTCTACCCGCCTGATTCTGCACGCAAAGGCTCAGGACACCGTTCTGTCCCTGGCTGCGGAAGCCGGTAGCGTGGAAGATCTGGAACTCGAAGATGTAATGAAGGTCGGTTATCGCGACATTCGTTGCGTTGAATCTGGCGGACCGGAACCTGGCGTCGGTTGTGCTGGTCGTGGCGTCATCACTTCCATCAACTTCCTGGAAGAAAATGGTGCCTATGACGGCGCTGACTATGTGTCCTACGACGTATTGGGCGATGTGGTATGCGGTGGTTTCGCCATGCCGATTCGTGAAAACAAGGCGCAAGAAATCTACATCGTCATGTCCGGCGAAATGATGGCCATGTACGCTGCAAACAACATTTCCAAGGGCGTTCTGAAGTATGCCAACTCGGGTGGTGTGCGTCTGGGTGGTCTGGTTTGTAACGAACGCCAGACCGACAAGGAACTGGAACTGGCTGAAGCACTGGCCGGCATGCTGGGCACCAAACTGATTCACTTCGTGCCACGCGACAACATCGTGCAACACGCTGAATTGCGTCGCATGACGGTACTGGAATATGCACCGGAATCCAAGCAGGCCGAGGAATATCGTCAACTGGCGCAAAAGATTCATGCCAACGCTGGCAACGGCACCATTCCAACCCCTATCACCATGGATCAGCTGGAAGACCTGTTGATGGACTTCGGCATCATGAAGAAGGAAGACGAATCTGTCATTGGCAAGGCTGCCGCAGTTGCTTAAGCACTAAAATCTGGCGAGAGACTCTTGGTCTGCTTATAAACCTTGAGTCTCCCTGTCGGCCCCCTTTCGAATCTGTTTCAAAAGTTGCGGGGGCTTGGAGCGCAACCAATTTTTGAAACCGCTTCTTTAATTATGGCTTTTTAGAACCAGGAGAATGAAATGAGTGTAACCGCTGAAAGCCGCGTCAATGCCGCGGAATTGATTGAGGAGGTCCTCAAGGCCTACCCTGAAAAGAGCGCCAAGAGGCGCGCCAAGCACCTGACTGTGCAAGAGGAAGGTAAATCCGATTGCGACGTCAAATCCAACATCAAGTCCCTGCCAGGGGTGATGACTATCCGGGGTTGCGCTTACGCCGGCTCCAAAGGCGTGGTATGGGGACCAATCAAAGACATGATTCATATCAGTCATGGCCCCGTCGGCTGTGGCCAGTACTCCTGGGCTTCACGCCGTAACTATTACATCGGCACCACCGGCATTGACTCCTACGGCACCATGCAGTTCACTTCCGATTTTCAGGAAAAGGACATCGTGTTCGGCGGCGACAAGAAGCTGGAAAAAATCATCGACGAAATCGATGTGCTGTTCCCACTCAACAAGGGTATCTCCATCCAGTCCGAGTGCCCGATCGGCCTGATCGGTGATGACATCGAAGCCGTTGCCAAGAAAAAAGCCAAGCAGTATGAAGGCAAGACCATCGTGCCGGTTCGCTGCGAAGGCTTCCGTGGCGTGTCGCAATCTCTGGGTCACCATATCGCCAACGACACAATCCGGGATTTCGTGTTCGACAAAACCGATCCCACTAAAAATGCATTCGTTGGCACGCCCTATGATGTCGCCATCATCGGCGACTACAACATCGGCGGCGATGCCTGGTCGAGCCGTATCCTGCTGGAAGAAATGGGCCTGCGCGTGATCGCCCAGTGGTCCGGTGACGGCTCCATTGCAGAACTGGAAAACACGCCTAAGGCCAAGCTTAACATCCTGCACTGCTACCGTTCGATGAACTATATCAGCCGCCACATGGAAGAAAAGTACGGTATCCCCTGGGTCGAATACAACTTCTTCGGCCCATCCAAAATTGAGGAATCTCTGCGCAAGATCGCCAGTTTCTTCGATGACAGCATCAAGGAAAAGACCGAACAGGTCATCCTCAAGTACCAAGCGCTGACCAATGCGGTCATCGCCAAGTACAAGCCACGTCTGCAGGGCAAGAAGGTCATGCTGTTCGTCGGCGGCCTGCGTCCACGCCACGTTATCGGCGCCTATGAGGATCTGGGCATGGAAGTGGTTGGTACCGGCTACGAATTCGGCCATAACGACGACTATCAACGCACCACCCACTACGTCAAGGATGGCACGCTAATCTATGACGATGTCACTGGTTACGAATTCGAAAAATTTGTCGAAGCGATCCAACCCGACCTGGTCGGTTCCGGTGTCAAGGAAAAATACGTGTTCCAGAAGATGGGTGTGCCATTCCGTCAGATGCACAGCTGGGATTACTCCGGTCCTTATCACGGTTATGACGGCTTTGCCATCTTCGCGCGTGATATGGACATGGCAATCAACAATCCAGTATGGGCCTTGACCAAGACCCCCTGGAAAAAGGCAGCTTAAAGGAGAATGAAATGAGCCAAAACGCTGAAAAAGTATTAGACCACTTCAAGCTGTTTCGTGAACCCGAATACAAGGAAATGTTCGCGAGAAAGAAGGAAGAATTTGAATATGCAGTGCCCGCCGAGGCTTTGCAACACACCATCGAGTGGACCAAGACCGAAGACTACAAGGAAAAGAACTTTGCCCGTGAAGCCCTTACGGTTAATCCGGCCAAAGCTTGCCAGCCCCTCGGCGCCGTATTTGCCGCCAATGGCTTCGAAGGCACCCTGCCCTTCGTGCATGGTTCTCAAGGTTGTGTAGCTTACTACCGCTCGCACTTCAGCCGTCACTTCAAGGAGCCGACCTCCTGCGTGTCGTCTTCGATGACGGAAGATGCCGCCGTGTTCGGTGGTTTGAACAACATGATCGATGGCCTGGCCAACGCCTACAGTCTTTACAAGCCGAAGATGATTGCGGTATCCACCACCTGCATGGCGGAGGTGATTGGTGACGACTTGAACGCCTTCATCAAGACTTCCAGGGAAAAGGGTTCCATCCCGAATGAATTTGATGTGCCGTTTGCCCATACCCCGGCCTTCGTCGGCAGCCATATCACCGGCTATGACAATGCCCTGCTGGGTGTAGTCAAGTACTTCTGGGACGGCAAGGCCGGCATGGCGCCAGCCTTGGAAAGAAAGCCCAATAAGAGCGTCAACTTCATTGGCGGCTTCGATGGTTACGTGGTTGGCAACAACCGTGAAATCCGTCGTATTTTCAACGAGTTCGGTATCAAGTACACCATGCTGTGTGACCCGTCGGACGCCTGGGATACGCCGACCGATGGCGAATTCCGCATGTATGACGGTGGCACCACACTGGAAGACACTGCCAACGCCATTCACGCCAAGGCCACCATCGTGATGCAGACCATCAGCACGGAAAAAACTGCTGCCTTCATCGAAAGCAAAGGCCAGGAAGTGGTCCGCCTGCATCACCCGGTAGGCGTTGCCGGTACCGATCATTTGCTGATGGAACTGTCGCGTATCACCGGCAAGGAAATCCCTGAGTCGCTGACTAAAGAACGTGGCCGCTTGGTGGATGCTATCGCCGATTCCAGCGCGCACATCCATGGCAAGAAGTTTGCACTTTACGGTGACCCTGACACGATGCTGGGCCTCACCGCCTTCCTGCTGGAACTGGGTGCCGAACCGGTGACCGTATTATCTACCAATGGTGACAACGACTGGGCTGCCAAGGTGCAGGCACTGTTTGATGCCAGTCCATTCGGTACAAACTGCAAGGTCTATCCGAAGAAGGACTTGTGGCACCTGCGTTCACTGCTGTTCACCGAACCCGTCGATTTCCTGATCGGCAACACTTTCGGCAAGTATCTCGATCGCGACACCAATACGCCACTGATCCGCATCGGCTTCCCGATTTTCGATCGGCATCACAAGCATCGTTATCCGGTGTGGGGCTATCAGGGCGGGCTCAATGTGTTGGTTACCATCCTCGACAAGATCTTCGACACGATGGATGCAGACACCAACGGCATCGGCACTACAGACTACAGCTTCGACATCATTCGTTAACAAGCCGTCAGCCATCAGTGGTCAGCGGTCAGCCCTCAAAGCTGATCGCTGACTGCTGAAAACTGATCGCCAAGGAGTCATTATGGCAAACATTACTTTCAGCTCACCGGCGATGAAGAAGGATCTCACCATCTACGCCACTGCCGGTGATTGTCGCACCCTGCTTTCGCTTGCAAAGGAACACAAGGTCCCTATCGAATTCGAATGCGAAAATGGCGAGTGCGGTTCCTGCCCGGTGCAGGTATCCATCCTCGGCAATAAGCAACCGATGGGCATGCACCTCACCGAAAAGGAAAAAACAGTCCTGCGCCTTGCCGGCAAGATCACCAAGGCCCAGATTGAAGAAGCCGAAGTCAAGGACATTCCACCCCCGTGGCGGCTGGCATGCCAGTTCATCGTTCGCGACGAAGACATATTGGTGAAATTCTGATCGCTGTTTTCAGCGTTCTCCCACAAAGAGAGTGCCGGGAAGAGGGCACCATTCCTCTTCCCAACCTTAACTCTTGGTAGCCTGTCAGACAATTAATCAGGTTTTCACTATGACCATTCCTCCTTTTGCCTCCGTAATGGAGGCAGTTTTTTGCATCTTGGCCGTCACGGCGCAGGAGTTGACATGACCATCAGTCCGATAACCGACATTATTGCCGACATTCGCCGTGGCCAGATGGTTGTTCTGGTCGATGAAGAGGATAGGGAAAATGAAGGTAAGCTGGTGTTGGCGGCACAATTAGTTACGCCGGAACACATCAACTTCATGGCGCGCTTTGCGCGTGGCCTGATTTGCCTGAGCTTAACCGAAGCGCGAAGCAAACAACTTAATCTGTCACCCATGGTCACCCGCAATGTTTCCAGCATGGGCGCCAATTTTTATGCCTCAATCGAGGCGGCCGAGGGCGTAACGACAGGCATTTCCGCTGCCGATCGCAGCCGTACCATACTCGCGGCCGTTGCTCGTGACGCCGGCCCCCGGGACGTCGTCAGCCCGGGCCATGTATTCCCCCTGATGGCTCTCAATGGTGGTGTGCTGGTGCGTGCCGGCCACACCGAGGCGAGTTGCGACTTGGCTCATCTCGCCGGCCTTACGCCCGCCGCCGTCATCTGCGAAGTCCTGAAGGAAGACGGCAGCATTGCCCGTCTGCCCGACCTGCTTGAATTCGCCCGCGAACACCAACTAAAGATCGGTACCATTGCCGATCTTATTCGCTACCGTAGCCAGACTGAGCAATTAATTGAACGTGCAGCTGAGCGTGAAATCAGTACGGCTTATGGCAGCTTCAAACTGATCGCCTACCGCGACAAGTCAACCCAAGACACTCATCTGGTATTACTCAAGGGGGAACCGCAGCCGGAACAGGAAACTCTGGTCAGGGTGCATGAACCACTTTCCCTGTATGACCTGCTCGATGCCAGCAGCCAGACACATAGCTGGAGCGTCCCAGCCGCCATGGAGGCCATCGCACAAGCCGGTAACGGCGTCATCATTTTGCTGCGCCGCGACGAAAGTGGTCAACAACTGGTAGAACGCATCCAACATGCCGACGAGAGGATTCGTACACGGCAGGATTTACGTGACTATGGCATCGGCTCGCAAATTCTGCTCGACCTCAACGTCAGGAAAATGAAATTGCTGGCAACCCCGCGCAAGATGCCCAGTATGGGCGGGTTCGGCCTGGAGATCACGGGCTACCTTGAGCACACGAGTTAACATGCCAATCTCGCAAGCCAAAATCTCAAAACCCATGGCGCATAAAACCCTGTCGCCTATCGTCCTCATCTCGCCTGAGCAACTCTGCCACAGCTTCCTTGCGGTGAAGCACTGATGAAATTTTACATGACGCCAGGTTCGTGTTCGACCGGCATCCACATCCTGCTGGAAGAACTCGATCTGCTATTCGAAGTCTATCTGGTCAACCTGATGGAGGGCGACCAATTCAAGCCGGATTACCTCGCCACCAATCCCAAAGCCACCATTCCCGTGCTGATCCGGGATGATGGTTCTGCCCTGACCGAATTCCAGGCCATCGCCTGGTGGCTGGCGCGACAGCATCCCAAAGCCGGATTGTTACCGGATTCGATTGAAGGCGAAACACGCGTAATCGAAACCATGGATTATGTCGTCGGCACCATTCACGGGCAAGGCTATACCCGCATCTTCACCACCTCCAACTACACCAGCAACGAGGCCGAGCATGCGGCCATCCAGGCACACGGAAAAACGATCGTCGAATCAGGATTTGCCGTAATGAATGAAATTCTGGCCGAACGAGAATACGTCGTCGGCAATTTCAGCATTGCCGATGCCGCATTATTCTACGTCGAATTCTGGGCCGACAAGATCCAACTGGAATTACCCCCCCATTGCGAGCGTCATTACCAGCGCATGCTGCAACGTCCAAAAGTCCGACAGGTGCTGGCGGAAGAAGGCTACCGGGTATAGCAGCATGATTATTGCTTATAGCCTGTAAGCACTCATTTACCGACAAACGAGACAAATCATGAGCTTGATCGCAATTGGCTGGCGTGCACACCCCGACTTCCCTTTGGTGCTGTTGATGAACCATGACGGGCCGCATGACCGTCCCACAAGTGCCGCCGAATGGTGGCCGGAGGCACCGCACTGCTTTGCCGGACGCGATCAGGCGCGAGGTGGCGCCTGGCTGGGCGTGACCCGTGAGGGACGCTTTGCCGCCGTGACGACTTATCGCAACGGGGCAGAGATCGATTCCTCGCTGCCTTCACGCGGAACACTCACGCTGGATTATCTGGCCTCGGAAGATTCCCCGGTGACGCATGCGCGGCAGTTCATGCGTAATCGCAACAGTCACCCGCCATTTAATCTGATCATCGGTACGACACGCCAGGCGTACTACGCTGGCAGCCATACGCGCTTGCCGCTGACGCTGACGCAAGGGGTACATACCGTCTCCAACGGCTTGCTGGATGAGCGCTGGCCTAAATGCACGCAAATAGATAGCCTGCTTGGTGCCTATCTGCAAACCAATGGCGGCTTCAGTATTCTGCTGGCGGCTTACCCGAAACTCGCTGCATCGACTGCGCGTGGCGCCACTGACCTGCCCAAACCCAGTGTCGGCGGACTGAGTCCGGAAGACATTATGGCCGCAGGGTTCGCCATGCTGGCTGACCGTACCACCTATTCCAGCGGCTTGCCCGATACCGGCATCGACGAAGATGAGGAACAACGGCTCTCCGCCTGTTTTGTCCTGGGCGAGCAACACGGCACGCGTTCGAGTTCGGTACTGGTGATGGCGCGCGATGGTCGAGTGTGCTTTGAGGAACGTAGCTTTGACACAACAGGCAATGAGTCTGGACGAGCAGCCAGTCACTGGAATGTAGATCCATCGGCATTCTCCACCATGGAAGCCTGAAGCTGTTAGCGATCGCGCACTAACTTCTTTGTAAAAAGACCCAGCTAAAGGGTTGCGGGCATTTTTCTTGCTAAATGCTCATTCATAAGACGCTTTGTCGCATATCCGACATGAGGCCTGGCGACGGAGAACACTTAAATGAAGCTTCAAATCGAACAACCCTATGTGGAGGCCATGGTCGAGGAATTTCCAGCACTGGCGACCCTGAAAGAGCAGTTGCGTTTTGGCCATCGAGTCGAAATCCCGGCGAGTCAACTGAGCCGGGCTGAACTGGATTTTCTGACAAGCCTGTACCAGCTTGCCGGGCCGGAGATGCAGGGACGCGCCGCGCAACTGCAAACCTTGCAACGCGCATTGAATGATGACGGCATGAGGTTCGCGGCAGACGATCTGGAAGCATTGGTGCCGGCGATGGTTCGCTATCTGCTGGTGGATGCATTACGCGGCTGGCTGTTCAATCTAAACGTAGCTGGCAAGCCGCTGGCCTATGTGGTGACACGTCTTGATTACACTCCACAATCCAACGATGAAACCGGCAAGGTTCATATCGAACTCAAGGCCAATGCCAAGGCTGCACTCGCCACTGTGACCTTGAGGATTTCGGCCGCTGACATCGTCGGCAAAACCGTGAGCGAGATTTTCTTGAGTAAAGGTTATCTCAAGGAAACGCCGGAACTGATCCGGGCATATGACGCGACCCTGGAGCGCTATTTCGAATGGCGGGCAAAATATGGTGCCCAGTTTTCCGCCACCGGCACCGGCTTTTATGCCGAAGACCCCTCCGCCAACCATCGCAATACCGACTGGACACGCAAAGATGTGGTGGTGCTATCGGCCAACGGCACGACGGCCCGACTGGTCAACGACGAAGGCATCATTGTCAACCGCGCAAGCTCTCTGGATGCGACCGGCGACATCTTGGGCCAGTATCTGAGCAAGGCCGCCAAGAGCAACAAGTACGACGCTGAAGCGGAGGTCAAGCAATCCAGGCAGGCGATCCCCAAAGACTTGTTTACCAAGTTGCCGGTACACGGCTATATCCTGATGTTCCACCTCGACCTGCACCACTACCTGTGGGTGCATGTAGATGACATGCAGCCTTATGCCTACCAACCAGCGCTCAAGCAGAAATTGATCCTGCCGCCGGAACAGACCGATCTTATCGACATCCTGACGGCCGAGATGGATGTGCTGATGGACGACATCATCGCCGGCAAATCCGGTGGCACCACGGTACTTTGCGCCGGTCCTGCAGGCATAGGCAAGACCCTGACCGCAGAAGTCTATGCCGAAATCATCCGGCGCCCGCTGTATCGCGTTCATTCCGGGCAGTTAGGGCTGAACGTCGCCACCATGGAAACTGCACTCAAGGATGTGCTGACCCGGGCGCAACGCTGGGGAGCGGTGATGCTGATCGACGAAGCCGATGTCTATATCAAGCGCCGCGATGACGACATGACCATGAACGCCGTGGTTGGCGTATTTCTGCGAGTGCTGGAATATTTCAATGGCTTGCTGTTCCTCACCACCAACCGCGTGGACGACATCGATGAAGCCATCGTGTCGCGTTGCATCGCATTGATAAAATTTTATCCGCCGGATGAAGACGCCAGAGGCAAGATATGGCGCGTGATGACGGAACAATTCGGCTTGCAAGTCGATGCCGCATTGATCTTCACCCTGGCCAGGACTTTTCCGCAAGCCACCGGGCGCGACATCAAAGGGCTGGCAAAACTCACCGCCAAATTCTGCAGTCATAAATCGATAGCACCAACGCTGGAAGTGTTCAAGCGCTGCTCGATATTCCGCGGCATGGATATGGAACACGCGGCATGAACATCAGCCAGTCCGGCCCTATGAAAACCAAGCTTGACTGGTCGGCCTACGACAACGATGGGCAAGCTGACGCCTATGCGCAGATCCCGGCGCAGGGTGGCGCCTATGGCAAGGCGGTGGCAGTTTGCATCGGCAACCGCCAATGCCAACGCGATGAAAAAGGCGTGATGTGCCCCAGTTACCGGGTCACGCACGAGGTCAAACATTCTACCCAATACCGTGCAGCCACCCTCAGGGCCGCGCTCGACGGCGAACTTGGGACCCGACCCTTCATCTCCGAGGAGCTGACAGCGGCAATGGATTTGTGTGTCGGCTGCAAGGGTTGCAAGCGTGAATGTCCCAATGGCGTCGATATGGCCTTGCTGCGCAGCGAGGCATTGGCCCAGCGCTGGCAGGATCTCGGCCACATCCCGCTCCGCAGTCGCCTGTTCGCCCATCTGCCACGGCTAGCTGGCACAATGAAATATCTCAACCCCCTTTATACGCTGCGCGAAAAATTGCCTGTGCTAGCCATCCTGATGGAACGCTGGCTTGGCATTGCTGCCGGACGATCACTGCCCCGTGCCGCCGGACATGACTTTTTGGCGACTGAACCAGCAACAACCATTTCCGCAGGCGATGGCCGCGAGGTGGTGCTGCTGGTCGATACCTTCTCCAATTATTACGACCCGCAGAATGCTAAAGCCGCGCTGGAAGTGTTGCATGCAGCCGGCTATACAGTGCATCTTGCCCGGCCTGCGGCGGGCGAACGTCCGTTATGCTGCGGTCGCACTTATCTCTCCCAAGGCATGATCGATGAGGCACGAGCCGCTGCCCGTCGCATGCTGGAGGCGCTGTGGCCTTTTGTGAGCCGAGGTCTGCCGGTGATCGGGCTGGAGCCATCCTGTCTGCTGATGCTGCGTGACGAATACTACGCTCTTGATCTGGGTGAACAGGTGGCAAGCGTGGCCAAGTCTGCCCTGTTGCTGGAGGAGTTTCTTGCCCGCGAACATGAAGCCGGGCGCCTGAATTGGACACTCAAGCCACTGCCCGGAAAAGTGCTGGTCCACGGCCACTGTCACCAGAAGGCCTTCGGCGCGATGAAGGCCATGCGTCAGGTGCTGGGATTGGTGCCGGAATTGCAGCTTGAATTCATCGAATCAAGTTGTTGCGGCATGGCCGGAGCATTTGGCATCGAGGCAGAACACTATCAAGTCTCGATGCAGATGGGCGAACTCGTGCTATTGCCGCAGGTGCGTGCGGCCGACCTGGACACCTGGCTGATCGCCAACGGTAGTAGTTGCCGCCACCAGATACGTGACGGTGCAGCACGCGAATCCCAGCACTTGGTACAGTTATTACGCCTGGCTATTAGCCCCTGACACGTTTCCACCCTGCCAGCCCCATCCCTCGACCGAGACGAGTCCAGGACAAGTCGCTTTTGTCTGCTTTGCGACAACAGATGCTGACAACATTTCCATAAAAGTCAATGAGTTGCCATTTGGCATGATGCTTGCATTAGTCAGGTCATCACGCACACAGGCACTCCATCATGGCATCGCTCAGCGAGAAGGTGCAGGACGTTTTCAACGAACCCGGCTGCGAAGTTAATCAGGTCAAGGGCGAGAAGGAACGCAAGAAGGGCTGTAGCAAGCAGCTGACGCCAGGCGCGGCGGCCGGCGGCTGTGCATTCGATGGCGCGAAGATTGCGCTGCAACCGATCACCGACGTGGCACATCTGGTCCATGGTCCGATTGCCTGCGAAGGTAATGGCTGGGACAATCGTGGAGCCAAATCATCCGACTCCCTGCTCTATCGCACCGGCTTCACTACCGACATTACCGAGTTGGACGTGGTCTATGGCGGTGAAAAACGCCTGTACAAGGCCATCCGTGAAATCCTGGACAAATACGATCCACCTGCCGTGTTCGTCTATCAGACCTGTGTGACGGCGCTGATCGGCGATGACATTGACGCCGTATGCAAGGCTGCCAGCGCCAAGTTCGGTCGTCCCATCATCCCGATCAATGCACCTGGTTTTGTTGGCAGCAAGAATCTCGGCAACAAACTGGCGGGAGAAGCCCTGCTGGAGCACGTGATCGGCACCGTGGAGCCTGAGACCACCACCCCCTACGACATCAACATCATCGGCGAATACAACCTGGCCGGCGAACTGTGGCAGGTAAAACCTCTGCTGGACGAACTTGGCATCCGCGTACTGGCCTGCATTTCCGGCGACGCCAAGTACCATGAAGTGGCCTCCTCCCACCGCGCGAAGGCGGCAATGATGGTGTGCTCCAAGGCCATGATCAACGTGGCGCGCAAAATGGAAGAGCGCTACGGCATTCCCTTCTTCGAAGGCTCGTTTTACGGCATTTCCGACATGAGTGAGAGCTTGCGCCAGATCGCCACACTGCTGGTGCAGCAAGGGGCACCGGCCGACTTGTTGGCCCGCACCGAGAAGGTGATTTTCCGCGAGGAAAGCCGTGCTTGGGAGGCGATCAACGCCTACCGCAAGCGCATGGAAGGCAAGCGAGTATTGCTCATCACCGGCGGCGTCAAGTCATGGTCGGTAGTGTCCGCACTGCAGGAAGCGGGCCTCGAAATCGTCGGCACCAGCGTGAAAAAATCAACCGCTGAAGACAAGGAAAAAATCAAGGAACTGATGGGGGAGGACGCCCACATGTTTGACGACATGCGCCCGCGCGACATGTATGCCATGCTCAGAGAATCGCGGGCCGATATCATGCTGTCCGGCGGCCGCAGTCAGTTTGTCGCACTAAAAGCCAAGATGCCATGGCTGGACATCAACCAGGAACGTCATCATGCCTATGCCGGTTACGTCGGCATGGTCGAACTGGTCAAGCAAATTGAACAGGCTCTGTATCACCCGGTATGGGCACAGGTCAGGCAATTGGCACCATGGGAAGAGCAAGCCGCCAGCAACGATCAGCCAGGACTGCGGCTAGACAGCCAGTATCCTTCGACACAGGTTGCGTTAAATGGCTGAAGTCACCACTAGTCGCAAGGCCTGTTCGGTCAACCCGCTTAAGATGAGCCAACCCCTGGGGGCAATGCTGGCCTTCATGGGATTGAATCATTGCATGCCGACCATGCATGGCTCACAAGGTTGCACCTCATTCGGGCTGGTGTTGTTCGTGCGTCACTTCCGCGAGATGATCCCGATGCAGACCACCGCCATGAACGAGGTCACTACCATCCTCGGCGGTATGGACAACATCGAGCAGGCCATCATGAATATCTGGGATCGTGCCCGCCCGGACGTGATCGGCCTCGCCTCCACCGGACTTACCGAAACCAAGGGGGATGACGTTGACGCCTACCTCAAATTGATCCGCGCCAAGCATCCTGAAATTGACGAAATGGCCATCATTTACGTTTCCACCCCGGATTACGTCGGCGCCTTTCAGGACGGCTGGAGCCGTGCAGTCGTGCGTATCATTGAGGAATTGGCAACGCCCTGTAGCGTCAAGCAGCTCAACCGCATCAACGTGCTGCCGGGTTGTCATCTGACGCCGGGGGACCTCGAAGAAATCCGCGAAATCATAGAGGCTTTCGAGCTTGTCGCCGTATTCATCCCTGACATTTCCGGTGCGTTGGACGGCCACATCCCGGACAACTTCACGCCCACGACCTTGGGCGGGACTACGCGGGAACAATTGCATTCCATGGGTGCTGCGCGAGCGACGATTGCCATCGGCGAGCAAATGCATGCCGCCGCCATCGAACTGGAAATGAAAACCGGCGTCCCCTACACCGTGTTCGACCGTCTCACCGGACTGGCGGCCAATGACCGCCTGCTGCAACACCTGTCAAGCCTTTCCGGACGGCCGGTGCCGCAGAAATATCGGCGACAGCGCAGTCAATTGCAGGACGCCATGCTGGACGCACATTTCTTCACTGGAGGAAAGAAAGTCGCGATTGGTGCCGAGCCTGACCTGCTGTGGTCACTAGGAAGTTTCCTCGCCGAAATGGGCTGCGAGCTAAGCGCCGCCGTCACCACCACACACTCCCCGCTGCTGGAAAAACTGCCCATCGCAGAAGTATTGATCGGTGATCTGGAAGATCTTGAGGCACGCGCCGCCGGTTGTGACCTGCTCATCACCCACGCCCACGGACGTCAGATGGCGGAGCGCATGCAACTGCCCTTGTTTCGCGTTGGCATTCCGACTTTCGATCGCCTCGGCGCCGCGCACAAACTGACGGTTGGATATCGCGGCACGCGTGACCTGGTGTTTGAGCTGGGCAATATTTTCCTGAGCCACGCACATGAAGCTACGCCAAGCACTTGGAGTCCCGAGCCCATCAATTGCAGCAGTGACTGCGGCAGTAGCTGCCAGGGATCAGGCGCTGGCATCCCGGCACCAACATCAATGGCTGCCGCCACAGTTTAATTTTTAAAAAGGAGTTGAACATGCAAGTCGCCTTTGCCACACAGAATCTTGAACATGTCGATGCACATTTCGGCTGGGCCAAGAATCTCGCCATTTACGAGGTCTCCCCTGAGGGCTGGAGCCTGATCAAAACCGTTCAGTTCGATGGCAATCTGGACGAAGACGGCAATGAGGACAAGTTGCTGCCGAAGCTGGAAATCATCAAGGACTGCGCCCTGCTCTATGTCGCTGCCATCGGCGGCTCAGCAGCGGCAAGAGTGGTCGCGCACAAAATACACCCGGTAAAAGTAGCCAGCACCGAAAGCATCCAGACGCTTTTGGAAAAGCTCAAGGAAGTTCTTAACGGCACGCCGCCACCCTGGCTACGCAAGGCGCTGCTCAAGGACCAGGAACACAAATTCGATTTTGAAGATGAAACCGTTTAATTAAACACCCCCCCGGAATCAGGAGCATCACATGACAGCAGCAACCGCAATAGCAGAAACCCCAAGCGACCCGTGGGCCTCATCCTTCGTTCAGGAACTGGTCAAACAATGGCGCGCTCAGGATACTCACGGCGCATGGGAAGGCAAAGATGACGCCACCCTGCTCGCCCCGTACATCATCACCAAGGAACAACGCCGGGAAATGCCCATTATCGGCGACCCCGATCCGGAGACCCTGTGGCGATTGGAATTGTTCTACAACGCAGTTGGACTCGCCATCGAGCGTGAAACCAAACAGATGGTATCGCCCATGATGAAAATGCACCACGAAGGCTTTGGCAAGATCATCCTGACCGCCGGACGTCTGGTGGTCGTCAACAAGCAACTGCGGGATGTACATCGCTTCGGCTTCGAGACCATCGAAAAGCTGGCTGCCGAGGGTGAAAAATTCGTGAGCGCTGCGATCGAGATGATCAGGCAATTTCCAGAAGTTGCGAACTACGGTTAACAGGAGAGACCCATGAGTGATATTGAAACCCTTAAGGCGGCAGTAAAGAAACTCAACGCCCAGGCCACGCAACTCAAGATTGATCTGCACGATCTGTCGGAAGACCTGCCAATTGGTTGGGAGAAGATTCCAGAAGTGGCGGAAAAGACGTTTGCCGCCTACCAACAACTCACCGAAACCCGCAAGCTACTTGCGGCAGCAGGAGGCTGACATGGCATATACCGTAACCCTGCCCAGCGGCATCGAATGGACGCCGCAATTCGCTGAACACATCGCCGAAGAAAAGTGCATAGGCTGTGGACGCTGCTTTCGCGTATGCGGACGCGATGTGTTGCAACTGGTTGGCATTGACGACGAGGGGAAACGCATCGCCGTCAGTGATGTCGATGACGACGACGATGTCGAATATGAAAAAAAAATCATGACTATTGCCAAACCTGAGAACTGTGTCGGTTGCGAAGCCTGTGCCAAGATCTGCCCGAAGAAGTGCTACACAAACGGACCGGCGGCAGCTTAAGTTGGCGTAACATCATCCCATGCAAGCACAAATCGCCTCGCGCCACATCACCAGCCTGATCCCGGCCGACTACCGAACAGACGAGTACGACGATCTGGTCGAACTGCTGCACGATTATTGCAGAGACGATAGCCTCGCGAGTCGCGATCTGGTGATGGTTATCGCCAATGCCTGCATGGGAAATAACCATCTGTGGCAAGATATGAACTTGCCCAATCGCGCCGTCCTGTCTGAACTGATGCAAACGAATTTCCCGAGGCTGGCCGCCAAGAATAGCGGCGACATGAAATGGAAAAAGTTTTTTTACCGGCAATTGTGCGAGCGTGCTGAAATCTTCATCTGCAAATCACCATCCTGCGGTGCCTGTGTTGATTACGACAAATGCTTCGTGTCCGAGGACGTGCCGGGCTAATGACGCCAGACCCGCTGCAGACCACCCTCGCCTACCACCAGCGTAGCAAACACAGCTTTGAAGCCTACGCCCCCGGTCCGGCGACTCTGGACTGGGATGCCCAACCGGCGCCATTTCGCCACTTTGAAGGGTCGGCCAGCATTGCCCTGCCCCCACTCGCTGACGCCCTGCAAGACGCCAGTTTGAAACATGCCTTGCAACGCCCTTGGAACGAGATTTCACAGCCGGCACCAGCCATCATTCCCGACCTCAATGCGCTGAGTGTGCTATTTCAGCTCAGCCTCGGCATTACGGCCTGGAAGACGTTTGGACCGGACCGCTGGGCAGTGCGAGCCAATCCCTCCAGCGGCAACCTGCATCCGGTTGAAGGCTATGCCTTCTTGCGTGGAATCACTGGCGTCCCTGACGGCCTTTATCACTACTGCCCGGACACCCACACACTCGAATGCAGGGCCAGCTTTGAATCCGCGCCGAACCTGGAACCACCGCTGTTGCTGCTGGGCTTGAGTTGCTTGATGTGGCGTGAGGCCTGGAAATACGGAGAACGCGCCTTTCGCTATTGCCAGCTCGATACCGGCCACGCCATCGGCGCGCTACGCTATGCCACTCTCCTCTTGGGTTGGCCCTTGACCGAGATCAGGCAAGTCAGCGGCGCCAGCTTGGCACATTGGCTCGGTCTGGATCGCGCAACAGACTTCCCAATTGCGCGATCCGGCACCAACGAACGGGAGGAGGCTGAAATCCTGCTGTCGATGTCACCACTTGCCTTTGATACTGCCGCGTTGGAACAAGCTTGCTCTACAGCGCATTGGCACGGGCTGGCATCCCGCATAGACCAGCATCCGATGTATGACTGGCCGGTGATCGAAGCCGTGGCGCTCGCCACCAGGCAGCAGGCGCAAACTGAAGCACCAACACCGATCGTTCCTGACATCGTTCCTGAAATCGTGCCGGCACCTCTACCTGGCGTTTCCATCCCGGCCTCCCGGCTCATATTGCAGCGCCGCAGTGCACAGCGGTTCGATGTACGCCACAACATGCCGCAGCAGGATTTCTTTTCACTCCTCACGGCCTTGTTGCCGTCAGAACCAGGGCCATGGAATGCACTTGCCATGCCCCCTCACATCAGCCTGGTGTTATTAGTGCATCGGGTTGAAGGCCTGCAGCCCGGACTCTATCTGTTGCCGCGCACCGCGCAACTGTCGGCGTTGTTACATACTGCCCTGGATCAACGTTTTCTTTGTACCCCGCTGATCGAAGCTCCGCCACTGCTGGATTTGCAACGACTGTCATCCGTACCGACCACAGAACTATATCGTAGCGCACGCAGCCTGAACTGCCATCAGGACATCGCCGCCAACGCCTGCTTTGCCCTCGGCATGCTGGCAGAGTTTGACAGCGCTGTGTCGGCCGACCCTGCAGCCTATCGTGACCTCTACCGGGAAGCTGGCCTGCTTGGCCAGGCGCTCTATCTGGAAGCCGAAGGGCGCGGTCTGCGTGGCACTGGTATCGGTTGTTATTTCGACGATGCATTTCATCAACTGATCGGTCTCACTGACAACCAGTCTCAGAGCCTTTATCATTTCACCGTAGGCTTGCCCCTTGACGATCAACGCATCGAAACTTCCTTACCCTTTGACTTGGCGCCGACACCATGACTCCCACATTCAAACGTATCAGCCCGCTGCACGCCGCCGACCTGATTCGTCGCGCACGTGCAGGGATAGAAGCCTTAGCACTTTTTGACTCGCGGGATGAGATCAACTACCGCCGGGCTCACATTACCGGCGCCGACCCGCTGAACGAAAATCTGTTTAGTGAGATAGCAAGCAGTCTGCCGAAAAACATCCCGGTGATGGTTTACTGTTACCACGGCAACGCCAGTCAAACCTATGCCGAGATGTTCGCGGATTTCCGTTATAGGGAAGTTTACAGTGTGGACGGGGGTTACGAAGCACTAGCTCCTGTCCTGCCAGATCCGCCGACGCTGGGAACTCGCGGCACCCTCGAATTGGCCGATTTTATTCGTGAGCAGCATTTTGATCCGACCAATCTTGACAGCCCGTGGGATCACGCACTGACCCCGTTGATGCGCGCTTCCCTGCAAGGTCGCGACAACCTGGTCGAACAACTGCTGGGGCTTGGCGTCAACATCCATCTGCGCAACAACGATGGCAACAACGCCCTATGGCTGGCCTGCGTTGCCGGCAACGCCGCTCTGGTACAGCGTCTGATTGACGCCGGTATCGATCTCGACAACCGCAACCTCACCGGCGCCACTGCATTGATGTACACCGCCTCCAGCGGCAAGCCGGAAATGATGAGGCTGTTGCTGGATAACGGCGCTGACCCCTTGATCCGCACCGATGACGACTATCTGGCAGTGGATCTGGCAGCGACAGCGGAATGCCTGCAATTGCTGCGGCATACCGCCGCCTGAGACACGTCAGGCCAGGCTCAACACTTCAATCGTGACGTCCTCTTCGCCCAGGATCGCCTGACACGCCAGACGTGACTTGGAGCCGATGCCGATCATGGCATCCAGCCTGTCGTTTTCCAAACGCTGGGTTTTTGAAATACTCTTGCGACCTTCCAGTACCGCAATATGACAGGATCCGCATTCGGCCTTGCCATCGCACTTGTGCGCGATGTCGGCACCAGAGGCCAGCAAAGCAGAAAGTATGCTGCTGCCGGCGGCGGCCTGTATGGTTGTACCAGTGGGATGAATGGTAAGAACTGGCATTGCTATGGCTCCTTAGGTTTTGTCGGTTTTGTCGCAAAAACAACGCGACGGCACTCGAAATTCGGTGCGCTGGGAGTCCATAGCAAACAACGTACCCAAACCTCAAACAAGACCAGTGATTAAGCTCATTTTCTACCCGACCAAAAAAATGGATAAATTTCTATTTAATTCCTTCTCCACTTAACCGACCTGCAACTAAAAAATTAGTCGATCTGCCAGCATGAGCTCAGTTGATGAGCTTACCTTCGAAAGTCGCCGCTGATTGCTGACGTTCCGACTTTGACCCCCATACCTCACCGTGATGATAAGCGGCCAACAAGCACTGTTTACACCGTTATGTTGACATTCTTACCAAGTAAAATTGCTGACGGCTTGCTGACAGATGTTGCGTCAGAGGCGTGCTTCAATTCATAGAGCGCGGCCTCCTCAGGTGATACTGTTCCATCGTGATTGATATCTGCAGCCGCGTAGGTTTGGGAAGATGTGCTTGAGCCTGACTGGCTAGCACTCCTAGCACCACCGGGGCCACCTGGAGCCCCAGCACCGCCAGGCCCATGCGCTCCTGCTACTCCGCCTGGAGGACCGCCAGCTGGGGGTTTAAGACTACCACTCTTGATTGCAGACACGATATCGGATTTTGTGATGCTGCCGGTTTTCTTTGTATCGATGGAATCGTACATCTTGCTCGCATCGGCTGAAGAGACTCCTTTGGCCGTCAGCGCTGACATGAATTGATCTTTTGTGACGCTGCCGGTATTGTTTGGATCGAGATCACTCATCAACTTTGAGGCCATCATGGAGGCCATTTGCGATGGATTAAATCCTCTCGCACTACCGTTTCCGATGGCGTTGACTGACATAGACATACTTGTTCCTCAGGTTGGTTGGCTGCGCTGATACATTAGGCTTGTAGTATGTTATCGGTTGATCATTATTTTTCTGAAGTAGCTCATCGGCCAAACAAGAAACAAAGTGAGTATCCTTTTGTTTTTGCTGTGCAGGCCGGGCGTGTGATGCTGCAGGAGTTGGCGCGGATATTTGCGTCACATCCATGAGTGGCAGTCAGCCGGTCACCGGGCAAGCCATAAACCATTCATGCCAGATCCCTTATAGTGCTGGCAGCAATAAATAACACCAACGGCAAATCTGACAATTCCGCGAAGCCATACCGTAGATAAAACTGTTTGGCTTTGTCATGCTTGGCGTCAACAACCACGGCCAGCATGCCGATCTCATCAGAGAGTGCAATGCAGCGATGTATGGCATGCATCAGTAGATCTTCTCCTATTCCCTTACCTTGACCACTGATATCGACAGCAAGGCGACCAAGCCTGGCTATCGGAATCGGAAAGTTTGGCAGTTTCTTCTGGAGCGCAATTGGCAGATTGGTTTTGGTGAGACTGCCCATGCTCAAAGTGTAGTAGCCGAGGATTTTGAATAGATCGGTGTCAGAGACAGCAACAAAAGTGCGGCTGACGTTGCTTGCTGCATGCTGGCGTGCGTATTGCCGCAGGTAATCGTTCAGCGGTGGTTCTCCGCAATCGAAATCCTTGCGGTTATGGCTGGCGGTGAGCGGCTCAATCCGCCAGTCGATTGGCATGATCACCCAGCGTTGGCCAGGTGTTTTTTCATGGCGGTTTTCAGATGCTGATTAGGTGGCGATGGGTTGTCGATGATGGAGACGAATTTGTCCCAATCTTGAGCAGAAAGCGTCAGCGCCTCGTGCTGGGCCAACATTTGCTGCGCCCGTTCATGTGCGGAGTTGATCATGAAGGTACTGATCGATAGGCCAGCCAGAGCCGATGCCTTTACGATCAGCCGCTTGGTATTGGCGGACGTCCTCAGGTCAATCCGTTCCATGCGAGCCTTGCGTGGTGGGATAGCGGTCATGTCAGTGCCTCCTGTGGCGTATTCATGCCGTGCATTGTAATCGCCATTTATTTGTACGGCAAATGTACAGCATGTAAATTATATGCCATCGGAGGCGCTTACGGTATTGAAAGCCGATGCTGTTGCGGCTTGAGGTTCTGATTCCGGTGTACAGCGCAGAAATTGAAGCGGAATATCGGGATGTATTACATCGCCAAAGATTCAACATTTCCCGTGAATTAATAGCTGAGTTCATGGAAACACTGGCGAGCACGGAACGCCTTTGGCATTAAAAATGTGCCTGTCCTTTTGTTTTGCATGCGGCGGGAGTTTGACGAAGCCGGCGACTGGTACGAGCAGGAACGTGCAGGCTTGGGGATAGAGTTCCTTGCCGAAATAGGGCGCATGTTGACGCACATCGCGGACACGCCCAATTAGTTTCCTGTCATCCACCGCGATATACGCAAGGCTGTGGCAGGTCGATTCCCTTATTCAGTCTATTTCCGTGAGCGTGGACAGCGCAGAAGTGACTAACGGCAACTGCTAACCCGCCAGCTTAGAACTAACTAGGCGATTGAGGCTGACCCCTTGCTCTGCTGCCTGCATGGCTAACAACCGATGCATTTCCGGCGTAATACGCACGCGAAATTCACCGCTATAATTTTTCTCAGCCAATGGCGACGGAATAGGCTCTCCAGAAGACTCCATATCAGAGACAACATCTTTAACCAAATTGCGAACCCCGGACAAAGCATCTTCTGGAGATGCGGCAAGCCAGGATAACGATGGAAACTCTACGCAGAGGCCAACGTGCTCTTCGTCTTCTTTGGACCAGGTAACTCTATAGGTGTAGTAATTTACGTTCATTTCATGCCCTCCAATTTATCCAGAGCCTGTAATACTTGCCTAACTTGATACGCCTTAGCCTTAAAAATCTATCCACAGAAAACGTGGACAGACCTGTGGAAAAAAAGATATAGCCATTGATGTGGCTTAAGATTTTCTGCTGCGTACTGTTTGACCGGCAACCATTTTTCATGATCAATTACGCTGAACAACTCAACTAAATATTATTACACTAAGCGCGAGCAGGACAGCACCGCACGACGCTGGATGCGGGCACGAGACACATCGTCAGGCCACTGAATTTTGAACCAACACCCTGCCTGATCTCGGTGATGCGCCGTTCATTGCCACGGCGCTGACAGCGGCATGCCCTGTCATTACCGGCAACATCCGGCATTTTCCGCCATCCTCCGGCGTGGAAGTTCTCACCCCCGCCGCTACGCTTTCGCGTCTGCAGTCCCGTTAAAAATTTAACGCGGGACTACGAACAATAAGGTTAGCGAGCGCAAGCTGCCTGCCTCGAGCCATGTTGATCCATCACATCTATTTGCCATTGTAGGGTTTCATACACACAGCTTAGCAACACAATATCCCGCAAAGCGCGCCATCAACGGAAGTCTGACTTGGTACGATCCGTGCATGACTAAAGTCATGACTCAAGTTCAGGCTTGATATATCTCGATTTAGCGAATGGAGTAATGGTGGCATGAGCAATGAATTTTCCGGGGAGTGCCGGTATTTTGTGACTTATAGCGGCGTCAGTTTGCCGTTCAAGTTGAGCCAGGCGCTTGAAGAATCAGCGCTCAGCAACCGTAATACTTTTTTCCGCGCCTGGTTCGATGAAAGCAATCGAATGCTAGCATTTCAAAAAATGGTCTATGGTGAAGTTGAACTGGAGCACCGCTACAAATATTACGAAAATGGCGTACTTGAAGAATCGGAAATTTACGATGCGGAAGGTGATGTAACCGTGCTGCGCTTCGATACCAATGGAACCCGACAGAAGTAGCTTTCAACATTTCGGATAAAATATTTGCTGATGAAAAAAGCCTCACTCCTTACACGCCTGAAAGCCAAAAAGCGGAACAAATCGATGCTGATTGGCATCACTTGGTACACTGAAAAAAAACTGGGCACAGGTAAAATCCACGGCATTAGACCCGACATGTTTCGAGGACTCATTCAATCAATGGGAAGCAATGGCCATCCAAGCTCGCAGGGAATTGCAACGTTCAGGGGTATGCACGATTGAATTTCATATCGATGCGCAAGCGTTTTTTGATTGGTGTACTTTGTATGACAAACCCAACATCGCCGCATCCAGAGCTGAGTATGTATCAGAGAAACTATCTGCCGCCAATGCTTCACCGTCGTCGGCGTAACTATTCGGATTAGGGGAACGGCGGCAGGTCACTTGTGTTCCGCTGTTTATCTGTATTGAAGCCGAAGTATCAGGCGTTGTGCTTGCAATTTTATGACCCCATGCTGTAGCCTGAAATCAGTGGTTTGCCGTTTGGCACCCTGAGAATCAAACTGACAGATCTAAGGAAAACATCATGAAAATAAGTGCGCGCAATAATTTTCAAGGCAAGATCACGGCTGTCGAAGTCGGAGCCGTCAATTCTGAGGTGGAAGTTACCCTCGGCGGTAACGACAAGATCATTGCCGTCGTCACCAACGGCAGCATAAAAGGCCTTGGGCTGGTTGCCGGGAAGGCTGTGACTGCGTTGATTAAAGCCTCATCGGTGCTGGTGTTGACTGATGCTAGCGGTATTGCGCTCAGTGCCCGCAATGTGCTCGCAGGCATCGTCACCAAACTAACCAATGGCCCGGTGAGCTCCGAAGTTGCCATCACATTGCCTAGCGGCACGACAGTCTATGCCACCATTACCCAGGACGCCGTCGATGAACTCTCCATCAAGGAAGGCATCAATGCCAGCGCCGTGTTCAAGGCCTCGTCTGTGATTCTGGGCGTGCGGAAATAATTCGCGGGGCACGGTGTCGGGGGTCTCAACGTATTCCCCGGCATCCGAGTGTCATTCATACAAAGAGCTACCCGCTGCGTGATGCAATTTGGTCAGTCGGCCAGCTTCAGTACCATCGGGTTGAATGCCTTGGAAACCAGCATCACCCGGTCGCCCTGCTGTAGTTGTTGTACTTCGTCACGGGAGGCGACCACTCGAACAATCTGACTGCCGACCAGTACCGTCAGCGAGAACAAAACATCCATCGCTTCGATTTCCAGAATGTGGCCAGTAAACGCAAATTTTCCACTGGTCTGCCCGCCACAAAATACGGCTGTCGGGGTGCCCTGCCGCACAATTGTACCGGCCTCCATCACCATCACGCGTTGCGCTAGTTTGTAGACTTCACCTACGTCGTGGCTGACGATGATGGCGGTTATACCGAAATGCTTTTGCAAACGCAGGATTTCGTCCTGCAAGCGGACACGAATCTCGGCATCAAGGGCTGACAACGGCTCATCCAGCAGCAGCATGCGCGGTTCTGAGGCCAGTGCACGCGCCAGTGCCACGCGCTGTTTTTGCCCGCCGGACAGGGTTTCCGGTTTTCGCTGTTGCAATGCCCCAAGTTCCATCAAATCCAGCAACTCGGACACGCGTTTTTTATTGGCGTCAGGTCTCAGGGCAAATTCCAGGTTGCCGCGCACCGTCATGTTGGGAAACAGGGCGTAATCCTGAAACATGTAGCCTACGCGCCGCAGCTGCGGCGCGAGATTGATGCCTTGCGCCGTATCCAGCCACGATTCACCGTTGACGGTAATGAGGCCACGCTCCGGCTGCTCAAGCCCAGCCAGGCATCGCAACAGTGTCGTTTTGCCCACACCGGACGGGCCATACAGCGCCACGAACTCCCCCTCGGCAACTTCCAATTCGGCACCGAGCCGGAACTCGCCATCAGCTCCATGCAAACACTTGTCGATGCTGGCACATATCATATTGAGTGAATCTCGTGTAGCGATGCGCTTGCCTACTCGCTCGCCTTGGCGGGATAAGCTACGACTTGCAAGCTTGCTTGCCTAGTCATGCTTAGTTGCCCCTTCAGAGGATTGAGGTGAGGGAAACGGGCCTTTAAGTTTCATTATCAGGGGGGTGTCAGCCATGCCCGTTAGGAACCCGGCGATTGACCACGTACACCAGCAGCAAAATCAGGAAGGACAACACGAACAGCACGCCGGCATAGAAGTTGGCAGCGGCATAATTAAGCGATTCGACTTCGTCGTAGATCGCAATTGAGGCGACCCGAGTCTGACCCGGCAGGTTGCCGCCAATCATCAGCACCACGCCGAATTCACCGACGGTATGCGCAAAAGCCAACACGGTACCCGACAGCAACGCCGGCTTGATGTTGGGGAGCAGCACATGAAAAAAAATCTGCCACCTCGACTTGCCCAGCACCCGCGCGGCATCATGGAGTGACCGAGGCAGACTTTGAAAAGCCGCCTGTACCGGATGTACCAGAAAGGGGAAGCTGAAGATAATAGAGGCCACAACCAGCCCTTCGAAACTGAATGCCAGCCTGAGTCCCGCCACCCGATCCAGCCATTGGCCAAACCAGTGTTCCGGGCTGAAAGCGAGCAGCAGGTAAAAACCCAGTACCGACGGCGGCAGCACCAGCGGCATGCTGACCATGGCCTCGATGGCCGGTTTGCAGCGGATGCGGGTATTCGCCAGCCACCAGGCAAATGGCACGCCAATGCAAAACAGGATGACTGTCGTCACCGATGCCAACCGAAATGTCAGCAGCAACGGGCCTAATTCATGGCTCATGTGACAGTACCACCTCGTTGGCTTTTACCAGGGCCTCGACCTTGTCGCCGGTCGCCAGTTGCAGGCGATCCACGCCACGCGTGGTGATGACGCTGACCAGGGATTCGCCGCCATAATCCAGTGTGACCGCGCTTAGTATTGCACCGCGCTCGATGCTGATGACAGTGACAGAAAAGCGGTTGCGCAGGCTGATGAGGCCGCTCAAGTTTTTCGCCAACACCACTTCGGTTTCCTTAAACAGCAGCGTGACGGCATTTCCTACCCTGAGGTATGCTGCCGTTTCCGGCGTTTCCAACAAGGTCGCGGAAAACACCTCAACGCCGACAGCCACATCCACCAGAGACATGTGGCTGTTATGATCAATGGCGACAATATTTCCGCGCAGGCGATTCAAGGCAACTTATATCCATTCTTTGCAAAGATTGCACGCGCCCGGTCCGACAGCACGAAGCCATAAAACTTGCGCGCAGCCTCTCCATTGACGGTCGATCCATGCTTGAGAATGACCACTCCTTGCGCTATCGGATCATAGCTCTCGGCCGGCACCTCCACCCAACGCCCCTTCCCCGCCATTTCAGGCGCGGTGACGATAGATTTTGCACTGAAACCCACATCGACCGAACGGCTATCAACATACTGGCTGACCTGAGTGATGCTTTCACCATACACCAGCTTGGGTTCGACTGCCGCCCGCACCTTGTAATAATCCAGCACCTTAAGCGCCTGCTTGCCGAAGGGTGCCACTTTAGGATTGGCAATGGCAACTCGGCCCACACTAGCATCCGCCAGGCCGGTCACGCCGCGGCCCAGATCGACATCTTTTTGCGTCCACAGCACGAGGAGTCCATAGGCATAGGGCCTGGGAGGGGTCGTTGCAAAACCATCCTTATAAAGTCCTTCCGGAAACTCCATGTCGGCTGACATGAATACATCGAATGGTGCCCCATTTCTCACTTGCGTGGCAATCTTGCCGGAAGCGCCCAGCACGCTTTGCGCCTCGATGCCGGTTTCGCGCTTGAACTCGCTTGCCAGATCGTCAAACACATATTTGAGGTTGGCGGCAATCGCCACCGTGAGCGGTTCCGCCTGAGCCGCTAGCGCCGTCAGTAGCAGGCCTGATGCCGCCAACATTCTGATCCAATTTTTTCTCATGTTAAAGTTCCTTATAATCTATTTGATTTTGCTCAGAAAGCCAACTGCAAGCGTCCAATCATGGTCTTCTCAGCAGGGCGATCTAGCGGACGTGCCACCGTACCACCACCGCCCCAGACGAAATCGGTTTGTTCGAAGTCCAGCGAGAATCTTGAGTAATTATTCAAATACCAGTTGAGACCTACCCCCCAGGCCTCAGCGCTCTTTGCGGCGGCCGTTGGATTAGCCACCGGATTCAAGCCCGTCGTAAGGCCATTGGTTCCGACAAAACTCTTGCCGTCCAGATTTATCTCGTTATATCGTGCTACGACTTCCCACGCGCCCCAGCCCTTGCCATCCGGACTGAACGGCTGCTTTGGCTTGACTCCGCCATAAGATGCCTCTTCGCCAGTTAGAACATAGGAGGCTGTCACTTGCCAGGCATCATGATTCAAGGTTTGATTATTGGTTAATCGGCTCACTTCCTGATGTTCCTCGGCATATTCTGCCATCAAACCAAATGGCCCGAAGTAGTAATACGCCTGTGGTGACCAGCGACTACGCTGGCCGTGAGCATAAGTTGCCGATCCGCTGGTGGTGGTATAGCTGAAGAAATTGTTCTGGCCGAAGGTCTTGTAGGCGGGCAGTTGCGTATTAGTCGCTGTGCCCTGCTGGTCGATGGTGGTGCCGGCCAGACCGAAGCCCAAGCCCGCCAGTAAGCTCTCTTTGCCCTTGAAAGGCTGTGCAAACAAACGTGCTGTGAATTCCTTGTTGTTATTGTTATCCAACGCGACCGATTGATCCCCCCCATCGATGACACCGTTGGAGACGCCAACAGCATAATTCAGGCGACCGTCCAGAACATCACCAAACAGCGACAAACCCACATCGCGCTGCGGCAACAGATTGGCCGTGACGAAACTTTGCTCGAGAAATTTGCCATCCGTGTCCGACTGCAAACGTGCCAGACCAACGAAAGGCTTGAACTTGCCGGCGCGCAGTTTAAGCCAGGGCTGAAATTTGAAGTCGGCAAAGGCATCTATCACTTCCGGTGTGCCTAGTGTCGTCGAATTATTGACGGTCGTGGTGCCGGCACTCACCGTTGCCGCATTGGCTGTTGTTGTTGCAAATTCCGGTGTCAATCGGTAGTCGATCCAACCGAACAAGGTCCCTTCGATCCACGGCCTCGCCTTGCGGACGATCAGGCCACTGCTGGTTCCGATCGCACTACCGGACTCAATGTTGCGGTAATCGATTTGTGCTGTGCCATGCAGATTGATGGAATTTTTACCATCTGCGGATTGAATGCCGAAGCCTTTTTCTCCGGCTTTTACTACAGGAGCCTCCTTGTCCACTGCCGCCACCTCCGACTTTTGCTGCAAGGCCTTCAATTCATCGGCCATCGCCTTTAGCTGCCATTGTTGTTCCTGCATGGCCTTCTGCTGTTGTTCCAGCATCTTCTGCAATTGTGTGATCCGGGCATCAGCGCCGTCATCCGCATAAGCCGAGCTTACGATCATGGCAAGCAGCAAGCCGCTTTTTAATTTCCATCCCTGTTTCATTTTAATTCCCTTATTAAAAATAGTATTCGAAATAAAGTTAAATATATAGCGATAGACAAATGGTACAACTTTAATCCGTGACGCCCAGTATCACGCTGCTGGCCTTGAACACGGCGCAGACTTCAACATCAAGTGCCAAATTCAGGCTGGTCACGCTGTCATTGGTGACGACTACGCTGATGGTATTTCCACCATCAAGCCGCATGACCACTTCGGCATTCACAGCGCCTGGCGTGATCCGGGAAATTTTTCCCACAAGCTTGTTACGGGCACTGACCTTGTCGGCAACCTCCGGTAGCGTGAGAATGATCCAACTGGCCTTGACCAGAGCCCAGGCCTCACTGCCAATCTTGAGATTCAAGCCCTCCAGGCCATCATGGGTGATGACCGAATGAATCTTATCGCCCCCGGTCAAGCTTAATTCCACCTCGACATTGACCGGACCCAACTTGATTGCACTGACCTTGCCGAAGAACTGATTACGAGCACTGGTTTTCACGGAAAGTTTCCTGATCATCTGATACACATTATGAAAATCCTCAATGCCTGCACTCGCGGCTTCGAGAAAATGCTTCTGTTCACGACGCAGGGCGCGATAGGTATCGACGATGCGCACCCCGGTTGCGGTGAGTTGCGTTCCCCCACCACCCTTTCCACCAGTCATGGTCACAACCAGCGGTTCGTCAAACATGCCATTCATGGCATCTACCGCGTCCCACGCACCCTTGTAGCTCAATCCGGACAATTTTGCCGCCTGGGTGATTGACCCGCATTCACCAACCTTCTCCAACAACGCAACACGCTTGTCGCTCAGCATATTCTGATCGTTCTGGCCCAGCCATAACGAGCCCACAATCTTCAGTTCCGATCCGTTTGTCATGATTCGCTCCAGTGACTTTCGAAATAAAGACGAGTTTATATCGATTGAAAAACGACTAGCAAGCACCATGCCAAAAAAATAATGTAAATTATTACAATGCGTTACAACCTGCCTCAAAAAATCGTCAGGCGTTTTTTCTCATCATTGTCGTGTATGTGACAATTGAACCGGGTCAAGGCATCACTGCAAATAGATCAGGACTGGTCTTATGGTAAAACCGCAACCACATCAGCGTAGCGGGCACCAACGAGTTAACCCCGAACCACAATGCTTCGCGCCCATCGCTTCCCGCCAGTTTTAGCTGTGTAGCCAGCAGACTCCAGCCAGCCCAGTCGATTTCGATCAACTGCTGTTTCTGTTCCTCCGGCACATTGGCTGAAGTATCAGCCATCACCTGCATCTGCCTCAACACCTCCCGCTGCGTGAGGCGACTGGAGAAAAACTCCTCAGGCCCCAGCCCCTCGGTCAGCGTCAAAACAGCAACACCGGCATCGTCGAGAATATTCAGCAGGGCCCCGCTTAAAACCGTCATGCCGCGACCCCTTCGGCATAAGCCTCAATCACCGAGGCACCGACAGAATCCTGCGGGTCGATCTCACGCAATTTTTCGAGTAGTTGGAGACAATCCTGCGTGCGCAACTGTCGCAATCGAATGAAGGCCAGCGCCTTCAAGCTAAAAAGGTAAAAATGCTGAGGCGAATGATCCTCGGACCAGTCGCAGCTATTGACATCCATCATGCGCCAATCGGACGGAAGCCCTGCCAGGCGGGCGGCGGCGTCAAGTGCTAGACAGGCGGCACGCTCAGCGTCGCCTAAGCGCTTGTGATTGAAGTAGAGTTTATACAGCGTGAAATACACATGCAGGCAGTCAGGATCGGCAACCTGCGCCCGCAACAACAGTGCTTCGGCCTCGCGCCAATCGTGGGCTTCCGATGCCGCTGCAAGGTAGCCTGCCACACGCGGCGGCAAGTCATCATTGGCAACGATACCAGACCAGTATTGCTTACCAGACACCGTCCGGTGCTTTCAACCTCTCGACTACTTGATTTCCCAGCAAATGCTCATCGATAATCGCAGTCACGTCAGTAGGGGAAACGCCGCTGTATAGAACACCCTCGGGATAAACCAGCACGTTAGGGCCACTGTCACAAGGCCCTAAGCAACCGGCATATGTCACAGAAAATTGGTCGAACAGATTGCGTGCCTGCATCTGCTGCCAGAAGGTCTGCAGCACCTCACTGCCGCCCTTGGCCTGACAGGAGCCGCGGGGGTGTCCGGCGGGGCGGGACTGGGTACAGACAAACACGTGCTTGGTGGGTTTTGGCATGAAAAGCTCCTGAGAGTGGATTAGGCCGGTTTTAGTGTCACGTCACCCTGCACCATGGCTTGGCAGGCTAACCGGCAACCGGGCTTGGCAAATTTCTGTTTCAACAATTCGATTTCAAGAGCCGATGGCGTGGACAAATTATCGACGCCTTGCAGCACCTCGACCAGACACTCGCCACAGTCATTTTCCTTGCAACCAAAGGGGATGCTGGCACCGACCTTTTCCGCCACTTCGACGATGCGCGTACCACGTGGCACACTCACGGTAGCGCCAATGTCGGCAAAAGTAATATTGTATTTGGACATGATTCCTCCTTATAAGGGTGCGACGATCACGTCACCAAAAACCTGGGTCTGGCAGGCGAGACGACAGTGCTTGCCGATGAAATTCTCCCGCTGCATTCTGGCCTGCAGCTTATCCAGATCGCCGATGGCGCGCCAGCCATCCATGATTTCCTGAAAATGGGCACGCAACACCGTTTTTTCTTGATCCGACAACTCAGACAGGTTTTCGCGGCCTTTGATGACCTCGAACAGACATACCCCGCAATCGCCTTCGCGGCAGTTATAGGCAATATAGGAACCGACCGCCTCCGACAGTTCAATGATACGGGTGCCTACCGGGACGTTGACCGTCACGTTGACATCTGAAAAAGTGACTTTTGCTTTAGCCATGGGCTTATTCCCTAGTTAAGGTTGCATTCGATTCGACTTCCGGTTGCCTGGACGCTAGCAGATCTGCCATGTCAATGACGCGCGGCGCGTTGCTACCCGTCAGGTGCTCGCCGACGGTACGACCGTGCTGGACGCACAATTCCAGTTCCTCTGCCGACGGAATCAGCTTGACACGAACACCGTCCAGCGGCACCCGCATCTTCAGTCCGCGCATCCTGCCCTCCAGCATCTGCACCGCCTCGCCAGACCAGCCGTAAGAGCCAAACGCACCGGCCAACTTGCCACGCACGTTGACCATGGAAAACGCAGACAAGAGATCCCACAACGGTTTAGCCGCGTCACCATTGATGGTGGGCGAACCAATCAGGATGCCATCGGCATCTTCCACCAGATCAATGAACAAGTCGGCATCTCCGCCTTCCATGTCATACAACGACACCCGCACTCCGGCCACCTGTTCGGCGCCGTCACGAATAGCTTGTGCCATGCGCGTGGTACTGCCATAGGCGCTGATATAGAAAATGATCAGTGTCTTCTCGCCCGCATTCAATTCCTTGTGCAGGCGCTGCCCGCTCAGTTCGCGGTAACGCTGCAGATAGCGTGTCGGCTGATCACGCAATATCGGGCCATGGGTGGGGGCAATCATGTTGATCGGGAGAGGATCGATCAGCGTCAGCGCCTTCATCACATGCTCACGAAATGGCCTCATGATACGGGCGTAGTAATATTCAAAAGCAAAACGGAAGTCGCCCACCTTGTCGTTGAACAATCGTTCATCGCAAAAATGGCAGCCGAACACATCGCCGGAAAACAGGATGCATTCCTCTTCCAGGTAGGTGCATTGCGTATCCGGCCAGTGCAAATAAGGCGTGTGCAGAAAACGTAAGTTGCGGTCACCCAAGCTCACGTTGTCGCCAGTGCTGACGGCAGTAAAATCCAGATCACGCCGATTGAGCAGTGCTTTCAACATCAACTGTGCCGATTGTGAGATATAGAGCCGCGCCTGCGGTGCCCGCCGCATCAGTTCCGGCAGGGCCCCAGTGTGATCCGGCTCCAGGTGATTGAGCACGATAGTCGTGATCTCTGCATAAGTGCATACCGCTTCCAGTCGCGCGAAGAACTGATCCGCACACTCTGCCTTGACCGTATCGATGACCGCCACGCCCTCGCTGCCACGCACCAAATAGGCGTTGTAGGTGGTGCCATTGGGCGTCTTCAGGATCACGTCGAAGCTGCGCATGTCAGGATCGAACGCGCCAATCCATTGCACCCGCTCCGACAGCCATACCGGCTTATTCATGTTGCGCCTGCTCGCTCAACCAAACTTGAACAAAATGCCATAGCCGCCTCTGGGGTATTCCCAGGCCACATTGCGGTGATCATCGCAGATGATGCGACAGGTGCCACATTCCAGACAGCCATCGCTGATCACTGTCACCTGGCCGTTACCTTCCAGGGTCCAGCATCCAGCCGGGCAGCACACGACACAGGCACGGTTCTCGCAACCACTCCGGCACTTGTCTTCATCGATGATGCTGATATGCGGACGACCAGAATCTACCTTGTAACGATTCTGGAACAGTTTTTCCTCGACCTTGACCACGATACTCATTCGAATGCCCTCCATAACTTGAACGTGTCTCCCAGCATGCCGAACAGGGACCGGCGCTTGCGGAAACTGCTGCGGATTTCACGTTCCTTGGTTTTCTTGTCCACGCCATCCACCGTGAGCATGGTGCGTGCGGCCTTGGAAAGAAGTTCGGGGTAATCATTGAAGAATTGCGGATTGGTGTGGAACACGTCCGGCATGTTCTTGTATTTCTTCAGATCCTTCATCACGAAACTCTCGTCCAGACGTGTCTTGTAACGCTTGAGGTTGGCTGCGCTGAATTCCCGACCCTCGGCTTTAAGTTCAATCAGCGTGTCGGCTGCGTGCATGCCGGTCGTCATCGCCAGATTAGAGCCCTCACGGTGCACCGCATTGACGAACATGCCGGCGTCCCCCACGATCATCCAACCGTCACCATACAAATCAGGCACGGCATTGAAGCCACCTTCCGGAATCAGGTGGGCCGTGTATTCCTTCATCTCGCCTCCCTGCAGCAGAGGTTTGATCGACGGATGCGCCTTCATCTGTTCCAGCAAAGCGTAAGGCGTGATCTGCTGCTGCTTGAAGTCGGAAAGCATGCAACCGACGCCGATGGTGATGGACTCACGATTGGTATAGAGGAAACCGGTTCCCATCATGCCTTGGGTAATTTTTCCCACCATCTCAATGACCACACCCTCGTCACCCGTCACGTTGAAGCGTTGTTCGATCAACTCCTGTGGCATGAAGTGGATTTCCTTGACCGCCAGCGCCACGTCCTTGGGATGCAATTCCGGATGAAAGCCTGCCTTCTTTGCCAGCAGAGAATTGACACCATCTGCCAGGATCACCGCGTCGGCATAGATTTCGCCACCCTGGCGGTCAGTCAACACGCCAATCACACGATTGCCATCGAGCAACAGCTGATCCACCGTGGTTTCACAGATCAAGAGTGCGCCAGCCTTCTGCACCCGTTCCGAAAACCACTTGTCGAACTGCGACCTGATCATGGTGTAACGGTTGTAGGGTTGCTGATTGAACACCTCGGAGCGGTAATGACTGCCGATATAGGAATCATCGTCGAGCACCCACATGCGTTGCTCGATCACATGGCGTTCCAACGGCGCGTCATCGCGGAAGTCCGGGATCAGTTTTTCCAGTGCGTCCGAGTAGAGGATGGCGCCCTGCACATTCTTCGATCCAGGGGACTCGCCGCGCTCGATCTGCAACACCGACAGACCTGCGCTCGCCAGCTTGTAGGCTGCCGCATTGCCCGAAGGTCCGGCGCCGACAACAATGACATCAAACTTTTCCGACACGATCAACCTGCCTTTCTGGCTGTTGCCAAGTGAATTCTGAAAGCATCGGTCAACGCAGGCAAAATGGTCATGGCATTGCCAACAATGCCGTAATGGGCAAAATCAAAAATCGGTGCATTCGGGTCATTGTTGATGGCAATAATGACATCCGAGGCATCCATGCCAACCCGGTGCTGGATCGCCCCGGAAATTCCGGCTGCAATATACAGCTTTGGACGTACCGTCTTGCCCGACTGCCCGACCTGACGCTCCAGATCGACCCATCCAGACTGAACCACCGGCCGTGTGGCTCCCACTTCAGCACCCAGCACCTTGGCCAAATCCCAAATCAACTTGAAATTTTCCGGCTTCTTCATGCCACGACCACCGGAAACAATAATGTCGGCGAATGGCAGTTGTGGCTTGTCCTGCATTTCATCCGGGATGAATTCCAACACCTTGGTAACGATTGATGACTCCACCATGCCCAGCGCGTCTTCCACAATGCGACCACTGCGCGCGTTATCCCGATCCGGCATGGCCATCACGCGCGGCCGGATGGTGGCCATCTGAGGACGGTAATTAAGGGTCTGAATAGTGCACAACAGACTACCGCCGAAAGTGGGGCGCGTCGCCAACAGGCTACGCCCTTCCATGTCCATATTGAGCTCGGTACAATCCGCCGTCAGTCCGGTCTTGAGCGTAGTCGCCACACTGCCAGCCAAGTCCCGCCCCAATGTGGTCGCCCCCAGCAGCAGAATTTCCGGCTGATACTTGTTGACCAGATCCGTCATGCCACGGGTATAGGGTTCGTTCCTATAGTCGGTGAGCAGGGGATCTTCCATCAGATAGCACAGATCGGCACCATGGAAAAAGGCCTCGCGGCAGAAACTGCGGGTGGTCTCGCCCGGTGGCCCCATCACCACCCCGGCCAGTTCCACGCCAAGACTGTCGGCCAACTTGCGGCCCTCGCCCAGAAGTTCCAGCGAAACCGAATGGATCGTGCCACGCTCGTGTTCAATGAATACCCAGATACCTTTGTAAGCCTTGAGCCTGTCGTCCAGCTCGAAACGCTTCTTGCCAGCGGGTTTTTTAGTTTCGGTAGCTTCACTCATGGATTTAGCCTTTTCTGGTTCATGCTGCACGCTTGGCGATTTCTTTTTCCAGCTTGGGATGCTTAGCAAACATCTTGGCCAGCAAAGTCACGCTCAAGTCCTTGGGATCATCGCTTTCGCACTGGATGATCTCAGCCTTGACTGCACGCGGCGTCGGCGCGAACACCTTGGAAACTACGGTAGGCGAACCCTTTAGTCCGGTCTTGGTCGGGTCCTCGATGCCGGCCAGTTCCTTGTTCCACACCTTCACCGGGTAGCGGGACGCGCGAAACATGTTGGCCATAGTGGCGAAACGCATTTCATTGCTGCCTTCCAGCACCGTGATCAGGCTGGGAATACTGGTTTTGAGCACCTGAACGCCACCTTCGGAACGTCGTTCGACGATGATTTCCTTGTGATCGATGTCGAGTGAACGCACTTTGGACACATAGGTCAGCAATTGCATGTCCAGCCGCTTGGCGATGCCGGGACCAACTTGGGCGGTGTCGCCGTCAATAGTCTGCTTGCCAGTAAATACCAGATCGACCGGCATATCCTTGTGAATCTGGCCAATGGCGGACGCCAGCGCGTAACTGGTCGCCAGCGTATCGGAACCGGCGAAGACGCGGTCAGTCACCAGCACAGCATCGTCAGCCCCGTAGGAAATGGCCTTGCGCAAGGCGGCTTCCGCCATCGGCGGCCCCATGGTCAACACTGTCACCCGGCCACCGTACTGATCCTTGAGTCGCAACGCTTCTTCCAACGCGAACAAGTCATAAGGATTGACGATGGCGGGCACGCCCTGGCGCATGATGGTATTGGTCACCGGATGCACACGAATTTGCGCACTATCCGGCACTTGCTTGATGCAGACGACGATATGCATGTCTTACTCCGTGGATTGCCTTAAGCTGACTACAGCAACCTCTATGCCACCCTGAAAATTTCTATACTTTTATAACAATTTCAATAACTTAGTAACAAGTACCGGGGGTGCCGGATTTGTCGCAAACACGACAATCAGACATGTCTGTCGTTTAACGATGCCTGGAGCTTTTGCACGCTCACCGTCTGCATTCCCGCCTTGTCCTGAAACACCTTGAACACCTTTTCGGTGACGGCGTCGGATTGCACGAAATCCTGATAGGCCGACTGCAGCTTGGCCTGGTAGGCGATGCGCTCATCAGCTTCTGACAGTCCTGGCGGTACCGGATCACGACTGAGGTACTGCTGAAAGCGTTTAAGAATATGCAGGCGATTGACGTGGACTACCTGCGGGACGTAATCGACCCTCAGGAAATCGAAGAATTCTTCAGCTGCAGAAAATTTTTGCAAGGTATCGAGTAGTTGAGTCATGATGGCTCCAGGTTGAAAATTTAATGTAAGGTGACCATGCGTGCGCGACTGACCGGGGTGCCAGCATCTACCAGTTCCTGACCACCGGCCTCCCGCTCTCGCCTGAGCATCTCCAGTTGCGACTCCAGATGGTCGATACGCTCCAGCAAACTTGCCACAGCCCGGCCCACCGGGTCAGGCATCAGGTGGTGATCCAGATCGATACCGCGTTGCGGCTGACGGCGCTGGTCTTCAGGCAACACGACGCGACCGGGAATACCGACCACCGTCATGCCGTCAGGAACGTCATGGATCACTACCGAGTTGGCCCCCACCCGCACCAATTGGCCTACCGTGACCGGCCCCAGGATCTTGGCACCGGCACCCACCATCACGCCGTCACACAGCGTAGGATGGCGTTTTCCAGAGTTCCACGACACGCCGCCCAGCGTCACACCGTGGTACAAGGTCACGTCGTTACCGATTTCTGCCGTTTCGCCGATCACCACGCCGCAACCGTGATCAATAAAGAATCGCCGACCCAGAGTGGCGCCCGGATGAATATCAATCTGAGTCAGCATGCGGCTCACGTAACTCAACCAGCGTGCGGCAAAGCGGAATCCCGTCAACCACAAAATATGAGAAAAACGATGCGCGATGATGGCGTGCAATCCAGGGTAAGTCAGCAGCACTTCCAGCCGGTTACGCGCCGCCGGGTCGCGCTCGAAAACACAGTGCAAATCCTCACGCAACAATTGCAGCAGGGTAGGTGGTCGCATACTGTGTCCTATTGTCCCGGCACTGACATCTGCACCGTATCAAGATACATGCGCATTAAATCTGCCGATTGGGGGTTGCGCTTGGTAGCGTTGGCAAACTGTCTAATCTGTGCCAGCACCTGTGGTGCCTCCTCGTCCAACAGGCTGATACCCAATTGCGCATAAGCGTGCTTCACCCCGTGGCTACCGGAATGTTTACCCAGCACCATGACACGATCGCGTCCCACCTGCGACGGATCAAACCCTTCATAAATAGCCGGGTCTTTCAGCAATCCGTCCACATGCAGGCCGGACTCATGCGTGAACACCGCCGCGCCGACGATGCTCTTGTTGAGCGCCACGGCGCGGCCCGAGGCCTCCGCCACCATGCGTGAAATAAAGGGGAAATGCTGCATGTCAACGCCAGTGTTGACTGCATGAAGCCGCCACAATGCCATCACCACTTCTTCCAGTGGCGCATTGCCTGCACGTTCGCCCAAGCCGTTGACCGTGGTATTGACATGACTGGCACCGGCCAACACGGCGGCGAGGGAATTAGCCGTAGCCAGACCCAGATCGTCATGCGCATGCATTTCAATTTCCAGATCAGTCGCGGCGACCAGGCGAGAGATGCTCCTATGCGTCTGAAACGGATCCAGCACACCCAGCGTATCGGCATAGCGAAAACGTCTTGCCCCGGCATCCTGGGCAATTTCAAGGACTTGCAGGACAAAGTCCTGGTCGGCACGCGAAGCATCTTCCCCACCCACCGACACCTGCAGACCAAGATCCACCGCCTGGCGCACGAAATAAGCGACCTGCGCCAGCACCCAGGAACGATCACGGCGTAATTTTTTTTCAATGTGCAAATCGGAGACCGGCAGTGAAAGATTGACCGCCTCCACGCCACACTTGGCACAAGCTGCCAGATCTGCACCCGTCATGCGTCCCCATACCATAAGACGACTGGGGAGATTGAGTGCGGCAATGGCCCGGATATCGCCGATTTCCGCGTCCCCCATGGCCGGGATACCTACTTCCAGTTCAGCCACTCCAGCATTAGCCAGAGCCTGTGCAATCGCCAGCTTTTCCGCACGGCTGAACGCCACCCCGGCGGTCTGTTCACCATCGCGCAAAGTAGTATCGTTAATGACAGGAGGAACGATGTGCATGTCAGGCTCGATTGTTGACTCAACCTAACAGAAGCATTCACCGTGCCAACACCAATATTTATTTATTTTCCCTGTAGTTACATACAGTTAATCAACATTTAAGCCAACCACCCCTGTGTCTGGAACACGACAAAAAAGAGTGAGGGCTGACATGTGTTGCGCCAGTCAGCCCAGAACCGTAGGCCGTGATCATAGAACAGGGTTCGTAGCGCAGGCGGCCCCGCCTGCAAGCAAGGTCATTGGGCCACTCGCCGACCTTACAGGCGGGGCCGCCTGCGCTAGCCGAAAACCATTCAATCGTCTGATGAAAAAAACTGGCTATTTTGCCTGGAACGGATGGGCTGATTGCTTGTACTTGGCCAGAACGTCTTGCACTTTTGGCTCCTTTGCCACGGCGCTCTTGATAGCCTGACGAGTGGCCCGGTAATTCCACTCCTGAATACGCTCGTCAATGTCTGCCTTATGATCAATGAACACGCCGACGCAGATAAAGACATCGTCTGCCTCTTCCAGCGGTATCGTACCGTCCGCTACGCAGTCCATGACGGCCATGGAAACGCCACGCTGTGCGGGTCCGAACATCTGCACTGCCTGACGACCGTTCTTGATGGTGACCTTATTGAACATCACCGTTGCCGGCTTGGCCATCATATTAGGCGCAACAACTGCCAGCAAACCGTTCACGCCCTGCTTCTGGTCCGTCAGGGTGCGGCAGAACGCATCTTCCGCAGCCGAGCCGCGCGGCCCGATGATCAGATCGATATGGGCCACATTAAGTAAATCCAGGCCGTTGCCGTCCGGACGATTTTCGATCACTAGCGCTTCGCCCACCAGGACGCGATCAATAACTGCCATGCTGTTCTCCCTCATTAAAAAATAAAAAATGCCTGCCCGCGCACGACACTGGCCACGTTCAGAAACGCGCGCCGGTGATGATGTCGCGTGTGGTTGTTGTCAGACAGGGAATGGTTTATGCGGTTGGCACGCTGAGACTTGAGCTGAAGTTTATTCGTGTTCTCGCGCATGATTGAGGCTGTAACGCGGCAACTCGACCACTAGCGGAGTCTGGCCGACCTTGACCTGACAAGCCAAGCGCGAATTCGGAGTCACGCCCCAGGCTTCGTCAAGTTGGTCTTCTTCATCCTCGGCAGCTATTGGCAGAGCGAAGAAGCCTTCACGGATGATGACGTGGCAGGTACTGCAGGCGCAAACCCCATCGCAGGCATGTTCGATCTCCACCCCTGCGGCCATCAGCTCGTCACATAGCACACGTCCCGGCCTTGCTTCAAACACCAGGCCGGACGGACAAATCTCGGGATGCGGCAGCAGAGTCACTTGGGTCATAGATCGATGCTCTCAATTTGTTTTCCTGACAATGCGCGATGGATGGAGGCATCCATACGACGCCCGGCAAAAATGGAAGTGCTGGTATTGAGCGCTTCCGTACACTGACGCAATGAATCCAGACGATTGGAGTCTCCCAGCAACAGCATCTCGGCCAACTCATAAATCTTGCGCCAAATCGCGTCCCACTCCGGCTTGCTCAGCAGTTCATGTCCATTCTCAGCCATCGCCGTCTCAGTCGCATCCAACAAACGCCGCGCCTCAACTTGCGCCTCACGCAAAGCACGCATGCGCTTGTCATACTCGGCATTGGATATTCCGGCGCTCAGCATGCCGGCGACCTCAGCATCAGTCAGGCCATAGGAAGGCTTTACCGTGACACGGGATTCGACACCACGCGTTTGCTCACGCGCGGAAACCGAAAGCAGCCCATCGGCATCTACCTGGAAAGTGACTCGAATGCGGGCTGCGCCCGCCACCATCGGCGGTATGCCGCGCAACTCAAAGCGCGCCAACAAGCGGCACTCCGACACCAACTCACGCTCGCCCTGCACCACCTGAAAACTCATCGCGGTTTGGCCATCCTTGAACGTGGTGAAGTCCTGAGCACGCGCACAAGGAATAGTTGAATTGCGTGGAATGACTTTCTCGCACAAACCACCCATGGTTTCCAGCCCCAGCGAAAGCGGAATAACATCCAACAGTAATAGATCGTCGCCCCCGTGGTTACCGGCCAGCGCGTTAGCCTGGATGGCAGCGCCCAATGCCACGACCTTGTCCGGATCAAGATTGGTGAGCGGTTCGCGAAAAAAGAATTCGCCCACCGCAGCACGCAAATGCAGCATTCGGGTGGCCCCTCCCACCAGCACCACACCCTGCACCTCTTCCACCTGCAAACCGGCATCGCGCAGGGCGCGCCGTACCGGGCTGAAGGTCTTGGCTATTAGCGGTTGCGTCAATTCAAAAAAAACTTCGCGACTTAAAATGGCATTGACCAAGGTTCCACCAGTCAACTCGCATGAAATCTCCGTCACGCCCAGATCCGTCAGGCGTTCCTTGGCCAGACGCGCTTCGGTCAGCAACTGACGGCTATCCTCAGGCCCTAATGCCGTCAGCTTGAGAATATCCAGCAACCAATTGAAAATACAGCGATCAAAATCATCACCACCGAGTGCCGAGTCGCCACAGGTCGCCAATACCTCAAACACGCCACGGGTCAAGCGAAGAATAGACAAATCAAAAGTGCCGCCACCCAGATCATAGACGCAGTAAATACCTTCCGAGGCATTATCCAGCCCATAGGCGATTGCCGCAGCGGTCGGCTCGTTAAGCAGGCGCAGGACATTAATACCAGCCAGCCTTGCAGCATCCTTGGTGGCTTGGCGTTGGGCATCGTCAAAATAGGCAGGTACCGTAATCACGGCGCCCGACAACTCGCCGCCCAGGCTCTCCTCGGCGCGCTGACGCAACACCTTGAGAATTTCTGCCGAAACTTCTACCGGAGTGAGTTCTCCCGCTACTGTCTTCAGACGGACCATGCCGGGCGCTTCGATAAACTGGTAAGGCAAGCTCGCCGCCTCGGCGATGTCCGCGAGACCCCGGCCCATGAAGCGCTTCACCGAGACGATGGTATTGTGTGGATCTTTGGCCGCACCATCACGCGCCTGCCAACCCACTTCCACTTCTCCATCAGCCGCATAACGAACCACCGATGGCAACAAACTGCGACCCGCCGCATCCGACAAAACTTCTGCCGTTCCGCTACGCACCGAGGCCACCAGGGAATGTGTGGTGCCTAGATCAATTCCCACAGCCAAGCGATGCTGGTGGGGAGCGGCGCTCTGACCGGGCTCTGCAATCTGAAGGAATGCCATTAGTGATCCAACCCAATCAGCGCATCGTCAATCTCATCGCGCAGTTTTTCGTAAAATTTGAATTCATTGACGTATCGCGCGGCCGCATCAAAATCTGAACGCTCATCCAGTGCACTTGCAAGCTCACGTTCGTGCTGCACCACCCGGTGTTTCAACCTCCGTCCCAAGGCTTCGAGCGCAGCAGCATCCATCGAGGCACGCGCTTCTTCAATAGCCTCGCGCCATTCCATCTGCGCCATCAGAAACGCTGAAGAGAGCGCAACATTGGACTTTTCCCATCCAGCCAGACTGATCAGACATTGTGCGCGACTGGCAGAACTTCGCAATGCCCGGTACCCATCATTCACGGTTGTAGAATTTGCCAACGCCATGTGACGTTCATCTTCATTCTTGCTGGCGTATCGATCCGGATGCAATTCTGACTGCAGGCGCCGGTAGGACAGTTCCAGACCTTGCATGTCAATGGCAAAGCATGGCGCCAAGCCAAACATCTCAAAGTAATTGGAACTGTTCAGATATTTCATGGTATTAAACGGTGAAACTTTCACCGCAGCCACAGCTCGCCTGAGCATTAGGGTTGTTGAACTTGAACCCTTCATTCAAGCCTTCCTTACCGTAGTCCAACTCGGTACCATCAAGGTAAACCAAGCTGGCTGGATCGATTAACACCTTGACGCCATTACAGTCAAATATGGCATCCTCGGGTGCTGCTTCATCAACAAATTCCAGCGTGTAGGCCATGCCGGAGCAGCCGGAGGTCTTGACACCAAGACGCAGGCCGATGCCCTTGCCACGACTGGCGAGAAATTTTTGCACGCGCGTGGCAGCGGTTGCGGTCAAGGTAACAGCCATCTTGATTCTCCTCGTTTATACCGAAAACGAACTGCCACAACCGCAGGTGGAAGTGGCGTTTGGGTTGGTGATGACAAAGCGTGCGCCATCCAGTCCTTCCTGATAATCGATGGTGGCACCGACCAGATATTGAAAACTCATCGCATCCACCAGCAAGGTGACGCCATCTTTTTCCAGCACGGTGTCATCCTCGGCAACTTCGTTATCGAAGGCAAAGCTGTACTGAAAACCAGAGCAGCCACCGCCGGTCACGTAAACACGCAGTTTCAGAGCCGGGTCACCCTCTTCGATGATCATCTCGCCCACCTTGCTGGTCGCATTGGATGTAAAAATGATCGGATCCATCATGGCAATATCACTCATGTCGCTCTCCCTGTATTTACGCTGCGGATTTGCAGGCCACGTAGCCAGCAGTTTCGGTAATATTCTTACTGCGATAATCACTGATAGCGGCACGGATGGCATCCTCGGCCAGCACCGAGCAGTGGATCTTTACCGGAGGCAAGGCCAACTCCTCAGAGATCTGGGTATTCTTGATTTCCATGGCCTGATCCAGAGTCTTGCCCTTGAGCATTTCCGTGACCAGCGATGAAGATGCAATCGCCGAGCCGCATCCATAGGTCTTGAACTTGGCATCTTCGATGATGCCATTCTCACCCACCTTGATTTGCAGCTTCATCACATCGCCACAAGCCGGGGCACCCACCATGCCAGTACCCACATCCTGCTCTTCGCCATTGAACGAGCCGACATTACGGGGATTTTCATAATGATCCAGAACTTTGTCGCTATATGCCATTTCATTTCTCCTTGCAGTCAAAACTGGGCTAGGGTCTAGGGACTAAGGTCCAGGGACTAGGTGCACCACGGTTTTTCAGTCCCTAGCCGCTAGTCCCTGTTTTCAATGTGCTGCCACTTTTTCAGGGCCACGATGGGATTCAGTGCCGTGCGCCCAGCTCACCGAAGCCAAGTCAATGCCGGACTTGAACATATCCCACAACGGTGACAAGTCACGCAACTTGCCAACTTTTTCATTCATCAGCGCGATCGCATGATCGATGTCCTGCTCGGTGGTATAGCGGCCGATGGAAAAACGAATTGAACTGTGTGCCAACTCGTCATCGCGCCCGATGGCACGCAGCACATACGACGGCTCCAGGCTGGATGAGGTGCAGGCAGAACCACTGGATACTGCCAGATCCTTGACCGCCATCATCAGCGACTCGCCCTCGACATAATTGAAACTGACATTGAGGTTGTGCGGGACGCGCTGATCAAGATCGCCATTCAAATAGACTTCCTCAATGCCAGACAGTCCAGCCCACAATTTGTCACGCAATTGGCCGATGCGCCGGTTTTCTTCTGCCATTTCCAGACCAGCGATTCGAAATGCCTCGCCCATGCCGACAATCTGGTGGGTAGGCAGTGTGCCGGAGCGAAATCCCCGTTCGTGCCCACCACCATGCATTTGTGCCTCCAGGCGTACGCGCGGCTTGCGAGAGACGTACAGGGCGCCAATACCCTTGGGGCCGTAGGTCTTGTGTGCGGAAAAACTCATCAAATCAACAGGCAACTTAGCCAGATCGATATTGACTTTGCCAGTCGCCTGCGCGGCATCGACATGAAACACAATGCCACGCTCACGACAGAGATTACCGATCGCTTCAATATCCTGAATCACGCCGATCTCGTTATTGACCAGCATCACCGAAGCGAAGATAGTGTCCGGACGAATAGCCGCCTTGAATGCCTCAAAGTCGACCAGGCCATTCTCCAGAGTTGCCAGATAGGTCGCGCTGAATCCTTGCCGTTCCAGTTCGCGTACCGTATCGAGCACGGCCTTATGTTCCGTCTGGATCGTAATGAGATGCTTGCCACGTCCCGAGTAGAAATTTGCTGCACCCTTGATGGCAAGATTATTGGACTCCGTCGCACCACTGGTCCAGACGATTTCCTTCGGATCGCAGCCGACGAGCGTCGCCACCTGTTCGCGAGCAGCTTCAACCGCGTCATCCGCTGCCCAGCCAAAAGAATGGGATCGACTAGCCGGATTACCGAAAAACTCGGTCAGATAAGGAATCATTTTCTCTGCAACACGCGGATCGACCGGAGTGGTCGCTGAGTAATCGAGGTAAATGGGCAAGTTTTTCATGAATTATGTCTCAAGTGAGTCGAGTTGATTCAGTAAAAGCAAGCCTTGTGCCACCATAATACAATTCTGCAACTCATTGAAAACAGGTCGTAAAAAATTATTGCCCGTGAAGCATAGGGCTCAATATGTAGGGTTTGTTGGATTTTCTACACAAGCTCAACCCTGACTCCTTACAAGATCATGTCAACGGCCTCTGGATGGGAGAAATCCCTGACAAAGATGCTGACATGTCATAATTACCCATGGCTAAACACCCCATTGAAAAAGCGCGCGGCCATTACCAACACTGGGTTGCGACAGAAAAGAACTTGGTCTGCTGGAGTAACCACTCAGCTCATCGTGCAATGCCAGATAACAAACCTGATTTGGTATAATTTCTCTTGCGGCACAAGCTTTAATCCAAGGATAACCTTCATAAAACTCAATCATAGCCTGATCGTTTCAGAAAACCCGACGGATCCTTTCCGGTATGTGATCTCAGTCCGGGCATTGTGCGACCTGACCGCCCGCATTGGGGACCTCGACCAACGATTTACCCCTTCCCCTACCGCGCTTGAAGGCATGATGGGGCACAATGCGGTGACCTCTCGCCGCAACCCAAGCTATCAGACTGAGATTGCCCTCACGGGCGAATACAAGAACATTTTTGTGCGTGGCCGCGCCGATGGCTATGACCCGGAACTCAATCAACTCGAAGAGATCAAGACCTACAAAGGCTTGCTGGAGCGCATGCCGGAGAATCACCGGCATTTACATTGGGCGCAGGCCAGGATTTACGCATGGCTGCTGGCTGATGATCGCAATCTGGAGGAAATCAACGCGGCACTGGTCTACTTCAACGTCTCCAGCCGCGATGAAATTCCCATCAGTGCGCTATTTAGCGCTGAAACCCTGGAGGCCTATTTCTCCGGGCATTGCCAAAAACTGCAAACATGGGCGGATCGAGAAGTGGCCCATCGCCTGGAGCGCGACCGACAACTTCTTGAGCTGAAATTCCCTCATCCCACCTTCCGCATCGGGCAGCGACATTTATCCGAATCTGTTTATAAAACGGCCAGCCTCGGCAAATGCATGATGGCGCAGGCGACGACTGGTATCGGCAAAACGCTGGGAACTTTGTTCCCCTTACTCAAGGCCATGCCCACGAAAAAATTGGACAAAATATTCTTCCTGACCGCCAAAACATCCGGGCGCAAACTGGCGCTGGATGCTGTGGCGGTGATCCAGGAATCCAATCCGCAGCTCAAGCTGAGAACACTGGAACTGATCGCCCGGGAGAAGGCCTGCGAACATCCAGACAGATCCTGCCACGGCGAATCCTGCCCGCTGGCCAAGGGATTTTACGACCGCCTGCCTGCGGCACGCACCGAGGCGCTGGAGAGTGGCATGATGGACAAGGATACGCTTCGAGCCCTGGCGCACAGACATCAGGTCTGTCCCTATTATCTGGCGCAGGATTTGGTGAGCTGGAGCGATCTGATCGTAGGGGATTACAACTATTATTTTGATCTGTATGCCGTGCTTTACGCCGGCACGGTCATGAACGAGTGGCGCGTCAGTATTCTGGTGGATGAGGCGCACAACATGATTGAGCGCGGGCGCAAGATGTACAGCGCAGAGCTAAATCAATTTGCGTTTGAGCACATGCGAAAGAGTGCACCCAAAGCGCTGAAGTCTTCCCTGGACAAATTAAGCCTGGCCTGGATCAGGCTGGTTCAAAATCAGGAAGCACCTTACGAAGTCCAGTCATCCATTGACGAAGAACTGCAATTTTCGCTGCAACGGGTGGTGACCCGCATCACCGACCATCTTGCAGACCATCCGACGAGCAATGACGCCGGGCTCTTAAATTTCTACTTTGACGCGCTACAGTTCGTGACGCTAGCCGATTCATTCGGCCCGCATTCAATGTTCGATATAACACGGTCTGAACAAGGCTCCGGCTTGCTGCGCGACAACACAATACTCTGCATTCGCAATGTCGTGCCGGCGCCATTCCTGAACGGCCGTTTCAAAGCGGCGCAATCCGCGACTCTATTTTCCGCGACACTCAGCCCCTCGCATTTTTATTGTGACATGCTGGGGTTGCCCGACAAAACCCCATTCATCGATGTGCTGTCCCCTTTTACTTCCGAGCAACTGAAAGTGACAGTCATTGACCACATCTCCACCCGCTTTCTGCGACGTCGCCATTCCCTCATGCCGATTGTGCAGCTTATGGCGAAGCAATACCGTAAACAGCCTGGCAACTACCTGCTGTTTGTCAGCAGCTTCGATTATCTAGAGCAGGTGTACCTGCTATTTAGCGAGCGCTTCCCGGAGATTCCCATCCGCCAACAATCCCGGATGATGAACGAAGGAGAGCGGCAGGAATTCATCAACCGTTTTACCCCAACGTCCAAAGGTATTGCCTTTGCAGTGCTGGGAGGTTCATTCGGCGAAGGCATCGACCTGCCGGGTGACCGCCTCGTCGGAGCCTTCATTGCAACGATAGGCCTGCCGCAAGTCAACGAAATCAATGAACAGATGCGGCTGCGCATGGAGAATATCTTCGGGCTGGGTTACGAATACACTTATCTCTATCCAGGTATGCAAAAGGTGGTGCAAGCGGCAGGGCGTGTTATCCGAACGAAGGACGACCGGGGCGTGATTCATCTGATTGATGATCGCTATTCACAACCGGAAGTGCGTGAATTGTTGCCTCGCTGGTGGGGTATCCAGCCTTAAATCCAGGCTGCCGCTCAGCCCTCGCTACCCAGTGTCGGCATGTACTGAAGGAGTCGTTCGACTTCAGATGGTCACCGGCAGTTCACGACCCTTCCTGTCATTCAAAAAAATAATTTGCTGTCATTCGGTAGCACCGCCGAAAAATGGAAGCGGCCATTGACGCGGCACCCATCGAATTTTTCTCGCCGACGGCGGTGATGCAAGATATTGTAATGGGATGGTCGCCCCTACCCAAAACGGCATCGTAGTGCCAAAGTGGAGATGCGATATTTCCACTGACCGAGAGGAGCGACCATCCCATTACAATACAAGACATAGCAGTCATACAAACTTACCCAATCTAAGCCATTTTCCTAGAAGAATCTAAGGTTTTGGAATACTTACCGGCCCTTCATATTTTATCGGGCCAACTGCTAGAAAAAAGGGTGGTGGATTCAAATTTACAACTACGATCCCAACTGAACCAACACTTCTCTCGTCGCAAGAAGTTCTTTACAGAAAGTCGCATAGGCAGTCTCGTTTAGTTCACCCTGTCTAAGTGTTTCCTCGAAGCCATTAGCCGCGGAAAGCAGGGCTGTGGCTCCCAAGTTACCGGCTGCGCCTTTAACGGCATGAACTTGCTTACGTGCAGCTTCTAAATCATGATTGCTAATACTGGTTTCGAGCGCGATAAGACTGGATTCAGTATCCTCTCGGAAGGTGCGTAGCAGGCTGATGACAATCTCTTGATTACCAGCAACCAGTTTGAATAGATTGCTAAAGTCGAAGCCTTTTAGCTCCAAATGATTCTTCTGGGAGTGCTGTTCGGAACTGGATTCTGGCATTATTGTAGGGGCATTGGTTAAATCTGAATGCGCACCCAATGAGAGACACAGCACACTAATTAGTTCTACGGGATTAATCGGTTTGGATACAAAATCATTCATGCCGGCGACCCGACACTCGTCACGATTCTCTTGTGTTTCGCTGGCCGTCAGGGCGATTACAGGAAGTTCTTTGAATCGATCTTGCTGGCGGATATGTTTTGTAGCTTCAATTCCACCCATCTCAGGCATATGCATATCCATCAGGATGGCATCGTAAGTATTGTTTTCCAATAATTTAAGAGCCTCAATCCCATTGTTCGCGATGTCAATGGTTATACCTGACAGTTGCAGAAATTCTTTAACTACTTGTTGATTGACAGCATTATCTTCGGCCAGCAGGATATGCTTGCCTGACAGCAGTTGCCCTCGTTCACGCATCTCTCGGCTCAAGATACCAGCCTTGCGCTCAGTCGAACGACGGTCAGCTTTGTGGACGTTATCATCTGAGGTGCCTTCAAGCAGCAATTCAAACCAGAATGTCGCGCCTTGGCCAACTTCGCTGACAACGCCTATTTCGCCACCCATCAATTCAACCAACCGCTTGCAGATGGATAATCCCAGACCAGTTCCGCCGAACTTGCGTGTAACAGAACCATCCGCCTGTGAGAATGGCTTGAATAACTTGCTAATAGCATCTTGAGACAAACCTATTCCGCTATCCTGAACTTCAAGGCGCAGATGATGCAAATTGTCTTTCACTCCCTGCGATTTCACCCGTACATCGATCTCTCCGTCGGGTGTGAACTTGATCGCATTGCTGATGAAGTTGAGCAGAATTTGTCTTATTCTTGTCGGATCTCCAATTAGCGTGGGAGGAATTGACGGGTCAAGATGACTGGTTAATATCAGGTTCTTTTTCTTTATATGGCTGGCAAAGACGTCAAGACTGCCTTTGACGGTTGCGACCAGATCAAACGGGATATTTTCCAGATCGAGCTTCCCTGCTTCGATCTTGGAAAAGTCCAGAATATCGTTGATGATGTCCAACAGAGCATCGGCAGAGTTCTTGATGGTATTGGCAAACCCAAACTGTCGCGCATCAAGCTGGGTATCTAGCAGCAATTCAGTCATGCCGATAACCCCATTCATCGGGGTACGTATTTCGTGGCTCATGGTGGACAGGAATTCCGATTTGAGTCGCGTAGCTGATTCTGCCTGCTCCCTTGCTTGCCTGAGATCGGTGATGTCGTAGAACCAGCCGAGAATGGACAACATGCCTTCATATTCCATTGGGAAGTAAGAGGCCAGCACCCAACGAGATTGTCCATCCACGGTAACCAATTCAACCTGATGATTGATGATGGACTCCCCAGCAGCCAGACGTGTTGAGATATCTTGGTACTCTTGTTGATTGCGGTAAAAGCGGATCGGCTCACTACCAATGACGTCTTGTTTGGTGGTGCAGAAAAGATCGGCATAGCTTTGATTAACGAACACCATGCGGTTATCTAATATACGCTTGATGCGAACCGCAATAGGACTCATGTCCAGCATCTGGCGCAGCCGCTTTTCGCTTTCTTTCAGAATTATTTCCAGTTTTTTTCGTTCGGTAATATCTGTGCGAACGGAAACGTAGCGGCTTGGTTTTCCATTCTTGTCGAAGAACGGGATGATGGTGGCCTGCACCCAATACTGCTTACCAGTTTTAGTCTGGTTGCAGACCTCTCCATGCCAGATATTGCCATGGCTGATGGTGTCCCAAAGTTCTTGGTAAAGGCTTGCTGGATGCACATCAGATTTGAGTATGCGATGATTCTGACCTAATAATTCTTCTCGTGTGTATTCGCTGATATTACAAAATCTATCGTTGGCGTAGGTAATAGAACCACCCATGTCAGTCATGCTTACAATTGCATGCGCATCAAGTGCTTTCTGCAAAACTCTTGCTCTTGTATTAATGCTTCCTGCTGCTGTATTAACAAACGAACTTGCGCATCCGCTCGTTTGCGTTCAGTTTCAAGGTTGAGAAGTTCCTTCTGTGTTTCCGACAGTCGACCTAAGACGCTATCTTCCAAACCCTTCGGCACAGGCACGTCAGTTACAAAATCACCATGACCAATTCTGTCCATCTGCGTATAGATTTCTTCGGCGCTTCCTCCAAGTGTTGCCCTTAGAGATGAATAGGTTCGCCAGAGTATGTAGATTGCACCGAAGGCGGCGATAAGAAAAATCAGGCGGAATATAAAGGCAATATTCACCCATGCATTCACAGAAGCAAGAGTACGCGAGTCCATCAACACGTAAAACTCGTTGATGGGCTGCATTATCTTTGCCTTAGCTTGATGATAGGAGCTATCAAACAGAAGTATCCGAGCTTCCGCTCGGTTGCTCTCAGCATCCTCACGAGATGTATCAACTAGTTTCATTGCCTTGAATTCCAAGGCAGTTAAGTCGTCCGAGTTTGATTTTGCCAGAGCAAGTTTCCCAAGCTCCTCGTTACTAAAACCTACTTGGCGCATTAAATCCAGCAGAGCCGTACCATGACCACTTTCAACAGGTGGAGGTAATTTTTGAGCTAATACAAGATCCCAATAAACGTAGTCATATCCTGCCGGTCTAGGCATCTTACCATTACGAATATCCAGTATGTCCTGATAGTATTTCTTATAAAGTGGGTCGCCAGTCAAGACATAGGTTCTGACCATTTGGGTCAAGTCATCTGAACTCTGTCGTAATTGATCAGCTAATTCATGGGAGATTTGCCGCTGATTATTTGCACGGTCAACCTGTTTTTCGGCATAGACATAGAACCCAAAAACGACAAGAACCATAGAAATGGTCGCGGTTGTCCACAGTATCTGTGGGGCAATCTTCGGGAAGCGTGTGTTGGAAATCATTTAGTAGCTTCGATTCATTTCCATGTCGATAGTCAATATCAGTAATCACGAACTGAAAAACCAATTATTTTCATGAGTACGAATTCCACTTGAAAGACTTAGTAGCTCTTGTGTTGATTTGAATTGATCGACTTGCTTATGTAATGTTGTAACCCATCGTCCGCTTCCAAGGCACACTTCAGCCACTATCAGCTAGAAAATCAAGGGAAGTTCGGCAGACTTTGCGGTCACTGACACGTGCATTGGCCAGATGACCGGTGACGGTCATGTAGCTGCCCTTTGGTGACCGCTTATTATCTATTCTATAGGGCATGCCTAGAAATTCTCAACTATCAACTTTGTTAACAGGCACGATAGGAGGCACGGCCTTGGTTTTTAGATTGAGCAATCTCCCCCATCCTACCCAATCTTTTGCGGCTTGGTTGGCAATTGAAATTACTTGATCGACACTTAGGTCAAGTTTGGCACCAGTCTCATAGATTCTTGGCATCATCTCGGCACTGGTGTCGTCAGGGGAGATGCACATGGATGCCAGTTGATCCGCCATTTGTAAGGCTATCGCCAGTTTGAGTTGTCTCGAACCCGCATTGAAACCGGCAGCTTCAGGATGGTCGTAAAAAGACACGGCATCAATTAAAAGCTGTGGCATCTTCCAATCGGTCATCATCGCGGCAGTGAGGTCACGGCGACCTATGACAAATTTGTCAGATTCTGCATGCATCAGCGCATCGACTGGCCAGCCAGCGTATTGCGTGAGCAGCGCCGAATACTCGCTTATCAAACAGTTTTCCCCAGACAAGCCCACCATTATCGTAGCCGAGAAATCTGGCAGGATATTGCGAAACCATTCCGGGATAGGCCCATGTGTTCAGGTAATAGGCGCCGTCTAGATTGGCGCGATCACTGAGCGGTAGCACATGGCCTGCCCTGATATTAAACTGGTCCAAAAATTCCAGTTGCAGGTAAGCATCCAGCACTCTGACCTTGTCATTGGGATCTTTCTGAACGCTTAACCTGCCCTTGATGTATTGATTCAAAGACACACTGCTGCCAAAGCGAACACTATCAAAATTAAAATCGCTTGAATGTGTTATGCCGTTAGGAGTGGCATTTTCTGCATCGGTAAAGCTGGCACGGATGCCGAGATCGATTGAAACTGACTTATCTTCACCAAAGCTAAAGGTTTTTCCAGCAAAAGCGGGAGTGGGAGTTATCAGGCTGGCAAGTAACATTCCAGCCACAACCCGACTTAACATCGAGTCAGACCAATGGCATCCTGAATAATCCCAAAAATGCATCGCATCTATCTCAAAACGCATGGTGAATTGTTAAAATGGACTTGCCGCCAAGGTTGGGTTGATGACATGCCCCTGTCGGTCAAACAAATTCAATAAAAACCGCCTGCGGGGTTTGCATGGATTGTGACATGTAATTAGACTCTCATTCATGCTTAACATCAAGACGTTGGGGGTCGTCATTTATGCTCCGGGTGTTTGTTCATGCCGAGATGTCGGTTTTGTAGCGTGAACCAGGCATCTAGTGAAAGGGATTTTAGTCGGTCGAATGACTCCCTTCAGCACGAACCGGACAGAATCTGACTACTAGGGCGTTGCCTGACATTTTTTGATTATGTCGTCCGGTGTGTGCTGTTAGGATCCGCTCGGTTTCAGAAAGCCCTCAGCCATTCACGACCCAGTCAAGAAAATAAGAAGCTGACTTTCAGCGGTTGCGCCGAAAAATGGAAGCGGTCATTCATGCCGCGCCAATCAAATTCTTCGTGCCAATGGCGGCAATGCATTGCTAGCGCAGGCAACAATGATGATTGAGCTCCGGTTCAGCCAGTTGGCGGTTCGCCTCACCACGCAGCGAGGAAGTTGACTATATGATGATCATGGGGCGACTGATCACGAAAGACAACACTGAAAATGCTATATCTATATTTGAGGATTTATGTATCCTAATCGAATCGAGGATAAAAATGGGGGGGTAGTCATGAAAAGGATAGCCTCCTACGCTACCCTGTTTTTCACAGTGCTATTGACTGGGTGCGATCAACCTCCCGCAGAGAAGCCAATGCAGTACAGCGTTACCCCGTTGGATGCTTCTACAACGATCTATCGATTGGCCGTCCACCCCCTCCACAATCCTCAGAAACTCTCCGAAGCATATCAGCCTCTTGTAGATCATCTTAATCGCCAATTGCACGGTGCACAGATCGAATTGGAAGCCTCACGGGACTACCAAGTCTATGAGAAGAAATTCCGCTCACGCGACCCCGCAATTCTGCTGCCTAACCCATGGCAGACCATACAGGCAATGAAGGTTGGTTATCACGTTATAGCCATGGCCGGGGACTCGGAGGATTTCAAGGGTATCTTTATTGTGCGTAAGGATAGTGGAATCAAAGTACCCTCCGACCTAATTGGAAAAGTGGTGAGCTATCCCTCCCCCACAGCACTTGCCGCCGCCATCATGCCCCAGTATTACCTGCACATGCATGGTGTTGATATTACCCATGACATCCAGAATGCCTACGTTGGTTCTCAAGAATCATCCATCATGAATGTGTTTCTCAACAAATCCTCAGCTGGGGCTACTTGGCCGCCACCTTGGCGTTTATTCCAGAAAGACCACCCCGCAGAAGCTTCGCAACTCAAGATAATCTGGGAAACCCCATCACTGATCAATAACTCAGTAATGGTGCGAGATGATGTGCCGCAGGCCATCCGCGAACAAATCAGAAAAATCCTCCTTGATCTGGCACAGACGCAACAGGGAAAGTCTGTCCTGACGGGCATAGAAACCGCACACTTTCATGCCGCCAATGATGCCAGCTATGATGTGGTTAATGAATACATCAAGCGCTTTGAGATAGAAGTTCGTAGAGTGGAAAGTAAGTGATGTTTGCACGTCTCAATGAACTTCTACTAGGCAACCTACGCAAACAATTAACCGTTGGGATGGTGCTGGTTGCGATCACGACGATCTCGCTGCTTGTCTGGGACATGACGCGTCGCCAGCAAGCAGTTGAAATAGATCAACACTCTGCGCAGGTAACTGCACTCGCCAACAGCGTTGCGACATCCTCGGCCATATGGGTCATCTCTAGGGATTACAGTGGTTTGCAGGAAATCGTCCAAGGCATCTCCCATTACCCCAATATTCGCCATGCCATCGTGCTTGACCTTAAAGGGCAGGTGCTCGCACACAATGACTCGACCAAAGTGGGGCTATATCTTGCGGACATACCGCAGAAACCAAATGCACTAGTTTTGCAAAACACTATCCGTTCAATTGATGTCACTGCTCCTATCATGCTTGCCAATAAACAAATCGGCTGGGTGCGAATTGGTTTGGATCGAGCCCCCTTTAATGCTCAGCTTGCCGAAGTAAGGCGAAATAGCCTCTTATATGGACTGATCGCGATTGCCTTGAGTGTCATTCTTTCTACACTAACGGCCCGTTATCTGACACATCGTCTAGATGTTATTCGGCAAGCAGCAGATGCTGTGCATAGAGGGAAGTTAGGCGAGCGTGCGATTTTGTCTGGTGATGATGAGGCGGCGATTCTTGCACGGCAATTCAACGTCATGATGGATAGCTTGGAGCAGCAGCAGAAGGCTTTGCAGGAAAGTGAACAACGTCTCAATTTCGCGCTTGAAGGTTCTAGTGAAGCAAGGGGTTTGCTCCAGTCGGTAGTTTCAAATGTGCCTGTCCGTATTTTTTGGAAAGATCGTGATCTGCGTTATCTGGGCTGCAATATTATGTTTGCACAAGATGCTGGATATTCAAGCCCTGCCGAAGTGGTCGGTAAAACTGATTTTGAAATGGCGTGGAAGGATCGAGCCGAGTTGTACCGTGACGACGATAGGGCAATGATAGCGTCGGGAAATCAGAAGCTGAATTATGAGGAACCACTGACAACAGTTGACGGCAATACGATTTGGTTACGTACCTCCAAGGTGCCTCTACGTGATGAGATGGATCAGGTTATCGGGGTTCTTGGCATCTTCCAAGACATTACCGAGAACAAACAAGCCGAACAGACAATACAACAAGCCAAGGTGGCCGAGGCGGCCAATCTGGCAAAGAGCTTATTCCTTGCCAACATGAGTCACGAAATCCGCACACCAATGAATGCCATTCTGGGGCTGGCCCACTTGCTTCGCACCAAGGCCACGCCGGAACAAGTGGATCGATTGAACAAAATCAGTAGCGCCGGGCATCACCTGCTCTCTATCATCAACGACATTCTGGATATTTCCAAGATTGAGGCCGGCAAACTACAACTGGAGGCAAAAGACTTCTCTCTGGCGTCCGTCCTGGATAACGTGCGTTCCATGATTTCCGATGCAGCAAATGCCAAAAATCTGAAAATTGAAGTTGATGGCGACGATGTGCCGCTGTGGTTGAATGGCGACCCGACCCGATTGCGCCAGGCTCTCCTCAACTACGCCAGCAATGCCGTCAAATTCACTGAACGCGGCTCTATCCTGTTGCGCGCCAAATTGCTGGAAGACAGCGGAGATGCGTTACTGGTCCGCTTTGAAGTCTCCGATACCGGTATCGGCATTGCCCCTGAAAACATGACGCGACTGTTCCACTCCTTCGAGCAAGCGGATGCATCAACCACTCGCAAACATGGCGGCACCGGTCTTGGACTTGCCATTTCACGCCATCTGGCGGAACTGATGGCGGGTGAAGCTGGTGTCGAAAGTAGCCCCGGTGCGGGCAGCACCTTCTGGTTTACCGTTCGCCTGCAACGCGGCCACGGCATCATGACGTCGGAACGAAACATTGATGCGGACGATGCCGAAATGCAGCTGCGCCAGTACCACAGCGGCGCACTGATCTTGCTGGCAGAAGACAATGCCATTAACAGTGAAGTGGCGCAGGAACTTCTGCATGGTGCCGGGCTTGCGGTTGATGCCGCAATGGATGGCGTAAGGGCTCTGGATATGGCGCAACGACGTCCCTACGACTTGGTGTTGATGGATGTGCAGATGCCAAACATGGATGGCTTGGAAGCCACACGAAAAATACGAGCACTGGCCGGCTGGAACGACATCCCCATTCTGGCGATGACGGCCAATGCCTTCGATGAAGACCGCCGCGCTTGTAAGGAATCCGGCATGAATGACTTCATCAGCAAACCAGTCGACCCGGGAGCACTCTATGCCACCCTGCTAAAATGGTTGCCAAAAAAAGTCGGGAATACCCCGCCTGATCAGCTTGGAAACGAGTCCGGCCTGCAGGCCCACGGGGCGCCTCCACTGTTGGACAAGGCGACGATTGCCACCCTGGCGCGACTGGCGGACATATCCGGCTTCAACGTAACGGTCGGAGTGGCTGCCATGCGCGGCAAGGCCGCGAGATACCTTGAATTACTGCAGCGTTTCATTGAAGCGCACATCGACGACATGAATCAGATTTCCACCTGTCTGGAAGAGGGCGATATAGCAACTGCCCGGCGCCTCGCGCACACTCTCAAAGGAACCGCAGGCACACTGGGCGCAGAACACCTGGGGGCAACCGCAGCCCAATTGCAACACTTGTTACAAGATGATCAGGTGTCTGGCCGTCTTGATGCTATTCGCGAAACCATGAGAGCGGTTGATGAGGCAATGGCAGTCTTGGCCTCGGCCGCACCCTTTGTACCAATCCCCGAAATAATTGCAAATACCCCTCCACCGACGCCTGAAAATCTATCTCAATTACTGACTGAACTCGATACACTATTGGCTAGAAGCGATACCGCAGCGCTAGCATTGCTCGACTCAGAACCTCTACGTGCCGGTCTTGGTTCCTCATTCGATATGCTTGCGACGCAGATCAGACAATTCGATTTTGAGCTTGCACGCAAGACCTTGCAAAACTTAATGCCAGGAAGAAAATTATGAGCAATCAGCAGCCAGTCTTATTAGTGGTCGATGATGACCCCATCATCCAGGCCGTGATCACGGAAGTGCTTGATGGGTTGGGCTACGAACTGGTGATTGCCGGAAGTGGGGAAGAAGCCTGGGACAAGCTGATTGCGGAACCCGACAGGTATGATGCCGTATTGTTGGATCGTATCATGCCAGGGATAGATGGCATGGAAGTGTTACGTCGAATCAAACTTGACCCTCATCTGAAACTGTTGCCGGTCATCCTGCAGACTGCAGCGTCAATGCCGGAGCAAATTGCCGAAGGCTTGAATGCTGGGGCGTTCTATTATCTGTCCAAGCCATTCAAGCCCGAGGTGTTGCGTGCAGTCACCACCAATGCCTTGCGTGACCGCAGTGAACGTATCCTGGAAGAGCATGACTTCAAGGACAAGTTGCTGGCGCTGCAATATCTTGAAGAAGCCTGCTTTTCCTTCCGGACGATTGAACAGGCGCGCGAGGTCGCCACTCTGCTTTCCAGTCTGTGTCCCTCCAGAATGACCGCACACATGGGATTGATTGAATTGATTTTGAACGCCATTGAGCACGGTAATCTTGGCATCACCTACGACGAAAAAACACAACTGATCGCAGAAAACCAGCTGCGGATGGAAGTTGAACGAAGGCTCACACTTCCCCAATATCTGGACAAATTCGTGACGGTCAAGTTCGCGCGGACTGGTCGCAGCTTGATCTTCACGATCAGGGATCAGGGCCAGGGATTTGATTGGCATCCCTTTCTGGAGATGGGCGTGGATCGAATCATGGATAACCACGGCCGAGGCATCGCCATGGCACGCAGAATTTCTTTTGCCAACCTGGAATATCGTGGCACCGGCAACTGCGTGCTGGCCACCATCATCGTCTAAATTTCAAGGGAGCCTAAGGAATGCCTTTCAACAGAAAAATCATCTCTTCACTAATCGTCATTGTTTTTGGGC
>CAIJXJ010000051.1 GCA_903824575.1 uncultured Methylobacillus sp.
GAACACGCTGTTTTCAGGCCTTCCGGGCTATTTCGTTATGTAGCGAATGAAACAACCCGTGTGAGGTTTGCGACAGGATCGAACACATTTCCGGTCGATCACTGCAGTTTCAAATGAACGCACTGACGAGCCGCAACATGAATTCCGAACAAGCAAAACTCACGACTAAACTTACGATCGATCAGGGGGTCGTCAACTTCCTGGGCGACAAACGCATTCGTCTGCTTGAGGCGATCGACCTTCACGGATCCATCAATAAGGCGTCGAAAGCAGTCCCCCTTTCCTATAAAGCGGCCTGGGAGGCCGTCGATGAAATGAATAACCTGGCGCCCCAACCTGTCGTGGTGAGAACGACGGGGGGTCGTCATGGTGGTGGCACCTCACTGACAGCGTACGGGCGAAGCCTGATTGCCTTCTACAGGGCACTTGAACAGGAATCCCAGGGTGCCATCGAAATACTCACGGGAAACCTCGGGCAAATCGACGCACTCGACGCCACGGGCCTGCGGCAAGTATTGAAACGCATCTCCATGAGAACGAGTGCGCGCAACCAGTTCGCCGGACCCGTGATCGCGATCACGGAAGGCATCGTCGACAGCGAAGTCACCATTCGCGTCGACGCAGCATTGACGCTGACTGCAGTCGTCACCCGCGAGTCGACGGAGAAGATGGGCCTGGCGATCGGAAGCGAAGTACTCGCCCTGGTGAAGGCCTCTTCAATCTTGCTGCTTGTCGATGAGCAGGGCCAAATCTCGGCACGGAATCGCTACCCGGGCACGGTGTCCCATATTCATGCTGGCCCGGTAAACGCCGAAGTCACCCTGAGCCTGCCCGGTGGACACCATGTGATCACGGGAGTCATCACACAGGAGAGCGTCAAACGTTTGTGCCTTGAGGTTGGCTCACCCGTGACCGCCGTCTTCAAGGCGTCAAGTGTGTTCCTGGTTGCATTGGATTGATTCACTTTACTGGTTACAGATCATGTTCTCAGGTGTCCATTATGAAAATCTCGCGCTTGCTAAACGCCCTCCTCCTGCTGATCCCTGCGATCGCACCAACCGCTGGGGCGGATGAAGTTTCCGTCGCCGTTGCAGCGAATTTCACTGCGCCGATGCAGAAAATCGCCGCCGAGTTTGAAAAGGCAAGCGGCAATAAAGTGCGGGCTTCCTATGGCTCCACGGGTCAACTTTACGCACAGATCAGGAACGGCGCTCCCTTTGAGATTCTGTTAGCGGCAGACGAGGAGGTACCTGCCAGGCTGATTCTCGAGGGATCCGCAGTTGCGGGCAGCCAATTCAATTACGCCCTTGGAAAGCTCGTCCTGTGGTCGGCAGACAAGGATTTCATCGTCTCGTCAGGCAGCGTACTCAGCCAGGGTGGTTTCGACCGCATCGCCGTCGTGAACCCAAAAACCGCACCCTATGGTGCGGCAGCGGTCGAGACCATGAAGGCACTTGGCGTCAGGGATGACCTACAGGCGAAGTTCGTCATGGCGGAAACCGTCGTTCAGGCCTATCAGTTCGTGAAAAGCGGCAACGTCAAGCTTGGATTCCTCGCGCTATCCCAGATCCTGAAGGACGGCCAGGTTGAAGGATCGGCTTGGATCGTTCCCGCCAGTCTCTATAAGCCCATTCGGCAGGATGCGGTGATTCTGGACAAAGGCAGGGACAAGCCGGCCGTGTTGGCCTTCGTGGCATTTCTCAAAAGTGACACGGGCAAGGCGCTGATCAAGTCCTATGGCTACGACCACTGATCAAATCGCGCCGTCAGGATCGCGTTTCAAATTAACCGGGAAAGGAGCAACGCCGTGAAGATCGCCATTGCAACCAAATCCGACTGGACTCAAGTCTCTGGCCATGCCGGTCAGGCTGAACAATGGCTGGTGTTCGATTGCCAGCCAGAGCTGTCGATCCCTCCGCCCGAACGCGTGCAGCTGACCAAAGAGCAATTGCCGCACTACTTTAAGGATGAC
>CAIJXJ010000052.1 GCA_903824575.1 uncultured Methylobacillus sp.
CCCCCCTATGTCATCTTCCACGACAGCACCTTGCTGGAAATTCTCAATCAACGTCCACAAACTCTGCTGGAAATGGGCAACATCAGCGGCATTGGGCAAGCCAAGCTATTGAAATACGGGGACACTTTTCTAGAACTGCTGGAACACTTTGCGAATGGCGTCAACTGATGCAGATCTGGGTTGACGCCGACGCCTGCCCGGTCGTGATCAAGGAGATTCTGTTCCGCGCCGCACAGCGCGCCAAGATCATGACCACCCTGGTCGCCAACCAGTTGCTATGGGTGCCGGCCTCGCCATTCCTGCGCGCCTTACAAGTGCCCTCCGGTTTCGATGTGGCAGACAGCCGCATCGTTCAAGAAGTGATGGCGGGCGACCTCGTCATCACCGCCGATATCCCGCTGGCCGCACAGGTCATCGCCAAAGGCGCGCATGCAATCAACCCCCGTGGCGAGTTCTATTCCCGGGACAACATGGCAGAGCGCCTCAGCCTGCGCAATTTCATGGAAGAGCTGCGTGGCAGTGGCGTGGATATAGCCGGACCAGCTAGTTTTGGCCCTCGTGACCAACAGGCATTTGCAGCGCAACTGGATCGTTTTCTGGCAAAAAACGCCTGATCCAAACTACTTCATGAAATGGCTTGCATAGCGCTTGGAAAGCCGCGCGATCGGCAACATGATCAGCAAGTCGGCGGTATTGAAATCAGGATCCCAAGAGGGTTCGCCGCAGACGTAGGCGCCCAGACGCATGTAGCCCTTGAGTAAGGGTGGTATGGCCGGCTCTTGATTCACGGCCAGAGCCTCCAGCGGCAGCGGTGTGTGAGGGAATACGCGGTATTCGTTAGGCGCCAGATACTTTTCTGCCAGGCGGTTGTAAACGGCCACTGCGTTATGACCGCCATCTGCCATGCCAATGCTGGCACAGCCAATCAAATGCTCATAACCGCGCGTCATCATGTACTTGGCAAGCCCCGCCCACAGCAAGGAGATAGTCGCCCCATTGCGATAATCGGGATGCACGCAGGAGCGTCCGACTTCAACCATTCCAGGTGCCAGATGCAGCAAGCGGGTCAAATCGAATTCGCCGGCGGAATAATAACCACCCGCCTCATACGCCATGTGCGGGTCCAGAATGCGGTAAGTACCGACCACCTGCCCGCCTTCCCTGTCGCGTACCAGCAAGTGCTCGCAAATGGCATCAAAACCATCCATGTCGCGGCGACCATGACCGCTAAGGCGCGCTCCCATTTCCTCGGCGAACACCTGATAACGCAGTCGTTGCGCCTCAGCCACTTCATAGGGACTGCGTGCCAGGCTGTAATATAAATTGGCACTTTGGGCCTGTTGTTCGAGGCCAGATAGTTCTTGCAGCATTGCCGCTCTCCTTGAATCCTTTTTGAGTGCGGCAATTTACCGGCCAGTTGTTACAAAACTGTTAAACAAAAATGAAGTTTCGGCGACAGGGAACAGGCTGTCGGGGCTCGGGGCTAGGGAATGGAGACTGGCACGCCCGATTCAGCCGGCGACCCGATACCCGGAGGCATTAACCGCGTTGGAAAGTTGCGACAGCGTAAGCCGGTCGGAATCAAAGCTAACAACGGCTTGACCATTGGCATGCGAGACCTCGGCATCAATCACACCATCCAGCGCCAGCAAGGCCTGCTTGACGTTCTGAGAGCAACCGCCGCAGGCCATACCGGCAATTTGCATCGTAATGGTTTCCATCATTAATCTCCCTTGTCGCGCCCTCAACCTGCGATCAGGCTTCCGGCCGCATCTGCGGGAATAGGATGACATCTCGAATGCTGGGACTGTCGGTCAGCAGCATCACCAGACGGTCGATGCCGATGCCGCAACCGCCGGTCGGTGGCATGCCGTATTCCAGCGCACGAATATAATCCGCATCGTAATACATGGCCTCGTCGTCACCAGCTTCCTTGGCCTCCACCTGCTGCCGGAAACGGTCGGCCTGGACTTCAGGATCATTCAATTCCGAGAATCCATTGGCGATCTCGCGTCCGGTCATGAACAGCTCGAAGCGTTCGGTCAATCCCGGCTGGGTATCGGACGCACGGGCAAGCGGTGATACCTCAACCGGATAGTCGATGATGTAGGTCGGCTCCCATAACTGGGCTTCGGCGGTCTCCTCAAACAAGGCCAGTTGCAGCGCGCCCAGACCCAGGTGCGGCAGCGCATCGACGCCGAATTTTTTCAGCGCCGACCGCAAAAATTCCGCGTCTTCCAGCTGCACCGTCGAGTATTGCGGCGCGTGTTTCTGAATGGCACCGACGATGGTCAGACGCGCAAAAGGCTTGGCCAGATCTACCTCACGCCCCTGATAGATGACGGTGGCGGTGCCCTGCGCTGCAATTGCCGCAGCGCGGATACAGTTTTCAGTGAAGTCCATCAACCACTTGTAATCGGTGTAAGCCGCATAGAATTCCATCATGGTGAATTCCGGATTATGCCGCACCGACAGGCCTTCATTGCGGAAGTTTCGATTGATCTCAAACACGCGCTCGAAACCGCCGACAATCAGGCGCTTTAAGAACAGCTCGGGCGCAATGCGCAGGAACATCTGCATGTCCAGCGCGTTATGGTGCGTCTTGAACGGCTTGGCTGCGGCCCCCCCGGGAATCGGGTGCAGCATCGGCGTTTCGACTTCAAGAAAATCATGCCCCAGCATGAAGTGGCGAATGGCCGCCACGATCTTGCTGCGGGTGATGAAAGTCTTGCGGGTGTCGTCATTCATGATCAGATCGACATAGCGCTGACGATACTTGGTTTCCTGGTCAGACAGGCCGTGAAATTTTTCCGGTAGCGGACGCAGCGACTTGGTCAACAAGCGCAGCTGATCGACCTTGACCGACAGTTCTCCGGTCTTGGTTTTGAACAGCACGCCCTCGGCGGCAACAATGTCCCCCATGTCCCACTTCTTGAAGGCGTCATAGATCTCCTCGCCGATGGCTTCCTTCGAGATGAATAGCTGAATGCGGCTGGAACTGTCTTGCAGCGTAGCAAAGCTGGCCTTACCCATCACGCGCTTCAACATCATGCGCCCGGCCACCGCCACGCGGACGCCCTGCGGCTCCAGGTCCTCGGCCAATTTCTCGCCGTGCTCGGCATGCAGATCGCCGGCCAGATGGGTGCGGATAAAATCATTGGGGAAAGCGATGCCGTTATCGCGCAATGACTGTAGCTTGGTACGGCGTTCGATGATGATGTGGCTTTCGTCCTGAGAGATTTGTTGATTCTGTTCAGTCATGGTGTATTTTCTGCAATAAAGGAATAAACAGTAAAGCCCAACTGGCGTGCAGCTTCGGCCTGGTTCTTGTCGGCGGTCACGAAACCGGGCGTTTTGCGCTCCAGTGCGATGGCCAAATGAATGGCATCCAAGCTTCTCAGGCTGACAGTGGCACGAAGTTGCTCCAGCAAATCAAATGCCCTGCTAATTTGAGTATCTGCGACTTGAGACAACTCCAACGTACCGTCCTGTATGTCCAGTCGGATCGCCTGTAAAACTTGGGTTTCCAGCAACTCAGTTATTTGCCCGGCACGGCATCGACGTGCCAGCGCACACCTTGCCTCAAGCATGGACAGGCGACTAATGCCCAAGGGAGCATGCCGATCAACGAAGGCGTTCACCTCTGCCGTATGGGGCTCCAGAACATAACGCTTGAGCAATGCGCTGGTGTCGATATAGATTGCCTTGCCGGCCATCAGCAACGATCTTCTCGATCCATGCCAACGATCACCTCGCTAGGCACCGCCTGCATCATTTGTCCGGCAAGAAAATCAGCCATCGAGCGCACTCTGGGCTTGGAGTTAACAGGTAGCAATCGCGCCACCGGCTTGCCATGCCGCGTCACCAGCACCTCATCGGCATCGGCAAACAACGCCTCGGGGTGGCTCAAGCCTTCACGAGCCTCGCGAATGGTCAACGTCTTCATAGCGGCAATCCTTAACGAGTCACAAGCCGGCTCATTGTGACACAATTTAAATTATGTGTCACATGATGCGCTTCTAGGAAATTAAACGCCTTGCTTCAAACTCTCGGAAATGAATGGATCGAGATCGCCGTCCAGCACCCCTTGCGTATTGCCGATCTCGACCAGGGTGCGCAGATCCTTGATGCGTGACTGATCGAGCACGTAGGAGCGGATCTGGTGACCCCAGCCGATGTCAGTCTTGGAGTCTTCCAGCGCCTGCTTTTCCTCGTTGCGCTTGCGCAGCTCCAACGCGTACAGCTGGGCTTTAAGCATATTCATCGCCTCGTCCTTGTTGCGGTGCTGGGAGCGGTCATTCTGGCACTGCACCACGGTATTGGTCGGAATATGGGTGATGCGCACGGCAGAGTCGGTCTTGTTGATATGCTGGCCCCCGGCACCAGAGGCGCGATAAGTATCGATACGCAGGTCAGCCGGATTGATGTCAATCTCGATTGAATCATCAACCTCCGGATAGACAAACACACTGGCGAAACTGGTATGACGGCGGTTGCCTGAATCGAACGGGGATTTGCGCACCAGACGATGCACGCCGATCTCAGTGCGCAAGGTGCCGAATGCGTAATCGCCGATAACCTTGAGGCTGGCGCTCTTGAGACCCGCCACTTCTCCCTCGGACTCTTCCAGCACCTCGACCTGAAAGCCTTTGCGTTCGCAATATTTGAGGTACATGCGCAGCAGCATGGAAGCCCAGTCTTGCGCCTCGGTGCCACCGGAACCGGCCTGGATGTCGATGAAGCAGTTGTTGGGGTCCATCGGATTGTTGAACATGCGACGAAACTCGAGTTCCGCCACACGCACCTCGAATGCCTCGGCGTCAAGCTGCACACTGAGCAGTGTGTCGTCATCGTTCTCGTCCCGTGCCATCTCGAACAATTCAACACTGTCCTTGAGACCGCTGGCAACGTCCGTCAGGGTGTTAACGACAGCTTCCAGTGAGCGACGCTCACGACCCAGATCCTGCGAGCGCTTGTTGTCGTTCCAGATAGCCGGGTCTTCTAACAGGCCGTTGACCTCTTCCAGGCGATGCCGTTTGTTATCGAAGTCAAAGATACCCCCTGAGCGCATTGCTCCGCTCGGCGAGGTCAGCCAGTCGATTGGCAATGAGATTAAGCTGTTCTGCTTCCATGAGGGTCTATGCGCTGAAAAGGCGCAATTATACCGCAAACCACCCCGTTTCCGGCACCCTACAATAGCAGCAAAGCCCCCGCCAAGCCGGCTGCAACCGCAATCACACCGGGCAGGCAGCGCAGTGCCAGGGCGCGGCCACCGACGGTTGCCGCCAGGCCGAATTTGAAGGCGAGATTGGACAGATAGGCGATAGTTATCGCCGTCACCGCCTGGTGTTGGCCCAACTTGCCCAGTTCGAACAGTCGCAAGCTGGACAGTGAAATGGCATCGACATCGGTCAGACCGGAAACCACCGCCAATACATACAAGCCCCCGCTACCGGCAAAATCCGACAGCCAGGCGGCGCACAGCAACACCAGCGCGTACATCAGGCCAAAACCCAAAGCTGTCTTGATCTCGGTAGGGTTAGTCAATTGCGGCATCGGCATTTCGCCATCGCGGCTGATGGAACGCCACAACCAGAACGTGACCAAAGCACCCAGCACAAAGCCGCAAAGCAAGACAGGCAGCACATGCGGCAGGATACGCGGCGACACCACGCTGCTAACCACTGCAAGACGCACCAGCACCACCAGATTGGCGATCAGAATCACCACCACCGCCAACCGTCCCATAGCCTCACCGTTCCTGCTGTGGCGGGCGTAGACCAGGGTAGTCGCCGTACTCGACACCAGCCCGCCGAGAAAACCCAGCAAAGGCGCGCCGTAACGCTGACCGACCAGACGCAGGGAGACATAGCCGGCCAGGCTCACCCCCGAGATCAGCACCACCATCAGCCAGGTCTGGTAAGGATTGAACGCCGAGTACCAGCCGTAGTCTCGGTTGGGCAGGATGGGCAGCACGATAAAAGTAAGTACGGCGAATTGCAGCATGGATGCCACGTCGGCCCGCGTCAGATTGCGGCTGATGTTCTGCAACTCCGGTTTGAAATGCAGCAACACCGTGGTCGTGATGGCCAGCATGATGGCGAGCGTACTGTAGCCATACCAAACCACGGCACCAAGACAAAAACACAGCATCAGCGCCGCCTGCGTCGTGGTACCCGGGTCGGCCTCATCATCGTCACCGACATAGGCGGATATGATGATGGCAGACACTCCGATCAGGCCCGCCACCAGAATCCACGGTGAACCCATGCGCGAGGCCAGCATCGCGAGCAACGTCCCCAGCAACGCAATCAAGGCGAAGGTACGCAGGCCAGCGCGAGCTGCAGGGCTGCGTTCGCGCTCCATCCCGATAAGGAGGCCCAGCGCCAGGCTGGTGGCAAACACCGGAAGGTAGGCCAGGCCGTCCACCTGCAGCAGCAACTGTTCCATGATTTTCTCCCCACCAGCGCTAATCTCAACGATCATGTTAACTTTTCCTGCCGCAATGACAAGCCCGTTACAAGTATTCCGAGTGTTTTCATAAAAATGTCATAATTACGGAATAGCATTGCGGGGTTAGAAAACCTTAAATCTGGAGAAAATTGATGCGAAATATCACCCGTACAATGACTGGCGCCGTCGCCGGTCTGCTGTTTGCAGTATCAGCACAGGCCGTCGACATCACCGGCGCCGGCGCGACCTTCCCCTACCCGATCTATGCTAAATGGGCCGAGGCCTATAACGCCAAGAGCGGTGTCAAGATGAACTATCAGTCCATCGGTTCTGGTGGCGGCATCAAACAGATCCAGAACAAGACCGTCAATTTTGGCGCATCCGACAAGCCACTGACTGCAGCTGAACTCGACAAGGACGGCCTGATGCAGTTCCCTACCGTGGTTGGCGGCGTGGTCCCTGTCTACAACATCGAAGGCTTGCCTTCCGGTAAATTACGTCTGAATGGCGAAGTGCTGGCCAACATCTTCCTGAAGAAGGTCACCAAGTGGGATGATGCCGCCATCAAGGCCATCAACCCGGGCGTAGCGCTACCCTCCGCTGCCATTACCGTCGTTCATCGCTCGGACGGTTCCGGCACCACCTTTAACTTTGCCAATTACCTGACCAAGGTCAGCGAAGAATGGAAATCCAAGGTTGGCGCCGATACCTCGGTATCCTGGCCAGCCGGTGTAGGCGGCAAGGGTAACGAAGGTGTGGCTTCCTATGTGCAGCGCATCAAGGGCTCCATCGGCTATGTTGAATATGCCTATGCCAAGCAGAACGGCATGTCAGTTGCCACCATGCAGAACAAGGAAGGCGAATTCGTGAAGCCTGGCTACGACAGCTTCCGCGCAGCTGCCAAGTATGCCGAATGGGAAAAAGCCCCTGGCTTCTACGAAATCATCACCAATGAGCCTGGCAAAGAATCCTGGCCTATCGCCGCCGCCACCTTCATCCTGATGCATAAGTCGCAGGACAACCCGGCTGCAGCCCATGAAGTTCTCAATTTCTTCAATTTTGGCTACACTGAGGGCGACAAGATGGCGGAACAACTCGACTACGTGCCGTTGCCGGACAACGTGGTCAAGCTGATCCAGACTCACTGGAGCAACAATGTCAAGGCCAAGGACGGCGCTGCCATCTGGAAGTAAATTAAACAGGCCCCAACCGGCCTACCCATGAAGACATCGGGGGAGGGCAACTCCTCTCCCGAACCCTATCAGGCAGATCATGAGCGAACCAACGACACACAGCACGCACGCAATTCTGGACACCCTGTTCCATAACACCACCCGGCTATTCGCCTTTCTGGTGTTTGCCCTGTTGCTCGGCATCATGCTCACCCTGACTGTCGCCAGTTTGCCGGCATTGTCCAAGTTCGGCTTTCATTTTTTCACCTCGGACACCTGGAACCCGGTGACCGTCGAATTCGGCGCACTGGTCCCCATCTTCGGCACCATCTCGACCGCGTTAATCGCCATGTTTATCGGCGTACCGGTCAGCTTCGGCATCGCCCTGTTCATTACCGAACTCTGCCCGGCCTGGCTCAAACGCCCGCTTGGCATCGCCATCGAACTGTTGGCAGGCATCCCCAGCATCATCTACGGCATGTGGGGCCTGTTCGTGTTCGCCCCCTGGTTCGCCGACAACCTGGAACCTTGGATCAACGACCACATGGGCACGCTGCCGATGGTTGGCGGACTGTTCCAGGGACCACCCATGGGCATCGGCATGCTCACCGCCGGCTTCATCCTGGCCATCATGGTCATCCCCTTCATTGCCTCGGTGATGCGCGACGTGTTTGAAATCGTGCCGTCCCTGCTCAAGGAATCCGCCTACGGGCTGGGCTCGACCACCTGGGAAGTGGTCTGGAACGTCGTCCTGCCCTACACCAAGGTCGGCGTGGTCGGCGGCATCATGCTGGGCCTCGGTCGCGCGCTGGGCGAAACCATGGCGGTGACCTTCGTCATCGGCAACGCGCACGACCTGTCGATGTCGCTGCTGATGCCAGGCAACACCATATCATCCGCGCTCGCCAACGAATTCACCGAAGCGGTGGGCGACGTCTACACCTCGTCACTCATCACGCTGGGCATGCTGCTGTTCGTCATCACCTTCATCGTGCTGGCGCTGGCCAAGCTGCTCCTGATTCAACTCGCGACCAAGGAAGGGAAAGTGTCATGAGCACCATCGACGAAAATCGCTATTTACGCCGACGCATCCTCAATGCCTTCAATCTGACCCTGGCCTTTGCCACCGTGGCCTTCGCCCTGTTCTTCCTGGCGTGGATCCTGTGGACCCTGCTGGTCAACGGCATCGGCCATGTCAACCTTGGCACCTTCACACAGATGACACCGCCGCCGGGCAGCAAGGGGGGCCTGCTCAACGCCATCGTCGGCAGTCTGTACATGGTCGGCATGGCGACCCTGATCGGCACCCCGGTGGGGGTCATGGCCGGCACCTATCTGGCGGAATTCGGCCGTGCCGGCTGGCTGGCGCCGACCACGCGCTTCATCAACGACATCTTGCTGTCGGCGCCCTCCATCGTCATCGGCCTGTTTGTCTACGAGTTGGTGGTGCATCGCATGGGGCACTTTTCCGGCTGGGCAGGCGCCTTGGCGCTGGCACTGATCGTGCTGCCGGTAGTAGTGCGCACCACCGAGAACATGCTGCAACTGGTGCCCAACAGCCTGCGTGAAGCCGCGAGCGCCCTCGGTGCGCCGCAATGGAAAGTGGTTGTGATGGTATCCTACCGGGCAGCGAAGGCCGGCATGCTGACCGGCATCCTGCTGGCAGTGGCACGGATTTCCGGCGAAACTGCGCCGCTCTTGTTCACCTCGCTCAACAACCAGTTCTGGAGCAATGACTTGAACGGGCCGATGTCCAGCCTCGCCGTGATCATCTTCCAGTTCGCCATGAGCCCCTATGAGGACTGGCACCACCTGGCTTGGAGCGGCGCGCTCCTGATTACCCTGTTTGTGCTGGGCATGAACATCCTGGCAAGATCCATCTTTCACAAGGGCAGCCACGAATGACCGAACTTCACCTGACAGCACCCCACTTGATGCACCCTGAATATCAACAGGAAAATTCCATGTCTGTACCCAACAAGATTACCGTCAAGGATCTCAACTTCTACTACGGCAACTTCCATGCCCTGAAGAATATCAACCTGGGCATCCCGGACAATCATGTGACAGCGTTCATCGGCCCATCCGGCTGCGGCAAATCGACCCTGTTGCGCACCTTCAACCGCATGTACCAGCTGTACCCAAAGCAAGTCGCCAAGGGTGAGATCATTCTGGACGGTGACAATGTGCTCGACGCCAAGCAGGACCTGAACCTGTTGCGCGCCAAGGTCGGCATGGTGTTCCAGAAACCGACGCCATTTCCAATGTCGATCTATGACAACATTGCCTTCGGCATCAAGCTCTACGACAACCTGAAAAAAACCGACATGGACGACCGCGTCGAATGGGCGCTGCAAAAGGCAGCGCTATGGAACGAGGTCAAGGACAAACTGCACCAGACCGGCACCAGCCTGTCAGGCGGCCAACAACAACGCCTGTGCATCGCCCGCGGCATTGCCGTCAGGCCGGAAGTGCTGCTGTTGGACGAACCCTGCTCCGCGCTCGACCCGATCTCTACGGCCCGCATCGAGGAACTGATCCACGAACTCAAGTCGGACTACACCATTCTGATCGTGACGCACAATATGCAGCAGGCCGCACGCGTGTCCGACTACACCGCCTACATGTATCTGGGTGAGATGATCGAGTTCGACATCACTGACAAGATGTTCACCAAACCCTCCCGCCGCGAGACCGAAGACTACATCACCGGGAAATTCGGTTAGCCCATAAAAATCGTATTGCCGGCGGGCTCTGTCATCTCAACGCAATAATTGCGGGTTATGGTAACCATCCAACGGTTACCGGTACCCGCATCATGATGCAGCTCGCCACAGCTCGGCAGTTTGAAAATTTTCAGCAGGAAGAACGCCTTGACGAGATCATCCGGAAGCGGCACCTCACTGCGGTGTTTCAACCCATCGTGCAGATGGGCAATGCCACCATCTTCGGCTTTGAGGGCCTGATCCGCGGCCCCTCCAACGGCCCCCTGCATTCGCCCTTTGCATTGTTCCAGGCGGCCAAGCGACAGAATCGCTCGCTGGAAGTTGAGTACCTCACCCGCAGCATCGTACTGAAAGCCTTCGCCGAGCTGAGGCTACCCGGCAAGATATTTCTCAACGTCAGCCCGGACGCGCTACTGCTGGAAGGCTGGCGTAGCGGCGAAACGCTGCGCTGGATCACCGAATCGGGTTTACAGCCAGAACGCATTGTCATCGAACTGACCGAAAACGCATCCTCACTTGAATACTCTGTACTGCGGGACGCGACCCGGCACTACCGCAACATGGGTTTTGAAATCGCCATGGATGATCTGGGTGAAGGCTGCTCCAGTTTGCGCATGTGGTCTGAAATCCGCCCGGATTACGTCAAGGTCGACAAACACTTCATCCAGGGCATCAATCTGGATCCGGTCAAGCTGCAATTCGTGCGCTCCATCGGCGAGATCGCGAAAAATTCTGGCTGCCGCGTCATTGCCGAAGGCATCGAAACGCAGGCTGAACTGATCGCGACCCGCGACCTGGGAGTCGCCTTCGGACAGGGCTACCATTTTGCTCACCCCCTGTCGCGGCCTGAAACAAAACTGCCTCCCGGCATCACGGAGACCCTGAAAGGCGTATCAGGCATGATCAATTCTCCGCACAGTCATTACCTGCACAAGAATGCCACTGTCGCCAACCTGTTAAAGTATGTACGGCCGGCACGCACAGACGCTACCAACGAAGAGGTATTCAGCCTGTTCGAGCATGACCAGTCGCTGTATTCGATTCCTGTCATCGACGGTGATTCCCCGGTCGGCCTGATCAGCCGTCATACCATGATCGACCGTTTCGCTCGTCAATTTGGCAAGGAACTGTTCGGCCGACGCAGTTGCACCATGCTGATGGATGCTTCCCCCCTGATCGTCGACCGCTCTGTCAGCTTGCACGAACTCTCCAGCCGCATTCTTGGAATGGAACCTTACCACTTGACCTCGGGCTTCATTATCACCGACCGTGGCCACTATATTGGCATGGGTAGCGGGCACGATCTGCTGCGTGAAATCACCCAGATGCAAATCACGGCTGCGCGCTATGCCAATCCCTTGAGCGGGCTGCCTGGAAACGTACCCATCAATGAACATATAGACCACCTGTTGCAAGCAGGTGTGAGTTTTCATGCCTGCTATTTTGATCTGGATCATTTCAAGCCCTACAACGATGTCTATGGATTCCGCAAGGGCGACGAGATCATCAAGTTAACCGCGCGCTTGCTGCAGGAATCAGCCTTGGAAGCGCTGGACTTCGTCGGCCACATAGGCGGCGATGATTTCATCGTGCTGTTTCAGAGCGAAGATTGGGAACTCCGCTGCCAAACCCTGCTGCAAAAATTCGCTATTGAGGCACCAATCCACTACGATGCCGCCGACAACGCAAAGCACGGCATTGAAGCAGAGGACAGGCAGGGGAACCTGACTTTTCATCCCGTCATCAGCCTGTCGATCGGAGCGGTTCGCATCGATCCCGGACACTTCGATTCCCACCACGAAGTGGCGACTGCCGCCACGCTCGCCAAGAAAGAAGCCAAGAAAACACCAGGCAATACACTGTTTCTGGATCGGCGCACACCGCTGATACAGGCTTAGTCAAACCAAATCCAGGCCGCCGCTAGATGGCGTCCAACAGTTTCAGTTGCACTCCGGGGAGACCGCTAACAAAAAAAATGACGCGCCAGCATGCTACTATATGATTTTGCGAAAAAATAATTTGCGTCATGGCTGCAATCAAAAAAATCCCTGTAAGTCCTGGCATATTCTGGATCGAGGTTCCGTCTGCTGACTTACGGGTACTTTGCGGATGTCCGGTCGACGCCGTCAAGCATCTCATGCGCAAGGGTCTGGTAGTGACCATGGAGATTGCGGGCGTCTGTTTCGAGTCCGGACCAAATACCATCTTGCTGTCCGACCTGCCTATCCAGAATGGCAAGGTTTGCAATCGCTCCGAGTTTCCGATACTGCAAATGCTCTACCGTCAGGGCATGATCCTCCCCGACCATCCGGCTAATACCGGCACCCTTCCTACCCTGCTTGGATCTTCCAACCAGGTCATGGCGCAGATGGAATACATTTTCCGGGGTAATTACGGCCTGGCATCCAGAGAAGAGTTGATCGCGGCAGAAGTTCGACCAGAACTGGCCGATGAGATCATGCGCATGAAGCTCGCCTTCGCCTTTGGGCGCATCAGGCCTAGCGAAGAACTGATCAACCCGGTATTCCTGGATCAAGACGCGGTCGAAATTCGCAGCGGCATCTTTATCCGCAGGCTGCGTAGCAACGTCTTCGAATTTTCTGCTGGCCTGGAAAGGGTCGAAGTCGACCTCAATCTTGGCCCCGGCGAGTTGTACGAGTGCCCCTATACGCTGGACATGCATTTACTGGAACGAGAATATTTCTCGATCATTCACCTGGGCGACGGTGACGGCTGGGACATGAATCGTCCCACCCTGGGCAGCATCGTCCTGTTCCAGGGTCGCATCTACCTGATCGATGCAGGACCCAACATCGATTACTCACTCAATGCACTGGGCATCGGCGTCAACGAGATTGATGGGGTTTTCCAAACCCACGCCCATGATGATCATATTGCCGGGCTCTCCATGCTGCTCAAGCGCGATCATCGCATTCCGTATTACGCCGTACCCATGGTACGCAGCTCGGTCATGAAGAAACTCTCTGCTGCGATGCAAATCCCCGAAATCGAATTCTCGCACCTGTTCGAGATGCGCGATCTCATGCTTGGTGAGTGGAACGATATCGTAGGTTTGGGCGTCAAGCCCGTGCTGTCACCGCACCCGGTCGAAACCACGGTACTCTTCTTTCGTTCCATTTGGGAAGGCGGCTACCGCAGCTACGCCCATCTAGCCGACATTGCCTCGTTTGATGTGCTACAGAAAATGGTGGTGCCGGATGACGCGCCGGCAGGCATCAGCCAGGCCATGTTTGACCGGACCAGAACGACCTATCTTGAAAAGGTGGACCTGAAAAAAATCGACATCGGCGGAGGGCTGATTCATGGCGCCGCCGCTGACTTCAGCGCCGACACTTCGAAAAAAATTGTGCTGGCCCATCTGTCCCGACCCCTGTCACGGGAAGAGCGCACGATAGGCTCCGGCGCCCCATTCGGCACCAAGGACGTGCTAATCAAGGGCACGTCTGACACCAATCGCCATCTGGCCTTTGGCTATCTCAGCGATTACTTCCCCGACGCGCCCAAGCACACCATCCGCCATCTGCTAAATGGGGACATAGTCACCTTCAATCCTGAGACCTTCCTGCTCAAGGTCGGCCAGACTGTTGATTGCGTCTATCTGGTGTTGAACGGTTCAGTCGAGACTATAATCGCGAAAGAAAATTCAAGACATATTCTCTCGGCCAGTTCTATGATTGGCGAGACTCAGGTGCTACTGGGAACACCCTCGCTCGAAACCTACCGTGCGGCAAGCTTTGTCAGAGCTTTGCGTTTATCCAAGGATGTCTTTATTGACTTCATCACGCGCGGTGAGCAATACCCGAAAGTACTGCATTCGCGTAACCACATGGATTTTTTTCGCAAGGCCAGCATCTTTGCCGACGCAGTATCCTGCACCACCCTGAGCCAGTTAGTGCGGGCAGCAAAATTAGTCCGTTTCAGCAAAGGCGCCATCCTGCCCCCCCCAACCGACGAACTGTTGGTCATTCATACCGGGGCAGCGTTGCTGTCCACCCCGGTGCGGGAAGACCTGGTCCTTGGAGTCGGCATGAATATTGGCGCCCTGTCGATATCGGGCGAACCACCCATAGACACGCAACTTCAGTTCCTTGAAGACAGCGAGGTCTACCAAATACCAGTTGAAGCCCTGGCCAACATTCCGATCGTACGCTGGAAGTTAATTGAAACCCACAGAAGGCGCTATGTCGACAGAAGGCAAATTGTCAGGACATGAGACGAAATCCTGAACTGGTCACGACAAACCCTCATTCAAGTCACCATTTGCATGAAACAAACAGCTAGTCGTCGGTGCCGCGAATGTCGGAAACCACAATCTGCTCTGTCCTGTAGCCCGCACCATCAACCTGGCGAAATTTTACTGGAAGCAATCGATATTCCAGCGCCAGCCAGACTTCAAAATAGGCCTCGTTTCTGCCATGCATCTTGCGTAAATGCAGAGCCCGCAATTTTCCCATTGGGGTATCAATAGCCTCTACCGACCCAATTTCAATTTGAATTGATTCAAGCTGCGTGCCATCGCTGATCGCCATCGGAATAATTTCTCCTTGCAACGGAATTTGCGATAGTTGGTACATGAAGCTCAAAATGTCCTCGGCGCCGCTAGGGAGCGACGCATCCCGGCCCGCCAAAAAATGCAGTTGCTGTGCCGGCCAATCAAAAGTGGCTGCCAGACGCGAGTTACCACCTGCCCCATTATTTTCCTGCTTGAAGGTCTCCGGCCTCAAACCATGCTCGTCAACCCTGCCAACGCTCTCCTGAACCAGAACTTCATGGCCGAGCAGATGACTCATGCCGGCAGTTTCGCGGCTTGATTTTAAGTGGTAAAGCCCCGCCTTGATCTCAAACTGGTGATGAATCTCGCCAACCTTGAACAGGTCGGAGTCTCGGTAAACAGAAAAAACCAATTGCAAGCGTGTAGGAAATACGTGATTTTTTTCCGTTTTTTCCAATGCTGGCATCGGCTGTGCAGCTTTTTTTTGCGCTCTTGCTGCCACAGTGCCACCAGGCCTGATTGCCTGATCTGCCGACTCCATCGCGGCGATGGGCGCCATCAGAGTCGGCCTTGGCTCAAGCCCTGCGCTCAAGGATGGTGAAATGACTTTCTCATGGGGTAATTTCATCGGTGGTAGCCACAACAGCGCGGCGTGGACCAGCACGGACAGCAGAATGGCGAGGCACACCCGGCGGCCAGGGCTGCTCCATGCTGCATTCATGCCAAAAACGGTGGTTTGCACATCCGCCTATTCCGTGATCAGTTCTCGCCTTGATACCCGCCTGGTGCCAACTGAGGCTGAACCAATTGGGACGCTACCCGTCGTGGTACTGCCATCAGACATCCGGACCAACTGGACCACGCTGTTATTCGGCAACATCACGTAGACCGGGCGGGTCGCCAGGGCATTGCCCAGCTTGACGGAGAGGACATGCGTGACCGAGGTGGAAACGGGCGCTCCAGACCGATAGTCAAAGAAATAAGAATAACTGTATCCGCCTACCGTACAGGCACTGACGCTGGGGACGTTAGCCGTGAAGCCCAGTGTGCCGAGCTGCAGGGTTGGATCGGTATACGAGCGCTCCCCACTATCCGGAAGATCAACATACCAGCCATAACTCAAGGCAAAATTCACCAGATTACTCGTGCTGGTACGCACGATCTCGCCCGGCAGGCAGATGCTAGACGGTGAATTCGCCGGACAGGTCGTGGTGGTCTGAACCTGCTGGACGAATCCGCTACCCGACGCATGGGGATTGGTTGCATAGATAGCCGTGGCGGGCGTGGTGCCCAGCGTCAGCGGGTCCTTGATACCATAGATGGTCTGCGTGCCGGTGGTGACCAGGTCGCTGGCACCCAGGTAGCGTCCAGTACCAACATACACCAGCGTGTTGCCATTATAGATGCCGACCTGAGGCTTCTCTGTGATTGGCTGGATGTTGCCGGCAGCATCATGCAAGGTCACCAGCAACTGCGCGTCATAGCCGGTGGCACCGACATTATTATTAACGTCGAAGCGCCACAGATTGCCCAACAAGTCTCCGCCATAAATCTGGACCACCGTCTGGTCTGATCCCGAGTTGACAGTCTGCGCGATGATACGGGACAGGCCACTGGGGGTGGTGGTGTTGCCGACCCCGGTGCTAATGGCACGGATCAGGGCGCCGGTTGCCGCATTGATGACATACAGACGGCCGACCCCGTCGCCGGGGGAAACATTGTTATAACCCGACGTAACCAGTACAACCCAGGTCTTGGTGGCGCAGGTAGCGTCATCACACACCTTGGCTATTTGCGGATTGCCAAAGGTCAAACCCATGTTGTTGTCGGTAAACTCCCACAGCGCCTTGGGCTGTGCCGGGTTGCTGATATCCAGCGCATAGTAGCCGCGGCCGCCGGCGTTGAGACCGCCAACCAGGATGGTCTTCCAGACGGCGGTCGTGGCATTGCTGCAATGACTGGTGCAGATATCCCCGGCAATCGGCGTGCCATCGACATAATATTGATGGTTATTGGAGTAATTCTTGTCTGCCAGATGATAAAGGCTGGGTAACACCATGGACGGAATATAATCCCAAGCTTCCGCGCCACCAGTGACACTGACACCCCCGCTCGACACATTGCCACTGCTGTCCATCAGATCAGTAGCGGCATAGAAGGCATGTAACATGCCATCATTGGCAGCGGCATACACCATGCCCTGACGCGCCGACAGGCTTGCCACGTAAGCGAGGTACCCAGGGTCGGCATAGGCATGCAGTGGCGCCTTCATGTAAACGGCCTCGGCATTCACGATGTCGCCCAGGATCAGGGGACGCTGCCGGTAATACTTGGTGTTGTCGGTCAGGATGCCTTCATTGCTTCGGTCGCCGCGCAGAAAATTTACCAGATTGGTGCCGGCGGCATTGGATTGTGCCGTCGCCGACAAACAGGACGGTGCGCCGGTACAGAACTGGGACAACGAGGCAATGGCAGACTGGTCGAAGAAAGCCTGCTGTGCGCCCGACATATTGGCATAGGTAAATGACATCAGGCCATTGGTAGCTGTCGAGTTGTAGATGTAGATGTTGCGCGAACCACCGGCAGGACTCGCTGCGGCCTGGGTGTCAAGCAAATTATTGGGTGTCGGACAGGCCTGTGTCGACGTCCCTGCAGCGACGCTGGTGTCGTCCGCACACCAGTCAATGCTGGAACTGACCTGCCCCGTCGTCAGGTCAAGCTGCTGGCGGATCAACTGTCCGGTCCAATTGACAGTGGCAAATGAGGAACTGAACACAAAATTATCGCCCGAAGTCACATTCGGGTTGCTTGTCGTCGCCGCAGCAGAACCGCCGGTTCTGGCCGAGACATTAGCTAGCGCCGAGGACAGGCCCAGCGCCAACATACCTGGATTAGTGGCGCTGAAATAGGTGCCGCGTCCATCGACCGCAGCATGCCAGAGATCATCAATATTCTCCGGGATGCCGGATACGTTGGGAATCGGCCAGTTGCACACGGTACCATTGGCCTGCCAAGAGCAGATACCACCCGTCGTATTGGCCAATACGCCATTCTTCACCGAGAAGAAGTCCCCGCTGGTCTCTGTCTGATAAGTTGGTGAAAACACCATCTTTCCCCGCGCCCCCAGCCCCAACGTAAAGGTTGTCATGTGCTGCCAAGAGGCGGAATCCTGCCCGCCCTTGGGCACGTTATTGGTGCTGACATCGGTGCCAACAAAGCCGGTGGCACTCGACAGGTTGTTGCCGAGAGCAGATGTCCGCAGGTCCGTCAGATAATAATATTCTGCAACATCCGCCAGGGTATTGGAGGTGCCGCCCGAACTGGCAAGCGTCGTCAGCGGGTTGGGGTTGCCGTTATAGGTGGCCGGCGTGGTAGTGGTGGGGCCGGACAAAGTGGTGACCACAGCGCCGCCGTTGTTTGCTATCAAACTCGTGCCAGCAGCGGATGTGCTGCCTCCTGCAGCCGGTGACGTCGCCATGCACGACGAAGCGGCGCTGCCGCTATTGTTCCAGCTGGTGCCACCGCCGGGCGCACCAGTGTCGGAGACGGCTGCCGTATTGCTACTAACCTGGGATGCGACAGGACCCACCGTGGTGATCGTGGGCGGCTGGGCCTGGCCATTGATGGTCTGTACCGTGCTACTGGTCGTCGTCGTGTTGTTGTTCACCGTGGTAGCAGTGCCGCTGGCCACTTGGCTATAAGTCTGATTCTGCACGCTCACGGTGTGGCCGCTGACGGCCGCCGCGCCCGGACAGGCGCCATAGGAGTTGCTGTAGCCGGAACCAAAGGCCGTATTATTGGTCACGCAACCGGTGTTGCCGGACATGCTGCTCACCAGAGTCCATATCGTTCCAGTCGAGTCCGTCACCGATGAACTGCTGACCAAGGGATTGCTGTTGCCGCTGCCACGGCAAAACCAGGCCGTGCTGGCTCCGGAACCACCCAACTGATAACAATGGCTGGAGGTCGAATCAGGATTGGAGGCAGACAAGCCCAGGGCCATCTTATGACTATTGTCGCTGACATAAGCGCTGGTGGTATGGGATGGCGTCACGGCAGGGATGGAACAAGCCGCACCGATGGTCGTCAGGGTGCGCGTCCAGGGCGTCGTCGTCGTCGTGTTCTGTACCGACTGCGTTTGCGAAACAGTCAGCGTGGTGGTGGTAGTGGTAGTGGTCTGGGTGGCACCGTCATACATGGGACGGATGTCGGAACCGTCCTGCTGGCCGATGGTGTTGCCCGCCAGATTGGAGTTACCACTCTGGCTGTTCCAAAAACCGTCGGTGGAGAGAATGGCGTAATTCTGCTGGCAGGAATACTGCATCGGGTCATTCGCCGTGACGGTATTGAGCTTGTTGCTCGGCAGCTTGTACGCGTACATCCGTCCCACGTCGGACAAGGCGCCGAGCAAGGGGGTCGAGTTGCCGGTAGAGACACCATAGAGCTTGGAGTACCAGGCAGACTTCTGCGTGGCGTCGAATGTGGCAAGATTGACGAAGTCAGTGCCCTTGTTATTGTTCATGGTAGCGAAGCCGACCCGAAAGCTGGTGCTGATGGGCTTGAACGCCAGCCCAGCCGAACTCTTCATCATCAAGACACGGGTACGGTAATAACTGTACCAGTTGGCAAAGTTGGTGCGTTCGTCCGTGCCGCCGGGGCCGGACGCCGCACCGACGGTGACCTTGGTAAATACGCCGCTGCCGGGTGTGGAACCGACGTTGCTGTTGCACTCCTTGAAGAAGGTGCCGCTGCTGTTATAGAAATTTCTGAGCGCCTCGGTGTTCTGTGCTCCCGTATATTTGTAGTAATAAGCGGCCCCGCCCCCGCTGGTGGTAGGCGACGTATCCGTATATTGGCCGAGAGAAAAGTGTGCAGAGAGATCGATGGTAGTCGTGGTGGACGCGCCAAACCCGTCAACCGGGGCGGCAGTAAAGCTGGAATTGGCATAACTGGTACCGGTGGACGTGACCGGTGGCGCGTAGGTAAACGTCGGGTCATAGAACACACCGTTGCACTGGTTGCTGGCATAGCCATAGGTGCCGGTGCCAAAGTACGGACTATTGCTGTTATCCGGCATGTAGTCCCAGGCCATGCTGCCAGAATCGTCCATCATCAGGAAGATGTTGGGTTGTACCGTGGTGGATACGCCGGTGATCAGAGGCGAATTGGAGATATCCGTCAACGCGGCCGGTGCGTTAATCGCGACGGACAATGCCACGAGAAACAGGGAAGTTTTAAGTTGCTTGAGGGTAGACATGCTTGTCTCCTTTTGGTTTTGCTACATGGCGACCATGGTCTGGAGGTAGCTCACGGTATTACGTGGACCGACGGTGCGCGTGGTAATGCGGTAATAGTTCTGGCTGGCATAGTTCAACACGACTTCCCCCGCCCCCTGACTGCTGGAGTTGATATTCGCCGCAGAGATCGAAACGGGACAGCCGCTACCGGCGGCACCAGGGTCACCAACCGTTGCACACATGCGCGTGATGCTATAGCTCACCGTGTTGCCGGCGGCATCTGTGGGCAAGGTACAGGCCCTGCCATTGTTACTGCAGGTCAGGGTATTGACTGGAGGGGTGAGCGGATTGGGGTCAATTGAAGTCGTCCAGTACTGATCCCAGCTCTGATTGGCAGCCGGATCCTGACGCAGGGCGGAATAGCCGTTGCCATAGTTATTGGCCCACAACGGTGCACCGGTATTCGCTTCCAACCAGCTGATGGCGGCCTCTGTCCCCGCATCTCCGGCCTGGGTTGCGGCCTGTTTGAATGCCAGATTGCCGGCAATGACATTGGTAGTATCCACCGAGCGTACCATGGCAATCGCAGCCAGCGTCATGGCTACCAGCACGATCAGCGCAATGATCAGCACCACGCCACCCTGCCGTGCACGCGGATTGACCGCAACGAAAACTGGTGGGCACGCGTCTAGCATCCAGTCTGCACTCCCAGCAGTTGCACGTTCTGGATCGGCACGGTGGTCTCGAACACCTTGTAACGATAGCTCTGCCAAGTGAAGCCGGTCGGCACGGCAGTAGTGGTCAGATTGATGGCGAGAGCCGAGGTGGTATAGCCATTCGGGTTATTGGCCATGGTGCCCGACCAGGTCGGCTCATTCGCAGTCACGACGGTCTTGTTCGGCTGGTCATTCCTCGCCGTTAGCGCAAGGCGAACAGTTGACACCCTGACCCAGCCGCAGGCCGTAGTCGGCGTGGTCTGGTCGAAGCTATCCACGATGCCAGTCATGGGGGCTGCATTGGTGTCGCGCCCGTATTGCGCCCGCAGGCTGACGATATTGTTGGCGATGGGGGTCCAGATGGCGACACTGCCAACATTGGCTGCCAGGCTGCAATCGTTCACCATGTAATCGCATGCAGTCAGGTTGCCGTTCCGTATGGCATAGACGCGCACAACCGGGGCGGCACCCATGGTGTAGAGTGAGCCACCGGTCATTCCGGCAACACTCGTTTGCACCGTGATGTTCGGATTTGCCACCGCCGTCACTGGGGTCATGATCAGGCTGCATGGGGCAGGACGCGTGACAGGTTCTGCAATAACGAGATCGTTTACGACAAATGAGGCATAGGCTTGCACCGCATAATTACTGCCTGCCTGCGACGTGATGCTGTTGCCCTCGGGTGGGCTGTTGCTGTTACCGTAAACCACTAGCAGGGTGTCCGTATTGGCATCCCCCGCCGGGATGGACGCATGATTGATGGTCACCGGCGCCATGGCCGGCAGGGTCACGCCCGCCCACAATTGCACATCACAGCCGATCAGGGCAGTCGTGCTGATGCCGACCCCTGCCTGCTGGATATCACGCTGCAGACTATAGAGCGCGATGGCGCCCCCGTTTTGTGCGTCACCGCCACCCGTGGTCGTGCGTTTTTGTGCTTCCAGCGTGCTGAACACCTGCATGATGACGATGATGCCAAGCATGCCGATGACCAGACCGACCATGATTTCCACCAGGCTGAAACCTGAGACAGAGTGGCGGGCATTTTTGGAAATGGGCAACATGACTATGCTCTATCTGATCTGCGCGACCGTTGTGTAAACGTGGGCGCCGGCGGCCTCATTCGGTGCATTCCAGCTGATGGTAATGGTTGCCTGACTGCTGGGCGTGTTCAAGCTGGTTGATGGAGTAGCAATAATGACCACCGTCGGTGGTACGGCGACTGCGCCAGGGAGATTAGCCGTCACATTACCCAGCCATGCGGTATAGGCCGCTCCATTCGGACTGCTGAAATTGTTTTGTAATGCGACGAGTTGCAGGGCGGAAGAGGTCGAACGGTTAATGCTGCCCAGCATTTGTCCGACCAGTTGATTGCTCAACTGGCTGGCATCCATACGATATTTAGCATCGCCCGCGCTCTTGGTGGAAGCCGCCAGCAGGCCAACGATGGCAAGGATGCCCATGGAAAAGATCAGGATGCCGATAAGGGCCTCCAGCAGCATGGCTCCAGCTTGTGGTTCGCGCAGGCGCATCAGCATCCCTGTGGGTCGGTGCTGGCGAGCCCTGGGTCGCACATGCGAATTTGCCCGCCCGTGCCGACCTGAACCTGCATACAGCGTAGCGATCCGGCAGGCGCGCAGGTAACCAAAGCCGGATCAGGAATTTGAATAATGATATTGGCCAGCACCGTTACACTGCCGTCCTGGTTGGTGACGACAGCCTGCCGTCCCAAACCATTGAAGGCGACGGTTCCCTGGCTTGCGGCAACAATCACATTGCTCGACCCCTGAGTGCTTGAACGGGTCTGGATGATGTAGGGCGCCACCGTATCCGACGGCGCGCTGCCACAGAGACCGGTCGGATCGCCACCATTGGCACCATTGATACTGACCACCCAGTTGACTGCAGTGGTCGACAGCGTGCAGGTATTGTCCAGGCTGCTGGTCAATTGAAAGCGAACCTGGGCATTGCGACGCACGGCCTCGGCTCTGGCCAATTGCAGGCCATTCAGTAGGGCCTCGGCAGCGGTTCGGTTGCGGGCATTCTGGATCCAGCCGGTGAAAGATGGCGCAGCCATGGAGAACAACAGGCCGAAGATCACCAACCCGATCAGGAGCTCGATCAGGGTAACGCCAGCTTGCCTGTGCCAAGAATTCAGCATGCGCCCCCGCTCTTTGTGATCCAGCAACTCGTCGGCATGTTGGCTGCTGCCCAACCGGCAGGCGCCGCGGTGGTTTGCATGTTATTGTTCTGATCGATGTTATAAGTGAATCCAGCCATGGTACCGGTCCCCGTGGCAACAATGGTATAGGCAGTCGCGGTAGCCGCCACCGGGCAGGAGAAGCTGAAGTATTTGCTAGAAGTCGTATCGTTGTTGCAGGCCGGTCCCGCCACGTAGGTATGGTTATCCTGAAAAAACTGCTCCATCAGCACGCGCTTGGAAGCAAGGTTGGATGTGGCGTCAGGGATCTTCCCCCGCTTCACATAGTTGCTGTAGGACGGTACTGCGATCGCTGCCAGTATGGCAATTACCGCCACCGTAATCATCAATTCAATCATGGTGAAGCCGCAGGCGCCTGTCCTGGCGCGAAGGCATTCGACTTTTTGTCTGGTCATCATTTATTCCACCCACCCCGGGATTTACTCTGGTTTCTTCAACACCGTCAGACTTGACATCCATGTCATTCGGCACCCCAAGCACCATCATCGCAGCATGACAGATACTGAAATCAAGCGTAGTTTACTGCGCTGTATGATGGATCGGAATAGTTTTCAGATGGGCGCATCGGATATTGCGACCAACGGTTGCCCGTCGAGTCAAGGACCAGGGCTTGAGAGAGAAAACATAGGACTGAGGAGGAAAACAAAGAACTAAGGGACTAGCGACTGCTGTTTCAGTTCAGCCGTATTGGCGCCCCACTATCAGCGTTGTAATACTGGCGCCTGATGCATCCTGGAATCGCCAGCAGGCTGCCGTCATAGAGCATGCTATCCCCTACCTCGACCGTGGCATAGCCGCTATGGAACAGAACTATCTGCGCATCAGTACAACCGCTGCGGAAACGGTAGGCGTCAGAAAATTCATCCTCATCTTCGCCGCATAGCCTCCACCCTGGCTGGCCAGTCAACTGACTCAACCACTCCGGCATATCGACCTCGGCGTGGCAGACCACCGAAAAGTCAAACTCGGACGTTATGGCTTGCTCTAACATGTCGTTCTCCTAAAGTAGCTATCAACTGTCAGGAAAACCGGCTTTGACTTGGCCGCTGACTGAGCGCTGATTGCTGTCTGCTTAATATGTTATCGGCTATATGATGCCAAAATTGAGAACTTCAAGAGCCGCACCTTGCCTTCCGCCAGCTAGGATGGGATGATTCCTGCATTTCAAGCCTTGCCTTCCGGGAACCCCATGTCAGACCTGCTGCAACTCCTGCATGACCACCCGCCGCTCTTCATCGCCGCATTCACGCTGTTCGGGTTGATGGTCGGCAGCTTTTTGAATGTCGTGATCCATCGCCTGCCAAAAATGATGGAAGCAGAGTGGGCAACACACCATGCCGAAGCCAGGGGAGAAGAATTTCCGCCAGCGGGCCAATACAACCTGATCGTGCCGCGCTCCGCCTGCCCGACCTGCGGACATCAGATCACGGCGCTGGAGAATATTCCACTGCTGAGCTATCTCGCGCTGCGGGGAAAATGCTCCGCCTGCCACGCCGGCATCAGCCCCCGTTACCCGCTGGTAGAAGCCCTGACCGGGGTTTTAAGCGGACTGGTGGCATGGCACTTCGGCTTCAGCGGCATGGCCCTCGCGGCATTGCTGTTCACGTTTTCACTGATCGCCTTGACCTTCATCGACTTCGACACCTTTCTGCTGCCGGATGACATCACCCTGCCGCTGCTATGGGCCGGGCTACTGTTCAACCTGGGTGGCGGCTTCACCAACCTGCAATCTGCCGTAATCGGTGCCATGGCGGGTTATCTGACACTGTGGTCGATCTATTGGTTGTTCAAGCTGGTCACCGGGCGCGAGGGCATGGGCTTCGGCGACTTCAAGCTGCTTGCCGCCATCGGCGCCTGGTTCGGCTGGCAACTGCTGCCGGCGGTCATCCTGCTATCCTCCCTAACAGGATCCGTGATTGGTATTGGCCTGATGATAGTGGCACGCCATGGCCGCAACGTACCTATCCCGTTCGGCCCTTACCTGGCGCTGGGCGGCATATTAGCCCTGTTCTGCGGGCCACAATTGGCACGCTTCTATCTACCATGATTGTCGGTCTCACTGGCGGCATCGGCAGCGGCAAGAGCGAGGCCGCGCATCTGTTTGCCGAACTGGGCGTGCCGGTGACTGACACCGACCAGATCGCCCACGCACTGACCGCCCCGGACCAGCCTGCATTGCAAGAAATTGCAGCCGCGCTGGGCGCAGATATGCTGAATTCAGATGGCTCGCTCAATCGTGCACGGCTTCGGCAACACGTGTTTGACGAAGCCGATGCGCGCCGACAGTTGGAAGCGATCTTGCATCCCCGCATTCGGGAACGCGCGATTCTGGACCTGGCCGGGCACTCCACTGCACCCTATCAGATACTGGTTGTTCCGCTTCTATTCGAGGGCTCGGCGTATACCGGCCTGATCAGCCGCAGCCTCGTCATCGATTGCCCCGAAACACAACAAATCCAACGAACCATGGCGCGCAGCCAACTGAACGCAGCTGAAATAAAAGCGATCATGGCGGCACAATTATCCAGAAGCCAGCGTCTTGCACTAGCGGACGATGTGATTGAAAACATGGGCTCGCTCCAGGATCTCCATGCCAAGGTCCTGGAAAAACACGAAAAATACATTAATACTTGCATAGTTAGCCAATCAATTTCATAATCCACAGGAACTAAAACATGGCGTACTTTTACGGTTAATCAGTGTCCAGTTACGACTACCCATTCAATGAACGCATACGCACCCTGCTGCGGCTGGAAGATTTGTTCGTCAAAACACAACATTATTTGCGTGGAGACCATGAATTCAACCATCACAGTACGCTGATCGGCATCTTCCAGATCCTGGATGTGATCGACCGTGCCGAACTCAAGACCGACATGCTGCAGGAACTCGACCGGCAGAAGGTTGTCATGGAAAGTCTGCGTGGCAATCCTGCCATTGCGGAAAACATCCTCAACGAAGTCATCGAAGAAATTGAAAAGACCGTGCACCTGTTGCGCCTTAACACCGGGCGCATCGGCCAGAGTCTACGCGATAATGAATGGCTGATGAGCATCAAGCAACGCGCAGGCATTCCCGGCGGCGTGTGTGAATTCGATGTGCCGTCCTACCACTACTGGCTGGGACAGTCGTCGGCACAGCGCAAACAGGAGCTGGAAAGCTGGATGGTGCCTCTGACCCCGCTCTACGACGGCCTGCGCATCATACTGCACATTCTGCGTGGCAGTGGCGTGCCGGCACTGCTCACCGCCCGCCAAGGCGCCTATCAGCAAATGCTGGGTGGCGCGAAGCCGGCCCAGATGCTGCGCGTCACGGTGGATGACGCTCTCGGCTGCTTCCCGGAAGTCAGCGCCAATAAGTATGCCATCAACATCCGCTTCAATATGCTGGACCCCACACAGAAGCCGCGACAGTATGAATCAGACGTCCCGTTTGAACTCACCCTGTGTAACTTGTAGCAGCCTATCAAGCCTCCAAGTAAGCACGTCCTCCGGGCACACCAAAAGAAACGGGCGACAGAATGGCCGCCCGTCTTGACTCGAAAAACCCTTGATACTTAGTTCAAGGCATCCTTCAATGTCTTGCCGGCGCTGAAACCCGGCGCATTGCGTGCGGCAATCTTGAGTTCCTTGCCAGTCTGTGGATTGCGGCCGACACGTGCAGCGCGCTTGGTGACTTTGAAAGTGCCAAAGCCAACCAGTGTTACGCTGTCGCCACCCTTCAATGCTGCGGTCACAGCTGCCGTCAATGCGTCAATCGCTCTACCCGCATCGGCTTTGGTAACGTCCGCCTGCTTGGCAACAGCTTCAATAAGTTCAGTTTTGTTCATTTATAATCTCCAACGATGGGGGGATAGGGACTGATTTAATCAGTCTGCGTACTTTGCAGCCTACAGCCCGCCATGTCAAGGCCGCTGCGTAAGCTTGTTTAAATCAGGCATCATTGAACCGTCACTAAAACGAAAAATTAAAAATTCTGCGATTGCCAACAGTAATCGCTGGCCGAGCGCCAGACCAAATAAAGTTGTAGAATTCACGTCTGGGAACCATTCGAATCATAAGGCAGCGCATCATGATTCAATGCCGAAACTACCCTCATAAATTCATGAAAAAATCAATTTACCAGCGTGTGTCAGGGCGCGAACTTAAAACGCGCGCACCTATCGACTCCGTCATAAGGAAGAAACATGGTCATCATAGATAACGAGATTGCTGATCTCGAAACACCAACCGGCACCATGCGTGCGCACATTTTCCGTCCGGCTGCCCCTGGCAAGTACCCCGGCATCCTGATGTTCTCTGAAATTTTCCAGGTCACGGGCCCCATTCGCCGCACTGCGGCAATGCTTGCCGGTCACGGTTTCGTCGTTGCCTGCCCGGAAATTTATCACGAGCTTGAACCACGCGGCACCGTACTTTCCTACGACGAGGAAGGCACTAGTCGTGGTAATGCCTACAAGGTAACCAAGGAGGTCCCCGCCTACGACAGTGATGCGCGTACCGTACTCGATTACCTCAAGACTCTGGATTGCTGTACCGGGCGTCTTGGCGCAATGGGAATCTGCGTTGGCGGACACCTCGCATTTCGCGCCGCAATGAACCCTGACGTGCTGGCGACGACCTGCTTCTATGCGACAGATATCCATAAGCGGGGACTGGGGCTTGGCAAGAACGATAATTCGCTGGACCGGGCCAATGAAATCAAGGGCGAATTGCTACATATCTGGGGACGTCAGGATCCGCATATTCCACTCGAGGGCAGGAATCTGGTCAAAGCGCGTCTGGAAGAAGTCGGCGCAAGATTCACTTGGCATGAGGTTAATGGCCAGCATGCCTTCATGCGCGACGAGGGTCCGCGCTATGATCCTGCGCTGGCACGGCAATGCTGGACCCTGCTGTTGGAATTATTCCATCGACGCCTGGGTTACGGCGACCTGGACATGGAAACCGACAATTCGCCTGCCGAGAGCCGTCACTAGCGCGTGCCGCAATACTAGAAGCTTGAAGTTGAACCTCTGTGAAGAAGGTCCCTAAGATATTTTCCTGAGGTTCGATTGAGGCTGCCAAACCAAACCGCATAACTGATAAAAATCAGGGGGTATAGCCCGGAATTTTCTGTTCGTCCACCACATCGATCTGGGCCGGATCCAGGAACTGCTCGGCATACTGCAGATAGACCTTCTGCCGGATGAAGAGATCGAACAGGTCGGGATCGACATGGTTGTCCAGTTTCATTTTACCCAGAATGAACAGCGACTCGGACAGGGTTTTTGCCTTTTTATAGGGACGATCAGCCGCTGTCAACGCTTCGAAGATGTCTGCGATGCCCATCATGCGCGCCGGAATCGACAACTGCTCGCGCGTCAGACCATTCGGATAACCCTTGCCATCCATGCGTTCATGATGGCCCCCGGCATACTCCGGCACACGGCGCAGGTTCTTGGGGTAAGGCAGGCCCTCCAGCATCTGGATCGTCACCGCAATGTGGTTATTGATGGTATTGCGTTCCTCATTGGTCAAGGTCCCACGCGCGATGTTAAGGTTGTAAATTTCATTTTCACTAAGAAATGGAACCAGCCTGCCGGTTTCATCCCGCAATTGATAGGCTGCGATCTGCCTGACCCGAGCCTGGTGCTGCTCCGACATGAATTCGCCACCGACATTCGCCACCCGCAGAAATTCGCGATCGGCATCCAGTGTCTGACAGTATTCCAGCCAGGCAGCCTCCGCCGTCGCGTCCGGCTGTTGCAAGCGCCGGCGCAGCATGTCGATCTCAGCCTGCGCCTTCAGCAACTCGAAGCGCTGGTCAACCAGCTTGATGCGATCAAAGATTGCTTCCAGCTTGGTCGCCTTGTCCACTACGTATTCGGGAGTCGTCACCTTGCCGCAATCATGCAGCCAGGCAGCGATACGCAACTCGTCCAACTCCTCTTCACTCAGCACGAACGACTTGAATACGCCTTCAGTTTCCCTGTTGGCTGCGTGCGCCAACATCATGGCAATGTCAGGCACACGGCGGCAATGTCCGCCGGTATAAGGGGATTTTTCATCGACCGCATTGGCGATGATTTCAATGAATGACTCGAACAGTCTTTTCAGGCCGCTAATCAGGTTATGATTGGTCAGCGCCACGGCGGCCTGAGATGCCAGGGACTCAACCAATCGCTGATTCTCCGGCGAGAACGGCACGATGCCGCCGGTACGTGGGTCTTTGGCATTGAGTAGCTGCAGCACGCCGATAATATCGTTCTCATGACTCTTCATCGGAATAGTCAGAAATGACTTGGAGTGATAACCGGTGCTCAGGTCAAATTTTTTCGTGCCCGAGAAGTCGAAACCCTTGACCTCATAAGCATCCTCAATATTGACCGTCTCACTGTTCAATGCCGCGTAAGCCGCAACCATGTTGTTATTTGGCTTACCATCTGCCGCGTGGAGCGGCAAAGGCGGGAACGGGATAATCTTTCCAGTGGTACCACCCATGGCGATCCCCAGGGAATCGGTGCGCATAATCTCAAACTTCAGGTGCTGATCATCGGTGACGGTGTAAAGCGTTCCGCCATCGGCATTGGTAATCTCCTTTGCCCCCAGCAGTATCATTTCCAGCAACCGGTCATTATTGCGTTCGGCCGACAAGGCCACGCCGATGACGTTCAATTGCTCCAGACGATTCAGCAAGTCAAGTGAATTGGCCATGCAGGTCAGATTTCAAAGAAGTGAAACTTCATTTTAACTCCGGCAATCTCGATCACATCCTGATCATCGAGGCGAGCAGCCTCATCGCCCACAATCTTATCATTAACCAATGGCCGCTGTGTGCCCTCGACATGGATCACGAAGTAAGCTTCTGCACGGCGCGAAATCGCGGCCACCTGCACGCCTGGCCGGCCTATGCGGGTCAAGTCCTTGCTCAAGGCAAGCTCCTTGCCAGCATTTGAGCCATTTTGCACCTGAATACGCGCTAGCGAAATAGCCTGTGCAGGCTTTTCCTCGCTTGCGGAGGGCGGCTGATTCGGCATCTCATCGCCTGCAACGGGCAGCGGTGGGCTGTCTTGGGCCAGTGCTGAAAAGTTTGGCGGGCGTGCCCAGCTAGGAAGATCCGGGCGCAAATTGGCTATCACTGGCGGCGGTTGAACCATCGCAGCCTCTGGGGCTGCTTGCGGTGCAGGCACATGTTCCTCTGGCTTGGCGGCAGGTCGTATGATCATGGTCTTCTCATAATCCATGGCGGCAATTCCGGGCTTTACCTGCGCCTCATCGATATACTTGAGCTGATATTTTCCGAGTTCGATCACATCGCCATGCTGCAATAGCTTTTTTTTGATCGTCTGGCCATTGACGATCGTACCATTGGTACTTCCCATATCCTCCAGAAACACATCTTGGCCGCTGGCCACAAGAACGGCATGCTCACCACTGATAGCCAGATTATCTATGCAGATATCATTTTCCGACCGTCGTCCGATCGTCATGCGCTCACTTTCAATGGGAAACTCTCCCAGAAACGCGCCATCGAGTGAATAAATCAGCTTTGCCATGTTCATCTTTCTGATTTAAGCCAACTTAAAGTCTTGTATAACCAGTTGGTGGCCGCCGGGTAAGGCCGCACCGGTCGCGCCAATATCACTGAAATATTATCATAACCGCCGTTATCATTGGCCATCTGCACCAGATGCTGCGATGCAATTTCCAGATTATCATTATATGCATTCAAAGTTGAACAAATATCATCATCCTCGACCAAGTCGCTCAAGCCATCTGAGCATAGGAGATAAATATCGCCAGGCAGCACATCGTACTCATGCAGCTCCAGATCAACCCAGGCATCCACGCCCACGGCTCTGGTCACCAAGTTCTTGTTGTTCGAAAGCCGCGCCTGTTCGAGTGTAATCAGACCATTATTAATCTGTTCCTGCAACAAGGAATGGTCTTCGGTCAATTGTGAAAATGCTTTATCACGCAGACGATACAGCCGCGAGTCGCCGACATGGCCGACCAGCAAGCGATCATTGGTGAACAAGGCTACCACCAGAGTCGTGCCCATGCCCGCGCACTGCGACCGGGTATTGGACACTTGATAAATATCGGCATTGGCTTTTTCCACCGCATCCCGTAGCAACTGGCTCTCCAACTGCATGCCGGTGGCGAGGTCAATCTGGCCACAAGGGAAATCCACCAGTTTTTCCTTGAGCTCGGCGACGATGGTCAACACGGCAATCGCACTGGCCACCTCGCCCGCGTTGTATCCGCCCATGCCATCAGCCAACACCAGCAAACCTGCAGCCACGTCGCTGGCCACTACGTCCTCATTGTGATCGCGTCTCTTACCGACGTCAGTCAGGCGTGCAATCTCCAATCGTCCGATCAGATCCCGGCTCATGCCGTCAGCCCTTGGCACAAGCGCAGATCAACGACGAATTCAGATTCTCGCTGGCAACGCCTGCCCGCTTCTTTTTCCAGCAGGTGGTCAACCATGGTGGCAAGGCACTCCGGACATTCATGCCCCGAACTTGCTCGGGTGACGTTTAGATGGCGCCGCCCGGCACCATGACGGTCCTGCATGATATTGATCCGCATTAGTTACAACTAAACCCAGGGCCCGATGCCACACCGGATCAGGCAAGGCCGTGCGTGATCAGATCTTGGCATTCCGGGCCGGGCGAAGGTCGCTGATTTCATTCGGACGCGCCAAGGCAGCCAGCTTGTCCAGCACCCCATTGACGTACTTGTAGCCATCGGTGCCACCGTACAACTTGGCCAGTTCAACCCCTTCATTGATGGCAACACGGTAGGGAATGCTGGGATCATGCAACAATTCATAAGCGGCAATGCACAGAATGCCATGCTCGATCGGACTCAGTTCAGACAACTTGCGATCGAGCAGGGGGCTGATGTGGGCTTCAAGCGTGGCGCGCTCCAGCATGACGCCCGCTAGCAAGGACTTGAAATAGGCCGCATCGGCACGCTTGTAGGCTTCATCGTCGGCCAGGTCATCCATCGTTTTCTGCAAGTCGGACTCAGTCAGGAGCAGGCTATAGAGGCCTTTGAGCACCAGCTCACGCGACTTGCGCCGGTTCTTGCCTGGCTTGGGAGCTTTTTTTTCAGTCATAGTGTTTCAACAAATTAACCATTTCAATGGCGACACCGGCAGCCTCCATGCCCTTGACCAGCATGCGTGCGAGCGCCTGATCGTCATTGTCAGTGGTCAGAATGGCATTGGCGATCGGCACCCCCGTTTGCAGTTGCACCTCAAGGATACCGCGCGCGGACTCGTTGGCCACGATTTCAAAATGGTAGGTGTCGCCGCGAACCACTGCCCCCAGCGCGATCAGCGCGTCAAACTTTCCGCTTCTGGCCATAGCGCGTAGTACCAGAGGCGACTCCAGCGCACCCGGCACCGTCACCAGGGTGATGGCATCATCCTGCACGCCAAGTCTATGCAACTCGACCACGCAAGCCCCCAGCAAGCCGTCGCCAATGTCGCTATTGAAGCGTGACAGCACGAGGCCAATGGAGAGGCCGTTGCCGGCAAGGTTCTGTTCAATTTCCTTCATGCTTATCCTTCTAATGGCTATTGGGCGCTTGTGAATGCGCGAGGTGGCGCTGCCAGTTTTGCACATAAGCCGCCACCAGCGCATCATTGTCACTGATAAATACGACATTTTCCGCGTTTTTGTGCTGGGCTGCACGGGTAAAATTGAAAGAACCCGTAATAACGGTGGCATTGGGCGTGCCGGCGTCGATGATCAGCACCTTGTTATGCGCGCTTTGATGGTTACCATCCAGCCAGACCGGGATACCGGCGCGCGCCAACCCTGCCACCTGCCCATGATCGAGGGCCAAGGTCTGTTCGCGGTCCGCGATTAGCCTGACCTCGACGCCGCGATGGTGCGCAAGGAGCAGGGCCCCGGCAATGCCATCATGCGTGAAGGAAAAGGCCTGCACCAACACCTGTCGTCGCGCATGGGAAATCGCATCAATCATTTGCCCGGCGATGTCATCCCCCGGACTGAAGAGCGCCCGCACCGAAGCCTTTGATACCGCCACAGTGGCCACCGGCGGCGAGTCGAAGGCCTGCGCGGCCGTGACAAACAAGGCGCACGCAAGTATTAACAGCCGGCGCAGCAATTGGATCACTTCAATTCAGCATGACGAAAGCAGTTGATGTCATGGTCGTTAACCATGCCCACCGCCTGCATGAAGGCATAAATGATGGTCGGGCCGACAAACTTGAAACCGCGAGCCTTCAGGTCGCGCGACAAGGCGTGAGACAAAGGCGTGCTGGCCGGCACCGCAGTCCAGTCCTGCCAGGCGTTCTGAATCGGCAAGCCGTCAACAAAGCGCCACAGATAAGCATTAAAACTACCAAACTCGGCTTGCAACGCCAGGAAACGTCTCGCATTAAGGATGGCCGCTGCGATCTTCAGCCGGTTTCGCACGATGCCAGGGTCCATCAGGAGGGCTGTCACTTTGGCCTCATCGTAGGAAGCCACCCGGGCGGCATCGAAGCCGTCGAACAGTTCGCGATAACGGCTGCGTTTCTGCAAGATGGTGCTCCAGGACAATCCGGCCTGCGCACCTTCGAGCACTAGAAACTCGAACAACAGGCGATCATCATGCAAGGGCACACCCCACTCAAGATCATGATAGGCGATATCCAGCGGCGACTTGGCCCAGGCACAACGCTGATTTCCCGCAGGGCTCAGCAAAGCACCTAGATTCATGCTCATATTGATACCAGATTTTTATTGCAGGTCAATGGCATGCGAGTAGAGTAGCCAGATAAAGAAGAATAAGTCATGTCCTACAAAAACCTGAAATTAATCAGATCAATCATTGCGCAAGTGCCGGGCCTGACAAATCACAAGGATTTCGACATTGCCATTGAGATCGGCCACCACCAACGCATGGGCGTGCCGCTGACCCTCAAAAAACTACAGCTTCTCAATATCGCAACCACCGCCACCGTGCGCCGGCATTTGGGGAAAATGATAGCGGAGGGAACGGTCATCAAGAACACGCCTGCCAGTGATCGCCGGACCGCACATTTGACCTTGAACCCAAAAACGATGGAAGCACTCGACCGGAGCTTGGAAAAAATCCATCACACCTTGTGTATCAGCATGACGCAAGGGCGTGATGATTGAGAACCAAAAGATTGTCCAGCTAAGAGCATTCCTTGACCGTCATGGCGAACTGCAATCGCTGTCGCAAATTCCGGTCGAGGGGAGTAGCTTATCATCCTGCTTTATACTTGCTACCATGAAGTCGCCCGAGGCCGCCACGGTGGTGCAGAGCAAAACTGGCTTACAATTATTCGGCTTCAACTCACTGATCATCAGCGAAGCCTGGATGCAAATACATCTGTCGACTAGTTGAATAACGCCAATGCCTTCTTGAAGGTCTGGAACACGCCCCAACCCAGCGGGATCAGCACGTAGGCCCAGAACAAAATGAGCAGCATGGTGTGGTTTTCTGAGGCTTTATTTTCCTTATTTTCCATTCCAGAATCTCCTATTCGATGCCATTTTCTACTTCATCGTGCTGCATGTAATGCTTTTCCCGCACTTCCTTCATCAACAGATTGCAGACAAAACCCAGCGCCAGCAAGCCCGCCATGATGTAAAGCGTGGTGGTATAGGCGTCCGCCTTCGCGACGCCATGGGTAATCTGGTACTCGCGGATATAGTTAACCAGCACCGGTCCCAACACCCCTGCCGTTGACCAGGCAGTCAACAGCCGCCCATGGATGCCGCCGACAAACTTTGTGCCAAAGATGTCTGCGAGATAAGCCGGGATGGTGGCAAAGCCGCCACCGTACATACTGAGAATAACGGCCGCCGCCGCGATGAACAGCACGATATTGCCCTCCCCGCTGAAACTAGGCAGCATGGAATAGAGAAAAGTGCCGAGCGCGAAAAACAGGAAATAAGTGTTCTGCCGTCCCAAATAATCCGAGGCCGATGACCAGACGAAACGCCCGCCCATGTTGAACAGACTAAGCAAGCCGACGAACCCGGCAGCGGCCTCGGGCGTGATGCTGCCCTTGAACATTTCCTGAATCATCACAGAAGCCTGCCCCAAGATACCGATGCCGGCAGTCACATTCAGACACAGGATCAGCCACAATAGATAAAATTGCGGCGTCCTGAGTGCCTCATCGATATGCACGTGACGCAACGTGACCATCTTCTTCGAGGCCAGTGGCGGCGTCCAGCCCTCCGGCTTCCAGTTTTCCGGCGGGATGCGGATGGCCAGCGAACCGATCACCATGGAAATGAAATACAACACGCCCATCACCGTGAAGGCTTCCATCACGCCGACCGAAGTCGCGCTGTGAAAATGTTTCATCAGTGCCACGCCCAATGGTGCCCCTATCATGGCGCCACCACCGAAACCCATGATCGCCATGCCGGTCGCCATGCCGCGATGATCGGGGAACCACTTGATCAGGGTCGATACCGGAGAGACATAGCCCAGCCCCAGACCGCAGCCGCCCAGCACCCCGTAGCCGAGATAAATCAACCAGATTTGGTGGGTCTTGATACCGATGGCCGACAACAGAAATCCGCCACCGAACAGACAGGCAGCCGTGAACATGGTGCGGCGGGGACCGACCTGCTCCAGCCATTTGCCACCGAAGGCCGCCGACAGGCCAAGAAAGACGATGGCCAAGCTATAGATCCAGCCGAGGGTGGTGAGTTTCCAGTCATCCGGGGCCGATGCAGTGATCCCCAGCACGCGGGTCAGGGGTTCGTTGAATACGCTGAAGGCGTAGGCCTGGCCGATGCACAGGTGAACCGCCAGTGCCGCCGGCGGGATCAGCCAGCGGTTGTAACCATGACCTGCGGTAATGCGCTCTCTGGAGAAAAATCCTGACATATCCACTCCCTTTGCCGTGACAGTATCTAGCCAGCAACGCATTGCCGCTTGTTTGATGTTGCAGTCATGATGTTACACATTGCCGCGAATGGCAACCGGGCAGGCTATTTTCCCAGCATCTCGATGGCATGCCGGCGAGTAGTCTCGGTAATCTCCACCCCTCCGAGCATGCGGGCGATTTCCTCGATACGGGCCTCGTCATCCAGCGCATCGATCCGGCTCAGGGTCTGGCCATTCACAGTGGCCTTGGCCACGCACAAATGCTGAACGCCCTGCGCCGCCACCTGCGGCAGGTGGGTGATCACCAGCACCTGGCGCTTGTCTCCCAGAGCGCGCAGCAACTGACCGACCACTTCGGCCACGCCTCCGCCAATGCCAACATCCACTTCATCGAAGATCATGGTCGGCGTCTCACCCTGTTGCGCCGTGATCACGCGAATGGCCAGACTGATGCGCGACAATTCTCCACCGGACGCCACGCGGGCCAAGGATCGCGCTTCCACGCCGGCGTGCCCCGCCACCTGAAAATCGACCTGCTCCAGGCCAAATGCCGTAGCTTCAGGCAAAGGTTGCAGCGCGATGTCGAAGCGACCGCCTGACAATGCCAGGCGTTGCATTTCCGTGCTTACCCGTGCACTCAAAACGGTGGCGGCCGCATGTCGCCGGCCACTCAAGTCCTCGGCTGCTTGCCGGTATTCCCCTTGCGCCGCAGCTTCATCACGCGCGAGCCTGCCGTCATCGCCCGCGTCTTCCAGTTCTGCCATACGGCCACGCCATTTCTGCAGCAACTCGTCCAGCTCTTCCGGCCGCACCCGATGCCGTCGTGCCACCCCGTGCAAGGCCTGAATGCGCGCCTCAACGTCGTTCAGGCGCTCCGGATCGAGCTCGGCTCGACCAAGGTATTTTTTTAGGAATCGATCCGCATCTTCCAGTTGAATGACGGCAGAGTCGATGCCATTGATCACCTCAGCAATCGCAGGATCATATTCGCGCATCTCCTGCAGCTTGTGCTGGGCAGCGTAGAGCTGACGAAGCGCCGACAACTCACCCTCAGCAAGCAATTCGCGGCACGCCTCGCCTCCCGCCAACAGGCTGGCAGCGTGCCCCAGGCGGCTGTGTTCCTGCTGCAACGCCTCCCATTCCTCGACGGACGGGTTGAGTTGCGTCAGTTCGCGCACCTGATCCCGCAACTCGGCCAGTTCCTCGGCATACAAAGCGGCATTCTTTTCCATCTCAATGCGGCGCTCGTGCAAGATGCGCCAGCGCCTGTAACTGGCATTCACCTGCAACGCCAGATCACTTGAACCCGAAAATTCATCCAACAGGGCGCGCTGGGAGGTATTCTTGAGCAAAGAATGATGCGCATGCTGGCTGTATATATCAACCAGAAACTCGCCTGCCTCGCGTAACTGGGCCATGGTGGCGGTACATCCATTGATGAAGGCACGGGACCGGCCGTCAGCGTAGAGGATGCGGCGCATCAGGCAACCACCATCGTCCCCCGCCAGTTCGCTGTCCTGCAACCAGGCTTGTAGCTGGGGCAACTCGTTGATAGAAAACTCGACACTGATCTCAGCTTTCTCACAGCCTTGCCTGACCATGCCAGACTCGCCACGGGCACCAAGCACCAGAGACAACGCATCGATCAAAATGGATTTACCGGCTCCAGTCTCACCGGTAAGCACTGTGAAACCACGCTCAAACTCGAGATCGAGCTTGTCAACAATGACAAAATCACGCAGAGAGAGGGAATGCAGCATGATTAGCCCCAGTGCAGTTTTTCGCGCAGCATCGCATAATGACTATGCCCGACTGGATGCAACAGGGTGACGGCACGCGCCAGGCGTTGCACCACCACCTTGTCGCCGCAATGCAGTTTGGCGTGCAAATGGCCATCAAGATGAACCAAGGCATCGTCCGGGCTGCGCAGGGTAATTTCAACCTGACTCATGCTATTGATGGCAAACGGCCGGTTGGACAGGGTGTGCGGGCAAATCGGCACCAGCACGATGGCCTCGAGCCGGGGGTGCAGCAGAGGCCCGCCGGCAGACAAGGCATAGGCCGTGGTCCCGGTCGGGGTCGAGAGGATCAGGCCATCGGAGCGCTGGCGATGCACGAATTCACCATCAATGGTAAGTTCCAGGTCAATCAGGCGCGCAACGCCCCCCTTGCTGATGACGACATCATTCATGGCATGGCCCTCACTTTCGACCCTGCTGTGGCGGCTCAAGCTGGCACCCAGCAGCAGACGCTGTTCCTGCGCATATTCGCCGTTGAGCATATGTGCGATGGCATCCAGCATGGATTCGGTGGTGAGGTCGGTGAGAAAGCCCAATCTTCCCTGGTTGACCCCGACCAGGGGGACATCGTGATTCACCAGCGCGCGCGCGGCCATCAGCATGGTGCCATCACCACCCAATACCACGGCCAGATCGGCGCGCAAGCCGATTTCATCCAGAGGCACGCTGTCAAAGCCCTGAATGTCGTGATGACGTACGGTCATTTCCTCAACCACGACACGAACCTCACGGGCTGCCAGAAAGCGCGCCAGCACCAGAACTTGTTCACGAATGACCGGATTGCTGATTTTTCCGATCAGCGCTACAGATTGAAATGCTTTTTGCATGCAGGCATTTAACCATAGCGTGCCATCTGGCGGAAGACTGTTCATGCCAGTAGAATTGGGGCATGTCCAACATGCCGATTGATAAACGCGCGCAAAGCCTGCTAAAAACGCTGGTCGAGCATTACATCAGCGACGGCCAACCAGTCGGCTCGCGCACCCTGTCCAAATGCTCCGGGCTGGATCTCTCCCCCGCCAGCATCCGCAACGTGATGTCCGACCTCGAGGAAATGGGTTTCATCATCAGCCCTCACACCTCCGCCGGCCGTATCCCAACGCCGCGCGGCTACCGCCTGTTCGTGGATACCCTGCTCACCGTACAGCCGCTGCAACAACAGGAAATTCGCCAACTGGAACATACCTTGTCCTCAGTCGATCCACAGGAACTGATTTCCAACGCAGCAGCCATGCTCTCCAGCCTGACGCAATTCGCCGGGCTGGTCATGATTCCCAAGCGCCGAAAAATCGCCTTCCGCCAATTGGAATTTCTGCCGCTGTCAGAGAAGCGCATCCTGCTCATCATCGTTACCACCGACGGCAATGTGCAGAATCGCATCATTTCGACCAACAGGACCTTCAGCCCGTCCGAATTGACCCAGGCAGCCAATTTCTTCAACCAGCATTATGCTGGCAGCACGTTGGAGAATGTTCAACAGCATCTTCATGAAGAGCTGCAACAAATGCAGACCGACATGACGCGACTGATGACCGCTGCCCTGGAGGCCAGCGGCAAAGCACTGACAGCTGACCAGGACAATGTGGTGATTGCCGGCGAGCGCAACCTGTTGCAGGCTGAAGACTTCTCCACCAATGTCAGTTCCCTGCGCAAACTGTTTGATGTGTTCGAGCGCCGCACCACCTTGCTGCAACTACTGGACACCAGTGCCCGCGCGGCAGGCGTCAACATCTTTATCGGCGGTGAATCGGGCCATCTGGAACTGGACGAATGCAGTCTGGTGTCCGCCCCCTATGAAGTACATGGTCAAGTGGTTGGCACGCTGGGCGTAATCGGACCGACCCGCATGGCCTACGAGCGGGTGATCCCCATCGTCGATATCACCGCCAAACTCTTGTCCAACGCACTGTCACTGGGCTGAGTTGGACTTTAATAACGAGGAGAAAAAAATGAATTCAATCTTCATGACTATGAATGGTCTGCAACTAACTGAGAATGGCTCACAGGCATGACTCACTTCCACGCCGAGCCTCAATATGCACACGGCACACCCGCCCGCGTCGGCATCCTGTTGATCAACCTGGGCACACCGGATGCCCCTACCGCGCCCGCTGTGCGGCGCTATCTCAAAGAATTCCTGAGTGACCCTCGGGTGATCGAAATTCCGCGCGTGATCTGGTGGCTGATCCTGAACGGCATCATCCTCAACGTCCGCCCCAGGAAATCTGCGGCAAAATACGCGCAGATCTGGACCCCTGACGGCTCGCCGCTGTTGCTAAACACCCGGCAGCAGGCACTGATGCTAAAGGGCTTCATGGGGGAGCGTGGCGTCAGCGTTGAAGTGGAATACGGCATGCGTTACGGCAACCCTTCGGTTGCCTCCGCAATGGAACAACTCAAGGCCAGCAATTGCGACCGCATCCTGGTGCTGCCGCTTTATCCGCAATACGCCGCCAGCAGCAGCGCGACCGCACTGGACGCGGTATGGAAAGTGCTTCAACACGCGCGGCAGGTGCCGGACATCCGCACCGTGCGCCATTATCACGACCATCCCGGCTACATTGCGGCATTAGCGTCCAGCGTACGGGCACACTGGGCAAACCATGGCGGCCGACCGGACAAGCTGTTGATAAGTTTCCATGGCGTGCCGCGCTATACACTAGACAAGGGGGACCCCTATCATTGCGAGTGTCACAAGACCGGACGCCTGCTGGCGGAAGCGCTAGCACTATCAAAGGATCAATATCAGGTGTGCTTCCAGTCGCGCTTTGGTCGCGCCGAGTGGCTGCAACCTTATTTCTCACCAACCCTGGAGAAACTGGGCCAAGAAAAGACCGGACGCGTTGACGTCATTTGCCCTGGTTTCTCCAGCGATTGCCTGGAGACACTGGAAGAAATTGCACTGGAAGGAAAAGCCACATTCCTCAACGCCGGCGGTGGCGAGTTTCATTACATCCCCGCCCTCAATGTGCGCGAGACCTGGATACATGCCCTATGTGACCTCGTTACGCAAAACCTGCAGGGCTGGACGACGTCAAGCGATGCCTCTGAGATGGAGCAATCACGCCTGCGTGCGCAGGCCATGGGCGCAAGCCGTTAGAGAAACGCTCATTTATTCAAAATTACGCTCTTCGACAAGACAGGACTGACATCAATGCGGCGCTGGCGCTGGCTTGATATCCGGGCTTAGCTGAACGTCGGTCTTTTGCCCCTCCACTTCTGCCAGGATCATCACCGTCACGCGCCGGTTGCGAGCGCGCCCCTCGGGAGTATCGTTGCTATCCACCGGACGATTGTCGGCATAACCGATGACCACGATGCGCTGGGGCGCTACGCCGTTCTCCACAAACAAGCGGGTCACGCTACTGGCGCGGGCGGTAGATAGTTCCCAGTTAGAGGGAAAAATGGTTGAAGCAATCGGCAAGTTGTCGGTATGCCCCTCGATCTGCACCTGGTGGGTATCACTAGCCATGACTTTGCCCACAGCGGTCAGTACGTTGATCGACTCCTTGTTCAGCACGGCCTGCGCCGGAGCAAACAACAGACTGGCGTTGATTTCGATGGAAATGCCACGCTCACTTTCCGTCACCTTAACCTGGCCGCCCTTAACCAGCGGTTCCATCACGCCGAGCAGACTGCCGGCGACGGCTTTCATATCCTCACGCCGCCGTTCCTTTTCAGCCTGTTGTCTGGTGTTGACCGGTGTCGGCATAGCGTGAACCTCGACCGGCTGGATCATGATCTTGCCGGTCTCATTTTTCTGCGGTGTGGGTGGCGGAACGTCAATCACTCTTACCGTGGCCGAGCTCTTGAACGCCTCAACGATAGAATCCGACATGACGCGATACTTGCCCTCGTTGACAGAGGACAGAGCATACATCACCACGAAGAAGGCAAACAGCAAGGTAATGAAGTCTGCATACGAGACCAGCCAGCGCTCGTGGTTCTCGTGTTCTTCATGTTTCTGACGACGGGCCATCAGGATTCAACAGATCAGGCGATGAAGCCGTGTAGTCTGATTTCGATCAAGCGCGGATTTTCGCCATTGGCTATCGCCACCAGCCCTTCCACCACCATTTCACGCCTGACCATTTCCTGACCGATAATGAACTTCAGTTTGCTGCCGATCGGCAAAAAGAACAGGTTGGCAATACCCACACCGTAAATCGTCGCCACAAATGCAACTGCAATACCACTCCCCAGCTTGGCAGGATCGGACAGATTCTCCATGACATGGATCAGCCCCATCACGGCGCCAAGAATGCCGATGGTCGGTGAATAGCCGCCGGCCGATTCCCACACCTTAGCTGCCAGACGCATATGCTCATCATAAGCATACATATCAACTTCCATTGCCTCGCGAAGTTTCTCCGGCTCGGCGCCATCGACCAGCATTTGCAAACCCTTCATCATGAAGGGATCACTCATCTCTGCCAGAATCGGCTCCAGTGACAGCAGACCACCGCGCCGCGCCGCCTGCGCCCAAACGATGACTTGTTCGATCACGTCATCGAGTGCGATGAAGGGGGGGAATACAATCCAACGCAACATCTTTACGCCTTGCAGAAATACCGGCAGCGAGTACTGCAGCATACAGGCGCCAGAGGTACCGCCCAGCACGATGATCATGGCCGTCACCTGGATCAGGGATCCAGGATGCCCACCTTCAAGCATCTGGCCACCAATGATGGCTATCAGGGAAACCAGGATGCCGATGAGGCTAATCAGGTCAAAAGAGGATTTCACGACCAATCCCTCATCTTGCCACGCAGACGCAGGATAGCTTGGGTGTGCAACTGACAAACGCGCGATTCGCTAACGCCCAGCACCGCCCCAATTTCCTTCAGGTTGAGGTCTTCCTGGTAATACATTGCCATCACCATTTTTTCACGCTCCGGTAGTTCGCTGATGCCCTTGACCAAGGAATCGCGCATCGCCTCATCATGCAGCACCTGCAATGGCAGCGGGCGCGTATCTGCCAGATTAAACCCTATGGCCTCACCGTCCTCATTCTCGAAATCCTCATAATGCACCAGTTGATGCCCATGCGCCTCGGACAGCATCTGCTGATATTCGGCCAATGGCACATCCATCGCCTCGGCTATCTGTTGCTCGCTGGGCGACTGCCCCAGCGACTGTTGCAAATTATGAATGGCATTTTCGATAGCGCGACCTTGCTTGCGCACCGAACGCGGTGCCCAGTCAGTATCGCGCAACTCATCGAGCATCGCGCCACGAATACGCTGCGTCGCATAGGTTTCAAACTGTGCGCCCTGGCTGTCATCAAAACCCTGTAGCGCATCCAGGAGCCCCATCATGCCGGCCTGAATCAGGTCATCCACCTGCACGCTGGATGGCAGGCGCGCTACCAGTTGGAAAGCCAGGCGCTTGACCAGATGAGCATGTTCGATCACGGAAGTTTGCGTATCAATCCCAGTCATATACCTGCTCAGTGAGGAACAAAGGCCCGCGCATGATTCCCACGCAACAGGCGCTGCATCAAGGCAGGAAAGTGACCGGCCAGATGCGCCGGCAGCGGCCACGCCAGCACCTGATCGACCACATCATCAGGCAATCGCCCCAACATCGACAACGCGCCGAGGCAGGTCGGCATAAGCTGCAAGTGACGGCGACTGACAGTAGCCACACGGCGGAACAAAGCCTGCGCCTGAACATCGTCGGATCCGCTGAACAGCAGGTGGAAACGCCTCTCACCGGCCTGGTGCAGCAACTTGATCTGGCTATAGGCATGAGTCACGACGTCCGGATGATTGGGGCAAAAAACGATCACATCCTGGCAAGCCCAGGCAAAGCTGGGGCGAGTCTGGATCGGGTCACTGCCGGCGTTGATCAGCACCACATCATATTGTCCAGCCAGGCGATGAAAAGCATTGATCAGACCGATGCGCACCTCGACCCCGGTCCGAGTCAAGGCAAGCACACGCCCGCCGCCGACGATCAGGTCAACATGGCAAGGTGTGGCGGTAATGGCACGGTTGATATCAACAACACCTTGCAACACATCATCCAGGTCATGGACTGGCGTCGCTGCAAATATCTCATGCCGGTGGCCGGCAGACAAACCCTCGTCCAGCATCAGCACGCGCCTGCCCATCCCGGCGAGGCTTGCCGCCAGATGCGCCAGCAAGGCCCCCCCTTGTTGCAAGCCACCACAGGACACCAGCGCGATCATGCGCCGCACGTCCTCCACGAACAGTCGGCGCAGTCCTTCCGCCTGATCGGCTTCCAGACTAGGCAAAATAATCCCCGGTATCATGGATGATGGCGTTGCCTGCGGTAACATCCCATTCCTCCGGTTGTAGCGTGAAGGCCTCCTGATCCAGCCTGGCCTTGAAGGCCCGGTCTATCAGGTAAGCACCGTTGGCAAGATGCAAGTCTTCCGGCACCTTCTGGCCATTGGTCACGTAGTGCAAATCCAGTCCATGCCTGATCAGGCAATCCAGCGCGGGGCCGATCGACATCGACTCATCGATCTTGGACAAAATCACACTATCCATGCCGCTGCCCCGGTAGGCACGCACGATGTCGTCCAGTGTCACGTTCTGTCCCGTCGCCGGCAAAATAAGATGTCGCCTGATCTGGCTGCCGCTCCCGCACAGGAATTCAACCTGCTCGGCAATGCGCCGGTCACGCTGGCTCATGCCCACCGTATCGATCAGAATCAGATGGCTGCGGGTGAGGTCAGCCAGGGTCAGTTCCAGTTCCGCCTCATCCTTTACCGAATGCACCGGCACGTTGAGAATTCGCCCATAGATCTTGAGCTGTTCATGTGCGCCGATGCGGTAGCTGTCGGTCGTAATCAACGCCACCTTGTCGGCACCAAACTTGAGCACCGCACGCGCCGCCAGTTTGGCCACCGTCGTCGTCTTACCGACTCCAGTCGGACCGACCAAGGCGTGTACACCACCGCGCGTGATAAAGTCGGCACCGGGTTCAACCGCACGCAAATTATGCGACAGTGCCGCCTTGATCCACTTGAGCCCGCGTTCGGCATCCAAGTGATGCGGCAGTGCATCAAGTAACTGGCGCGATAACTGGGGGCTGAAGCCACATCCCAGCAAGGTACGCATCAGTTCGGCCTTGAGTGGATCCTTGCGCGCGAGTTCCCCCCAGGCAAAGCCGGATAACTGGCTTTCCAGTAGATTGCGCATGCGTTTTATTTCCAGCGCCATCTCTGCCACCAGCGGATCGGTGCGCTGAACTGCTGGTGTCGGCGCTGGGGCTGTTGGTGCCATCTCGCGCTGGGCTTCTCTGGCGGGACCCAGGCGGGGCATGCCCGGGGCAGGCTCCTGCCTGACTGTCGGCCTCTGCCTGGTAAAGACTTCAGGCAACTGAGGCTGGACAGCAACCCCGGCATTTTCCTGATATGCCGCCGCACCGCTGCTGCCATGACTGGGGCTGCGCAGGGTCTGGAATTCCGGCAATCTTAAGGACTGTGTTGGGCCTGGATTAACGTTTTGCCGCTTGTGCAATATGGCGGCTATGGTTTCCGGCTGGATGGCTGGCTTTGCCATGGCAGACTGACGCGAAGCAGGCTGCGACTGATCGGGATAGTCGTCATAAGCCTGCGGCTGGGCCTGGCCGCCACGTGTTTCATAAAACTGCGGTGCAGACGAGGCGGCGCGACTGTCAAACGACTGGGGTTGACGCTGCTGCGGGCGATTTTCGTGCGTCAACGCCTGCACTTCCCCATCAGTGACGGCCATGATTTCCACCCCGCCATCGACGCGGCGATTGGACAGGATCAACGCGTCCGCGCCAAGCGCGTCCCTAACCTCCCGCAGGGCCTCGCGCGTGGTTGCGCCGAAGAATTTACGAACGTTCATGGGCACCCTTGGGGAGGCGTAAATTCATGATCCGCTCGGGATCAGGAAAAAGTCTAGGTATGATTTTTATAAGCGCCATATTCAGCGCCAAAGTTTATCACGGGAGTACGCACATCCAACCAGTGACCTGCAAAAAATTAGGGGGTTATCCCTCCTCTGTGCAGAGGATTCAAAATCAATCAGTAGAATTTTGATCCTGATTCTGCCAAACCCGGCTGAGCAATTCCTTCTGAACTTCCACTGCAGCTGCGATGCGATCGCGGGCAGTGCTCGACAAGTTAAGTTTTTCATCCCTCTCGACCCGATGGGTCAATCGCCTCACCGCTTGCCGCAGTAAATCGAGTTGTCGCGAGAATTGCGTACAGGCATCGCACATCAACAGATGAACTTGCAACCCAAGGCGAACTCGCCAGGACAACCGTCGCTCCCGTGCTTGGGACAACAAGCGGGTCGCATGCATGCAATTCATTTCAACTCACCTCCCGCCAGCCAGTTAATTTCGAGACATTTTCTCAATCCCATACGGGCGCGATACAGCATGACCCATGAATTGGTCGTACTAATAGCGAGATCCTTACAGACTTCCTCATTGTCCGCCTCCTCCACCTCACGTAGCATGAATATCCGTGCCAGCTTGTGCGGCAACTTGTCCAGACATTGCTGCAGCATCTGCAAAAACTGATCTTGCTGTAGCAAGCTGGCCGGCTCCCCCCAGGATTTCGGTGCCTCGCTCCAGTGACCATCCGCCTGAAAGAATTCTTCCATGCCCGGCGCATCTTCCATCAACTCATCCGGTGCTTCCAGGGGAATTTCACGACTCTGACGACGAAACAGATCAATAATCTTGTGTTTGAGAATACCCGTCAGCCAAGTGCGTGCGGAAGACTTCCCCGCGTAAGCGCTGCCGGAAATCGCAGCTAGCAGCGTTTCCTGCACCATGTCCTCGGCCAGGTACGAGTCGCGCACCCGCGCCAAAGCATAGCGATAAAGATAATCGCCATGTTCGGCAAGCCAGTCATGTGGATTGTCAGGAGTATCCATCAGCTGCATTCAATCACGAACCAGCCGGTTAATCCATCACAAGTTCACCCCCTCCTCAACTGACAGGTAGCGCGTAGCGCCGGAGCGGTCCTAAGTTTTGAAATTTCAAGCGTGGCAACTTACGTCCCCCTGCTTTCAGTACCTCCAGCGCACACGCAACAGGTTTTCCGCCGAGTGATAATGATATTCCAGCTTGCCCTGATATGCCTGATGCATGGCTTCACCAATGCCGCGAGCGAGCAGGATGTCCGTGGTCGTCACCAGCACACTGTCAATGCGAGGCTCCACCAGCATGATACGTTGCAGCGGATGTTCGAGACGCTCCTGCTGTTCGTGCTTCTCTACCAGATGCATGATCTCATCACGCTTGGCTAAAAACTTGCTCCCCGCCAGAGTAACAAAACCAGCAGGATAGTTCTTGCTTATGCGGTAACAAGCCGGACATACCTGTTGCACGGACACCACCGGCGCCTCCCCCCAGCGCCAACGTCCATGATCAAACACCGCCTTGCATTGCGGGCAGATCACCGGCTTCTGCAGTCTCCCACAGACTTTGGCCCTGAAAAAATCATGAACCTTTTCCTGAAAGATACCATCATGGCGTTCAATCGGCTTGAAGTCGGCAGGTATGCTTTTGATGTACATATTCGATTCCCTTGTGCAATGAAGTCGTCATGCGAGGTATTGCATTACTTTGGCGCCATGGCAACACGGCCGCAATTTTGGCCAGGTTCAAGGATCCGGCCTGCCTTCCCGACTGCGAGCCAGGCCCGGCAATTTAGCCCTTGGTAGCACTGGATCCGTCATCTGACGCCTGGCAACGCCGAACACATCTTGCAGAGCTGTTTCAAGGTCACGGTAATGTCGCAAATCCATAATGATTTCATTTTCTGCCACGTCAATATCCATGCGCACGTTAAACTCATGCCGACCGCGGTGATGACGGCGCAGCATTTCCACGCTGACTTGACAGGAGATGATGTAAGGAAAATAGACGACGAGCTCATCAACCTGATCACGAATTTGCGTTTCCAACGCAGCCGATGAAGGCATGCCAGTCAAATTTATGTTTAACGGAATTCTCATGGGTTTCTGTCTGCAACCTGCTAACAGCGCATACTGGTCTCAATTTGCCTTTCACGTTCCACCAGTCTGGCCAGGAAACCAAACTCGTCCGAAAGCAACACCAGTAAATCATCCAAGGTAACGATGCCTGCCAGACAACCTTGATCATTGACAACCGGCAGACGCCGTATGCCTTTGCTGCGCATGTACTGAATGGTTTCAAGGATGCCGGCTGATTCATTGATGGTGAAAAAATCAAGCGCCATGATGTCGCCCACGGTAATGATTCGTGGATCCAACTCTGGCGCGACAACATCCATCACGATGTCTCGGTCAGTCACAATCCCCAGCGCCAATTGCCCACCATCAATTTCATCTTGCACTACCACCACATCCCCGACATGATGGAGTCGCATCAGCCTGGCCGCCTCCAGCACCGTGTCATCCAGTTTCACCACAACAACCTCGCGGATACAGATATCACCTATGGGCACTTTTATTCTCCCTTTTATTCAAGTCCGAGGATCCACTCAATACCTGACCGGCCTTCAGATGGGCCAGAATCCGGGGTGACTTTCTGGGGATCGCGGCGGTCTCGGCGCTGGGGTAACCGACGATAATGGGGGCAATCGAATAGAAACTGTCGGGAATACCAAGTTCGGCTTTCACATCAAAAATATTCAAAGCCGGCAAGGCGGAACCGATCACGCAGGTTCCCAGCCCCATTGCGCAAGCCACCAGCATCAGATTCTCGCTGCGTCAAACCTCCTAACAGGGCCTGAATCTGTTTCACGTGTCCGGCCTTTAACTGTTTGTATTCACCAGTCGCGATGGCGGCACGGACGCTGTTCAGGAGTTTGTCCCGGGCA
>CAIJXJ010000053.1 GCA_903824575.1 uncultured Methylobacillus sp.
ACACCTGGGAAATTGAGATGAAACTTGAAATTGAAATATCAGAGGAGCTGATTCAGGCAGCTGTTGGGAAAATGGTAAAGGAACTTGTCAACCAACTGGTGAATAATTACGGAACAGCCGATAAAGTTAGATGTGCCGTTAAAAAACAGTGGGACGCGGAACTTGATGATCAAATTAGATTAGCCGTTAAAGATTTGCCGGCAATGAAAGATATGGTCGCTAAGGCGCTCGAAATGAAGATTAAGGCGCAGCTTGCAGCGGCAATGAAGGCAGTAAAATGAGTATGATTCAAGATACGCCTAAAATGCATAAATACATGTGCAGAATATACTTGCATCAGGATAGATCAACCATACATCGGGACTGGGCCTTTACGCTTTTAAATTGGTGTGCAGAAAGAAGGCGTCGCGCCTATGCGCTCAACAAGCAAAATATAACAGTTGATATAGGCCAAACAAGGAGTTTATTTTAATGGCTAGCTCACAAAAGCCCAGGAAGAAGTACGTTAAAAAGCACGTATCAATACCTGTAACGCACCTACGCCACGAATACGGCCTAGTGATGCATGTGGCGCTTAATACAGCCAGTATGGGTCAGTTCAGTCACAAGCAATACGAGAGACTCGCGCAAGCCTTGAATGTCGTTTGGGGCGCATGGCTGGTCAAGCCACCGATGGATTCGTCAGCGGTGATAGTACTGGAAGGTGCTATGCGTGCGATGAACGAAGCCGGGAGTCGTGGACATGCATCAGGTGTATGGGAGTTGCGCGAAGCTGAGCAGGCATCTATACGGGCTGGCATATGCCGCGTCGAGGAGGTATTGCCTACGATGGATGTAATGGTGCTATACGGATCGATGCAAAGGCTAAAGATAATTGAAAGAGCGGATCCGCGTAGCGCAGCTTATCAAATGCAAAAGTGCATTGACAAGGCTATGAAAACGTATGAATTGGAGATGGCGTGACAGCAGATCAGGCAATAATTACCCAGATTCAGCACAAAATTGCCGTTAAATTTAGCCGATCAAATGGACGTTGGTCGGCCAAATCACTGGTTGGTAGTCAGTATATGATCGGCACAGGACTTAACCCGATTGATGCGGTAGAAAACTGCATGAAACGTATTCAAAAGGAAGCGGTATGAAATTGGATTATTGTAAAATAAAAGGTAGCTTTCCCGCCGTTTTATTCAGATTTCCTAATGAGGCTGGCGGATGGTACGGCATTGCATTTGCCAGGGACGCTGTAGAATTATTTTGGATTATTGATCAGCACGGAAACCCCAACGCTTGCGAAGTATCCAAAATTAAAAGCGGGTCAATGTGCGTAAAATTGCTTATTAAAAAAGATGATGAAATAGACCCATTGGACAATCCCAATGAAATTGATTATTTTTTATCTGAAGTTAGTAATGATGATGATAATTTCGAGGTTAGTGAGAATATTGGATTTGGTACAGAATTGAACTGGTTTTCACCAAAATGGCCAAGTGATGAAGAGGTTTACCCATGAAAGTAACACTGATCGACCACACGCATAACCCAGAAGCTCAGATCGGCACAATGGCTGCGGTTTGCTACGATGCAGATATTAACGAGGAGGTAAGTGTAAAGCGCGCTATCAAGTGCAAGGATTCTGGGCATTTGGCAGTTTTGAGATTTGCTTATGCGACATTCAACATAGCTTACATCAGCCGGGTATGCTCGCACCAGCTTGTACGTGTTGCGCATTCAGGAATTTTGCAGAGAAGTCAGAGGTATTGCAAGGAAG
>CAIJXJ010000054.1 GCA_903824575.1 uncultured Methylobacillus sp.
GGCAATGGAACCATCCGATCTTTATGACCCTTGCCTCGTCGGATGTGCACCATTTTGCGTTCCCAATCAATATCACCTACTTGCAGCGCCAGCGTCTCGCTTAGCCGTAAGCCTAAGGAATAGGTCGTCAATAGAAACACCACCGTAGATGCTTTGTGGCACCAATCAATTGCTCAATTTCAGCAGTGGTGAGAATATCCGGTAGTGTCCGTACCTGCGGTGGCTGGTAACTACTCAGGTACCAATCTGTAATTGATACTTAGGCGAAGCAAGGTTGTGTTGGAGAGCCCTTGAATGTTTGGACGAGAGCATCAAAAAGATTGGCATCTTGTTTTTGAAGGGTAGCAAGATAGGTTCGAATAGTGCAAAAATTAGCAAGACCTGCTTGAGTGCGGAAGCCCCCAGAAATTTTCTGCTTCACTTTCATCATGCGCATGATTTGTTCAGCGAGGTTGTTTGAGAAAGGGATATTATGATCAGTCATAAATCGCCAGACATCATCTGCATAATCGCGTAACCTGTCATGCAGATTAAGTGCCTTACTCTGTTTTGTTTGGCCACGCTTGCCTGAAGGTGGCGCTCGCGGGTTGATTTCTTCGCCTTCGGCAAGGATAGCGGCATAAGCAACTCTATAGTGGGCAATGCGATCCTTCGCTAGCGGGCCTCCGACTATACCGACTTCATGATGCGCCTGAATCAACAGGTCAATCATACGCTTAGCCCAAGCCTGTTTCATTTCCTCAAAAACGTAGGTCATTTCGCGTAGATGATGGGCGTTACACAAACCATGGAGGCATGCGAGATCACGATATGGTTTCCAGCCATCGTGAATAAGCGTGCCGAAAAACGCGGCTAAAATCCCAAAGGCATCCAAAGCTATTTTTCCACGATTTTCATGGCATCCAATCCATGTCAAAGTGGAAGTGGTCAGTACATGTAGCCAATGGATTTTGCCTGCAACATGCATTCCAGTTTCATCAGCGTGGGCTACTGGTACAGTCTTCATTGCTTCCCCAATAGCGACTACCGTCGGTGCAAGAAGTTCACTTGCCTCCTTGTTGATCGCCAGCACCGTTGCGTCGGAAATCGGAAGCCCGAATAAATCACCGAGCAAATCACCGGTTCGTGCCACTGGCATCATATGATGATGCGTTAAATGCACTACAGCAGCCTTGATGTTCGGCCCATATTGCACGGGTGCAGATACTCCTGCAGGAAATTCTCCCCGATGCAACTTGCCGCAAGTACAACGCGCTTCAAGTACACGATGTTCGGTAACCTCATAACACAGTGGTGGAATGTCGAACACTTGACGTATTTCTACGACAACGGGATTTTCCAGATGATTATTACAGGCATCGCAATTGTCCGGAGGGCTGTGGATTTCGATGTGATCCGGATGATCTACTTTTTTCAGTGTAGAACCAGTATGTCCCTTTTGACCGCCATTCGGCTTCTCCCCTGACTGCCGTAGCGACTTCGGTTTCGGTTTGTTGTACCCATCTGTAGAAGGCGGTTTACTGGAGTTGCTGCTATTCTTCGCCAGGCGACCCTCAAGCTCAGCAACCTGTGCTGTCAGCGTTGTTACAAGCGCAAACAGCTTTCGAATCAAATCGTCTTTCTCGGCGTGGTTGAGTTGATCAAGATCGGGCAGGGTTTTCATACCCTTAGTTATCGGCTATTGCTTACATTTCTTAAAGCCCTGAATAACGGCAAAATATTGAGTCTATTCCAAGATTACTTGGGTAGTTACCCACTTTGAAATATCCATGGGTCATTGATATATCCTGCAACGTAGCCCGGATGTAGGCCGCAGGCTGGAATCCGGAGAAACACACAAACAAATTGTAATCATTTTCAGGATAGCAAAGTAGCCAGGATGTAGCGGAGCGGCATCCGGGGAAAATTGGATCGAATGCGATTTTCCAGATTATATGGCGTGACACGAGACACCGGATTCCATTTCATTCCATCCGGGCTACGCTCACTATTTTGCATACCTGAGTAGTTACGAAATATGTTGACTTGCTGCCTTCTACTGATAATCAGCAAAGAGTTTCTATGATTAATTTTAA
>CAIJXJ010000055.1 GCA_903824575.1 uncultured Methylobacillus sp.
GCACATCGTCGGAAGCCATGAGTACGTCGTCCAGAATTACGGGTAGATCTACACCGCGTTCTCGCTGCAATTTCAGGGCGGCCAGACGTAGTGCAAGATAGAGTTGGTCACGCGTTCCCTCACTCATCGCTTGGACAGAAATAATTGCTCCGCCATGCCGCTTAGCTGCGATTACCGGAGGGTCATTTGAATCTTCATTGATGAGTCCCTCAAACTCACCACCAGTTATCAGCGCAAAGTATCCTGAAGCTGACTTGAGTATCGGCGCTTGAGAGCGTTCCTTGAACCGGTGTACAGCCTCTTGCAAAAGCCCATGCGCCAATCTGGTTCTTATCTGCAAAGGAAGTGTGCTACGAACAGTCGCGGTCGCTCTGGTCATAGCGTCGAATGCTGTGGCAGCCGTATCCGACGCATCTATACTGTCCAGTTCACGACGCGACGTTTCATCGGTAATTCTTGCCTTCTCAATACGTTCGCTGATATAAATTAGTTCTTGCTCAATTCGTGACTCTTCGGCGAGTAAAGAGTCGTGATCGCGCCCAGCAAGCAATTTTTGTAACTCATTCACGCTTCTGCGCGACGCTTTAGCCAATTGGTCGGCTGCGGCGTTAGCATCTCGCATAGCCTGGCGCTTGCGGTTCGATTTCTCTTCTGCCTCGGGCAATTCGCCTGCAACCTGCACACCCGCAGATTCGCAAAGACGCTTGAGCGTAGCTTCGTTGCGGATAACCTTGGATTGATTGTTAGAGAGATTAAGCTCAGTGGCAGAAAGTCTCTGTTCCGCAAGTTCCAGTCTTGATCGCTGTAATTGAGCACTTACCAATCTCGCTGACCATAATTCGGCAGCTACAGTAATATCTTCTGGCAGTTGCTCCAATAGGGCCGCTGCAATGCTATAAGCTGCATCTTGATATACCAACAAAGTTCCGGAGTGCGTGGTGCGTCTCGATTGGGCCTCAACAAGGGATTTATGGGCGATTAAAAGCTCATCGAATTCTGCCATGCGTGCCTTGGCCATTTCAACGGTGGCATCGTCGCACAACTTAAGCGACGCCACGTGAGTAGACAACGCACTCCTTGCGGCGTCTACATTGTCGACGAGTTCGATTTCTTTGGTTTTATGAATCTCAACTTGTCTCAAAAGTTGCTGTTTCTGACCAGTAGCATTGTTGCTGAAAGCGATGAATTCATTGACCTGTTTTATATTATCTTCCGCCACTGCGACAAGGGTTCCCAATGGGTCGTCCTTATCAACCTTTGAGAGTCCAAGCCGAGTGATAGCCTGAAACAGTTTTTCGGCAAGAGTGTTTTCAATATTCTGCGCATCCTGGAGTTCATCACTCTTTGTCTGGAGTTCGTCAAATGCTACCAACACCTTATCGAGCAAATCTTGCCAATCGCGCAACTCCGCCGGTGGCATAATCGGAATACCAGCTTGCGCTAGCGCTTTCTCCCATGCTGCCTTGAATATCTGTTGTTCAGCATCAATTGCAAGTATCTCGTTTTGTCTCAATTTCAGATCACGATTAAGCTCGGCAAGTTGCCGCTGAGCGGCTTCGAGTTTTGTGACTCGTCCGGTATCACTTGCGAGCCCATCAATGAGGGAATCAGCTTCAGATACGGCCTGCTCGTAGGCTTCTGGCAACGGTTGGCTCTCCGAAAAACTCTGAATATCTGGTTTTGTACCCTCTATGTAAATAGCTTTAACCAAAGTCCAACCTTCTTGCCGATGTGTACGTGCGTAGCGTACTTCTTCATGCGTTGGCACATAGCCATGGGCGAGCAAATTGTTAATTGCATCTTGCTGTTTCAAAATCTCTTCCTGCATTTCTTCAACGCGCCTGTCTATCTCTGTTCTCTTGCTGCCGAGGGCCGTCAGTCGCTGAATGGCATCGTCAACGGTTGCGCCAAGGAGAGGGCGAACATGCCTTGCGTTTAGCTCGTCCGGGAGGCCGATGCCAACCAACAATGCTTTAGTTGCCCGATCTGCCGCCTTGATCTCGTTAGGTAGCTTACTTAACCGCAGCAGTATCACATTGTTCTTTGTAACTTCCTCCAGAGCGACCCGTACCGCAGCCTGAAGGTTGACATCTGGAACGGCAAGAGGCTCTAGGTTTGGCGATGCGGTTTGGTTTGACGCGGCGAGCTTATGCTGTGTGAACGCGCGTTCCGCTTCTTCCAGATCACCAATGCACCCGTTAATTCGCGCTTGACCTGTAGCGGTTGGAGCCCAATGAACCATCTCACTTGCTTTAAAATTGGGTTCTATTTTTGCAGCAAGTGCATCCAGCGCTTGTATGCGGCTCACGATGTCGCCCTCAGCCAAAGCAATCTGTCCATACAGTTGAACGATTGTGGGGGCCGCAGCATGGAGATGCGTAACCGACTGGGCAAGAGTCAAAATGACAGGATCGAGTTCTATTTGATCGAGAAACACGCGTAATTCCTTGACCACCGAGTCATTGGTTGATGATTCCGCAATAGCATCCGACAACCCAGCCTCCGCCGTGGCGCGTTCGGTTGGGGCGCCTTCTGCCAACAGAGGCACTTTATCAAGCTCATCAAGGATGGTATTTGCATGTTCAAACGTCGCCAAAATGGGTGCGACGGCGATAAGCTCCTTGACCAGCAACTGCTGGCTGTTAGTCTGTTTGAATTCTTGCTGAATACTCTCCAGTGCGGCGTGTGAATTTCGACTGGTATTGGCGATTGCCTCCCATTTAGCCGGCTTGACCTGAGCCGCTTTATACTGTTCAAGTTGAATTTTGTATTCACTCAAGGACTGATTTATACGTGCGTTCTTGGCTTGAGCTGCTGGTATGAAGAACTTTTTGGCTGTCGCGTCAAGGTCACCGAGTATTCTCGACACATCCCCGACACCGGAACTCGCCTCGAATAGGGCTGCCCCGATCTCACCCTCACCATTGACCAAAGCAATACCTCCCTTCCGCAGAGTGTCGTGATCCAATCCAAACATACTTTGATAGTCCTCGACCGACAGTCCGCCTGTCAGTAGGCGGTTGACCTCAGGTGGAACAGGTTCCAAAAGCTCGATACCACCCTGCGTGAAGTCGACAAATTTCAATGTGACACCCGTACCCTTCCGACGCATTAGTGAATAATGCTTGCCTTGTGCGTCGACGAACACCCCGCCCACTCTCATCTTTTGATAGTCGTGCAGGAATCTGTCTGGAGTGGGATTGGGTATGCCGAATCGCAATCCAGCGATGGCGCGTAAGGCAGATGACTTGCCAGCCTCATTGAGCCCGTGCACTAGCACAAGATGCTGCTTGTCAGTACCCAAGGGTAACACTTGATCAGTGAAAGGCCCAAAGGCTTTTAGGTGAAGCTCAACTAGTCTCATGCGTTGTTAACTCCTGCGGTGGAGAGTTTGGAAAGAACGGTCGCC
>CAIJXJ010000056.1 GCA_903824575.1 uncultured Methylobacillus sp.
AAAACCAAACTAAGGGACACCCACTTTGTTTATAAAATTCACCTGCAGGACACGGAATCTCGGGGCCGCCAGCAGCAATCTGAGTTGGGGCCGACACTCGCTTTATTTTCTCATGACTCTGTGATAAAAGGATAAAAGGGATCAGGGTCATTAAAATGTTCGGGATAAAAGGCAGGGATAAAAGTAGGATAAAAGGGGTCAGGGTCATTAAAATGTTTGCAGTAGGAGCAAAAAGCAAACTAAGGGACACCAAAGATCAAAGGGGTCAGGGTGAAGGCTGCACTTATTAAGCATGTCGCGAAATACGGAGATGTTGCCGCTTTTCTAAGCAGTCAATTTCTGGAAATTTCGATGAAAAATGAAGATTTCCCGGTTTAATAGGTATGGCAGCGCGATGGGATTTAAGTTGGACGAGGAAATTCTGAGATTTAGACATGCAGAACCCTCGGCTGTTTAGGCCGATAGGATCGTTGTCTTACAATGAATTGTCTAAGCAGCGCGTCGGTAGCTGTGGTGCAACCCATTGAGCCAAGGAATTGCTTCGGCGCGCAGGGCTCCAGGTCGGAAACTCATATCATTTACAGCTGCCACATACTGAATTGGAGACTGACCTTCGTTAGCTTGGTGGGGTCTTGCCGTGTTGTAAAAGGTCTGGTATTCCTTCAGTAGCAAGTTGATATGTTGTGTTCCAACAGGAATGACATGGTTCAGTAATTCTTCAGTCAATGTACGATTGAATCGTTCGACGATCCCATTTTGCCAAGGGCACCCAATACTAGTGCGTATAACTTTGATGCCCAGTTGGGCAAGGTTGTCTTGAGCAAGGGAAGGAAAATGCTGTCATGATCCATCAGCATAATTTTTGGAGCGTCATCAAATGGAAATGCATTCCGTATTTGTTGCGCTACCCAATCGCTGGTTGGATTGAATGTAGCTCTTGGGTTGGTAAAACTACTAATAACTTCGCATATTGCTGCACCTAGTAACAGGCCAATCAAAAATTCCAAAATAGGTTCCTCATGATTTGAAAAAATGAGGAGAATAGCAGCAGAATGATCTACATTTGTTGTAATGATTCCGGAGTGGCTTTTGAGTTGGGGATCTTACTTGCTGAATGTGGTTCAATGGGCTACTATTAAGATATGAATTTTGAATGGGATGAAGCAAAAAGCGATAGTTGCTACCAAATGCGTGGCTTTGATTTCGCATATGCGGCACATGCATTCTTAGATCCGCAGCGAGTGATCAGCGAAGACACAAGGCATAGCTATGGCGAAGACCGATATCAGCTCATGGGTTTGATAGAACGTCGTTTGTTCGTTGTGGTCTACACATTGCGTAATGAATCAATACGCATTATTTCAGCACGTAAAGCCAATCAGCGTGAGGTCAGACATTATGAAAACAGTACGAATGAGGATTGATCCTTTAGATTCGACCACGTCGCCAGTGGGACGTATTGATCTGGCGCGGGTTGATGCCGCAACGGAGGATGACATCGCGAGCCACTTGGCTGCTGACGAGTCTGAGGCCATGCTGGATGCGGCCAAATTCGCTCGTCGGGTGCGGAGACGCTTAGGTTTGACGCAAGCTCAGTTTTCACATCATCTTGATGTGCCTATTGATACTATCCGTAATTGGGAACAGGGCAAGCGGTCGCCAACGGGGGCAGCCAAAGCGTTGCTCAAGGTCTTAGATAAAGCGCCTGAGGCGGCCCTTGCTGCGCTTCTTTAGGATGTTTGGGGGAATCCTATGGCGCATATGGAGACTGAGAAATAAGATCAAAGTAAGATCAAAGGGGTCAGGGTCATTAAAATGTTCAACAAAGGGGTCAGGGTCATTAATGGATCAAAGGGTCATATCCCCGTCTTGACTGGACGGATGTTAGAGACCTGCCCTTTGTTAAATCTGGGTTGTGGGCGGGGTGGTGAAATATGGTGGGATCTCTGCCGAGAAACCGATTTCACTAAAGGGCATCATTTCCCGCAGCCTTGGATTTCGCTGATCACTTCCCGCCACCTTCCCCGCGCTGGAAATCTAACTGGTAGAATGCGGCGATGCCAAACGATCACGACAGCAGTTACAAGTTCCTGTTCTCGACGCCGGAGTTGGTGCGCGACCTGATAATGGGTTTCGTGCCGGATGACTGGCTGCACAGTCTTGACTACACGACATTAGCGATGGTGCCGGGCAACTATGTCACGGAAGATTTCCGCAACCGTGCCGATGACATTGTGTGGCGGGTCAAGGTAGGAGGGGAGTGGGTCTACTTGTATCTGCTCATCGAGTTCCAGAGCAGCGTAGACAAGTATATGGCGCTACGGATGATGGTGTATCAGGGTTTGCTCTATCAAGACCTGATCAAGCGGGGAGAAGTGCTAGCTGATGGCCGGCTGCCACCGATTCTACCCATTGTCCTGTACAACGGCAGCCAGCGTTGGTCGTCAGTAACTGATGTGTTCGATCTGATTCCGCCTGTGCCGGGTCTTGTCGAGCAGTTCAAGCCTAAGCTCAAATATCTGCTGATTGATGAGAACACGTACACCGATAGCGAGTTGGCCTCGGTTAAGAATCTGGTGGCTGCAGTGTTCCGCATTGAGCACCCAGCCACACCTGAAACTATCAGGGGATTGCTGAGTCTTTTGAATGACTGGCTGATTGATCGGCCGGACTTACGGCGTATGTTTGCTATATGGATACGAGCAACATTGATGC
>CAIJXJ010000057.1 GCA_903824575.1 uncultured Methylobacillus sp.
ATCTAGCCACGCGAAACTGGAACTGCAAGGCCGACATTCAAGTTGCGAGATTTCAGCAAATCTCCCTTGATCAACTCCGATATCTGCGCCGAGCCACCCGTACATAGTTGGGACCTGCGCATAGTGGTTGTTGTCAGTTCCCACTGTGACGAAGTGATCGCCACATAGCTGCCTGCCGATCCCTTGGTGGCAACGCCCGCTTTGAATCAGGCAGATCATAAATCTCTATTACCGGTTGCGCTGCCTTGCTTGCCACCATGGAGAAAATCGAACGCAGCTCAGCGTACGACTTCTTAGATTGGGTGATTGAAAACGAATGAAATTGGACCCGCATTGGCAAGATCAGCTATTGAGAAAACAGCTCAGATTTCTTCTTGGCCGTGAACGACCGGAATCGCGGCCCTGGAGCCACAAAGTGTCGTCAGATTCACATGGTCACCTGAATGGCCGCTGTTGAGAAATGAGTATGTTTCGGCGAACGTCAGCTTCTTCTAAGAATGAACTCAACTCTAGAGTTTTTTGGCCTAGAGGTCAGACGGCCGCAACCAGCCCGTCAGCGACGACCAGCATCAGCGCCCAAAATTTTCAAAAATAAGCGGCTGCATCTGAACCCCGCCAATTTTGGTTGGGCCTTAGCGAAACCCGCCGGTCATGAATGCCGGCTTCAAGGAAGTCCGGTCAGGCTAAGTACGCTTGATTCGAATCAATAAATTGAAGACTTATGAACTGCTTTTTGCTATGCTGGATCAGTGGACACCCACAGTCCTTCTTAGGGGGAATCAACTATGTCAGCAGAATTCACAGAAGTCACACGTGTCGTCGAGACTTTCGCCGAATGCTGGAATAGGCACGACATTGATGCATTTGCCGAATTATTCTCAGAGGACGCCGAGTTCGTGAATGTTGTCGGCCTATGGTGGAAGGGGCGAGCGGAAATCAAGGCAGCCCACGAATTCACGCACCAAACCCTCTTTAAGAAAAGCCGTTTAACCATCGCTGAAGTCTTCACCCGATTTCCTGCACCACAAGTCGCAATTACGCGATGCCTCTGGAAGCTTGAGGGCCACGTCACGCCTGAAGGAATGCCACTCCCGGAGCGCAACGGCGTTCTGATGAACGTACTGCGTCAAAAAGACGGTGGGTGGTTCATCATTGATTCCCAGAACACCGACATCATTGAAGGGGTCGCATCCATGCCGCAGTAGCGGCGTCTTGATGTCGTCGAATCGGCCAATTAGGCCCAACAATCGGTTCCACGCAATTGACTACGCGGACATGTTTACTGAAGCTTTAAATCTGAATTTCGATTGACAACTTCTGACACGAAGCTTCTGACGGCAATTTACCTGCTCCTGGCCGCAAACCTCAACAGCTAACAGTTTTCAAAATTGAACGGCAGTACATGAACGCGCCAATCTCGGTTGCGCCGGGGTAGCCGATTTCCACTGGACTCAAATTTTTGAAAATCAAAGCGCAGACGGCTCGGTAATTGTCCTTCTCCGAACCGTATAGCCAGACTCTGATTTCTTGGCAGCAGTCATTCATCAGCGATTGAGGACTTCCCTTTTTTGCAACCGTGGTTTTCTCGTCAGCAGTCATTTCAAGCACTGGGTTCAAAGGAGGACCCAACCACAACCTGGCTGGCAATTTGTTTTTCGATAGCGGTCGTTGTCATGGCCGAACGATTGGCTTCGCACCTAGCCGTCATTTGCAACTTTCACGTCCGCGGCGCGACTTTGACGTGCTCCATCCGATCTTGACCCACGAACATCCCTGCCGGCCCGGTCTCCCGGTCTATGCACCGCTCCTATCGCGCAGTTCTATCGCTGTTGACATATGGCATTGAGGCTCCACGAATGATCAGACATTTTGCAGCGGGTATACCCTGATGTCCCTCATGCAATTTTGGCGTAAATTCTTGTATACAAGCTGCCGAGCAATTTCGTGCAGCAGGTTCACCCTAGATC
>CAIJXJ010000058.1 GCA_903824575.1 uncultured Methylobacillus sp.
CCGCCTGCATGTCCCGAAATGTCGGAGAAACGAAGACGCGAATTTGGCGGTTGGCTACCAGTTCCGGCATGGTCAGCACTCTGACAGATGCGGCTTTTTATGGCGAGCCGATTTCATCGTGCACATCACCGAGCTGTTGGGCGCGCCACATCGCGATATAGGCAGCTTCCAGATTAAAGCAAAATCGCTTCGTGTCAAATAAGGCATGGGTAGTCTTGTTGGCTGCTATTCTAGCCCGATAATCTGCGAGCAATGTGGGGTTTTGCGCCAGCCGCAACGCTAACGACTCATAGGCGCTAAGAGAATGCGTGGCTAACTCAGGTACGCCGATGGCGTGCAACAGGCTGCCGGCGACGCGGGAAGGGAAACTATTACCCATGTAAGTCACGACCGGCAGGCCAGCCATCAGTGCGTCTGCTGCCGTGGTATGGGCATTGTAGGGATGGGTATCCAGGAACAGGTCCGCTTGTCGATATCTGGCCAAATGATCCTCCACGAGAGGTACTCTGGTTGCAAATATGAGGCGGGAGGGATCGACTCCACGGAACTCGGCTTCCTTTCTGAGGTTGTGTTGCGATGTTTCTCCGCGTGACATTAGCCATAACACGCTTCCAGGGACTTGCGTCAATAGGCGCATCCACACATCGAACAGGGGCGGCGAGATTTTATAGTCGTGACTGAAGGAGCAAAATACCACGCCTGTTTCGGGCAATCCACATTCATGTCTGGTTGGCGTGTGCTCCGAAATGCTTACGCTGCTATCGGTTGGCAAATAGGTGTCAGGCAAATAGGCCACCTTTTCGCTGTAGAACTGCTGGTGTTCGGGAGGAATGATGTGGCGATCTGCCAGGATGTAGTCGATGTAATCTATGCCCATGGTTCCGGGATAACCCAGATAGTTGACTTGCACGGGGACTGGACGATAAGAAAAAACGTCGGTGCGAGTATCTGACGTGTACCCACCCAGATCGACGGCAATATCGATTTCCATGTCGTGCATCATTTTGGCAATCTGGTCAGACGTCATGTCACGTGCATCAATGAATTTATCGAATGCATCGAGCATCCTTGCCCTTAGTCGGCTCTGGTCGTCAATACCCAGTGAGATGGCAATGAGTTCAAATTTTGATTTGTCATGGTGTTCAAATATTCCTGCCATAAGATGTCCAACCGGATGCTCCCGCAAATCGGGTGAGACATAGGCCAGGCGAATTTTGTCGTGGCGATAGCGCTCGCCTTGCCAAAGAGATTGGGATTTCGGCGGGCAATAGTTCTCGGCAAATAGTTTGGCGGCAAGCAAATGATCGCTCGCCTCATCGGATGCTGACATGAAAGCCAGTGATTTGCAGGCACGCTTGCCTGCACGGATTTCTGCAACAATTTTGTGGACCTGTGCATCAAAGTCTGACCAGTCACAGACATGCATCTTTTCATAGAACAGCAGGCCCAGGGCATAATCGTAATCGGGCTTGATTTTGAGGAGTCGTTCAAACATCTCGATTGCACGTTCGCTTTGTTTGAACTCGGTCAGCAGGATGCCAAGATTGTTCAGTGCACTCGCATTATTCGGGTCAATACCTATGATTTTATTGAATCTTTCAAGCGCTTCATGATGCCTGTACATGCTGCGGAGTAGCGCGCCACTATTGAGCAGCGCATCAATGGTTTCTGGCTGAATTTCAAGTGCTGCATCGAAACCAAGCAGTGCCTCATCCTTGTTTCCCATGGCTTGTAAAATGGCCCCATGGATGAGCCACAAGGGTGCAAATTTCGGGTTGGATTGCGTGCCATGCGTGCTAAGTTTCAGTGCTTCGGCAGAATTGCCAGAATTATGGGCAATCAGGCTCAGTGAATAAAGCGCTATGGCATTATCCGCATCCAACTCAAGGAGTTCATGGAACAACTTGGCCGCAGCATCCGGTTTTCCCTGGTTCTGCAATTCAATTGCCTGGTTTTGTAAGATGGTGGTATGGATGTACCTCAGTGGTGCAAATTGGGGATTGAATTGAATGCCACGTGTGCTGAGTTGCAGTGCTTTAACTGAATCGCCAGCGTTGAGGGCAATCACGCTCAATGAGTAAAGTGCGGCGGCGTTATGCGTATCAACTTTAAGAACTTCATGAAATAGCGTGGATGCGGCGTCAAGGTCGCCTTGGGTTTGTAACTCAACGGCTTTAATCAGTGTTTCTTGGATCGTTGATGGTTCCATACAATAAATCCCTGCTGTCTTGCATGTTAAAAGGACGAGGCTTGATATGGTGTTTTGAATTTACGAATTCTAAACTTAAAATTTGTGGGCTTGGGTTATTATTTTGGAGCTTAAGCGATGGTGCAAATGGTCTACTCAGGGATGTATCCTTGGAAAATCCAGATGAGCGCGAGTTTGCCGAGTGGTGGTGTGTCGTGAAGTGCAAGACTTCGTGTAACAGAGCATTCGTATTCAATGATTGAGGGCAGGGCACCACAAATTCCCTGAAGTCATCTTTAAACTCCGCAGATTAGCCATCATAATTTATGTATAATTCTATTCATATTCTATTTATGTAAATAAAGATGAGCCGCGATATTGTTACCTTACTCATGCGTCTGGGGCCATCCACTGCCGAGCTTATTGCAAAGGAGCTCGGCGTTAGCCAACCAACTGTATCAAGGTTGATTTCGGCGAATCACGTCCGGGTGATTCGCGCTGGCGGCAGCAAGAACACTATCTATGGTGTAGCTCGTCAAATAAGGCAACTACAGGAATCAGAGATCCGGGTTTTCAGCATCGATGAACGTGGAGAAGGTGGTGTTCTTGGCAGTCTGGCATCCATTCATCCAGAGGGGTATCTCTGGCTCGGTTCTGGTAGTCAATGGCCAATCGAAGAAGTGCCAAAACTTTACTTTAAATCACTTCCATATTTTATTCATGATGCACGCCCGCAAGGGTTTATGGGGCGCAATTTTGCGCACATTAATTCTGCTGTTCTGGGAGTGCCTGATAACCCTGAACGCTGGACGGACGACGACATTGTAGTAGCGATGTCCATCCTGGGGGAGGATCTTCCCGGTAACCTGATTTTGGGCGAGATATCCTATCGCCGGTTCATGGAAAAGCAGGTCGAGATTGTTGAGCAAGATGCGATTGGCGCAACCTATCTTGTCCTGGCTCAACGCTCGATTTCAACAGGTATTGCAGGATCGTCAGCTGGCGGCGAGTTCCCTAAGTTCACGGCGCTTCGGATACGTGATGATGGAGCGCAGCATGTCATCGTGAAGTTCTCTGGCAGTGGCAACTCTCCGACAGAGCGTCGCTGGGCTGATCTGCTTCGGTGCGAAGCGCACGCGGCCAAGCTTGTTTCAGAACATCTTGGGATCGCTTCGGCCAAGACCATGGCGTTCTCGTATGGTGGCAGAACTTTTATGGAGTCCGTGCGGTTTGATCGGGTAGGCTTGCATGGCCGGAGACCCATGTGCTCTCTTGGAGCGCTGGATGCAGAACTGGTTGGTATGGGGGACCCTGCCTGGGATAGGTTTGCCGATAGGCTGCTTGCCATGAGAATCATCGATTCTGGATCTGCAAGCGCCATGCGCAAGGCCTGGTTCTTTGGGAAGTTGATTGCAAACACGGATATGCACGCAGGAAACCTGTCATTCAGGCTGGCAGCATCTGGTAAAATCGAGCTGTGTCCAATTTATGACATGCTACCCATGCGCTATGCACCGCTTCGCGGAGGTGAAGTGCCTGAACATGAAATTGGGAATCTTTATGCTCCATTGCCTGGCAATGAGGAGGACTTTGCCGAATCAAGGGCGGCAGCGGCGGAATTCTGGAAAGTGGTTGTAGCTGATGATGAAATATCGTATGAGTTCAGAACTATTGCTGATGAATGGGTTAACAGGTTAAAGCCAAATTTCTGACACAACACCCTGACTTCCGACTTCCGAGATATCAGACTGCTTTAAATTAAAGGCCAGCAATGTCCTGTTTCAAGTGGCGTATTGCGAACATGCTAAGGCCGCCGCGAATGCTCAACCGATATTCAAGCGTCGCCTATTAAGCCACAAGGGCACAACACCGATGGCGATGCCGCCGAGGCCGACCAGATTGGTAGTTAAGTCAAAGGTCGGAATGCTGTAGAAGGCGATGAAGAACAGGAACAATGCGCTTGCCAGCGGCCACAACACCAGGAACAGGAAGTCTTGCGCCGATTGGAGGGCGCGGCGGCGGAAATGCCAGGCGCAGGCTAGGCCGGCGAGGCCGTAATAGAACGCAACCTGAAAGCCGATGGCGTTGATGGAGGCCTTAAGGATCTGGTTCACGCTGGGAAAGTATGAGGACAGGAACAGGAACAGGAGGCCCAGTGTCGTGATCATGAGCGTTGCCACCCAGGGCGTTTTCCAGGTCTTGTGCAGGATGGCATAGCGGCGGTGCAATACGCCATCGCGGCCCTTGGCGTACATGGTGCGGGTGAATTGCAGGATGGAGGTTTCCAGCGTGCCTATGGTACTTAGCATGACGGCGATGACGGCGAGGTAACTCCAGGGTTTCGGAAAAAGTTTCTCGGCGATGGCAAGGACTACATTGGTGCTCGATTGTGCGATCTCCTGATCGCTTAGAACCAGCAGGGTGACTGCGGCGAACGCCATGAACAATAACAGCACGATGATCATCGCCCACAGGGCACCGCGTCCTGGCGCTTCGGTGGCGTTGCGCGTTTCCTCGTTGAGGTTGACGGTCACGTCCCATCCCCAGAAGAAGAACAACGCCGTCAGTGCGCCGGTGGCAAACAGTTGTGGCGTGAACTCAGTTGGCGAAAAGGAGGATAGCGCCAGAGGATGGGCCGGGCTGCCATGATATTTGAGAACCGCTGCAACGATGATCAATAACAGGATGCCAGCCTCAATCGTCGTCATCAGAATCTGCGTATAGCTGGTTGGCTTGATGCCTTTGACGATGACCGCACTAACAGCCAGCAGCCAGCCGGCGGCAACAAAGGTCACCCACGCCGTATCGTTTGCGAGCTCAGGACGGATCAAACTCAGTGTGGCAGTGGCTGCAGGAATGGTCCCGGACACCATGAACACAGCGGATGCCACCAGCAATGCCCAGCCGGCGAAGAATCCCAGAATCGGGTGAAACACCGTGCCGACCCAGGCGTAGGAAGCACCAGCATTTGGGATGATGCGATTCAAGTGGTTGTAGGCAAAAGCCACGCCGAACATGATGAGGCCGCAATAGAGTAGGGTCGCCGGTGCCAGCGTACCGACGGCTGCTGTCAGTGTGGCCGTGGTCGCCGCAATGCTGAAGGCTGGAGCCGTGCCCGCGACGCCCATGACGATAGATTCACTAATGCCCAAAGCATCATTGTGGAGTTTTGTGTTTTCTTGCATCATCGAATTAGCCTCGACAGTTCAGCTGATTGTTGTCAACGATACGTAATTATACATTCATGCGGCCATCGATTGGCCAGCGGCAGGCCTGGCATTTCTCGTCAAACCGTGCTCGCAAGGATAAGATTTTCTGCTTTGTTATTTTAAAGTGAGCTTGCGCTGAAACATTCTCAGTGATCTCCAGGGCGAATGCTGTGTCATCTTTTCGTAGCGTACTTCAAAGGTACTTCGTAGTGCACCCCAAGGGTACTTCCTTCGTAGCGTAGGCGGCCTAGCCTGCATGTCGTCAGCAGGCCGCTCGCGCGACCTTGCAGGCGAGGCTGCATGCGCTACCGAAGGACGTTCATCTAAGATTCATTCTCCCTTCAGTATTCCCGCAATCTTCCGATAACTGAAGTATCCGATGGATGTGAAATGTTTATCCTGGAAGTGAAGGAGATTGATATGTCGATCTACATTGTTAAAAACGAACAGAACGAAGAAATATCCGCCTACACCAGTCTTCAGCGCGCAAAATTTGTCGCCGATCAGTTACAGTCTGAATTCTTGCATCGCTATATTGTCGAAGAACTGATTTATGCGAACAGTCTGGAGTCGATTTTAGTCTGACCGTTGCTTCGGCCGGATGGGTTTTCCCAGCAGAGGGAGCAGTCTTGGCCACAGACTTTCCAGCAGTCTGGGTTGTGCCGCCGCCGTCGGGTGCAGGCCATCTTCCTGCATCAATTCGGGCCGTCCAGCCACGCCATCGAGCATGAATTCAAGCAGGGCCAGATGGTTTTCTTTGGCCAGAATCGGGTAACTTTCCATGAATTCCGTGACATAGCGCTGTCCGTAATTGGGCGGAATGCGCATGCCAACCAGCAGCACGCTTGCCCGGTGGCGCCGGCAGGCCGCAATCATGGCGGTGAGGTTAAGTCGCATTTCGGTAATACTAAGGCCGCGCAGGCCGTCATTGGCGCCAAGTTCCAGGATGACAATCTGCGGCTGGTATTCTGTGAGCGCCTTGTCGATGCGCGTGAGGCCGCCGCTGGTTGTTTCGCCGCTGATGCTGGCATTTGCCACCACATGGCTGTAGCCTGATCGCTGTAAACGTTGTTGCAACAGATTAGACCAACCCTGCTCCCGTGGAATGCCATAGGCGGCTGACAGGCTGTCACCATAGATCAGGATGGTGGGGGCGGCGAGGGCGCAGGCTGGCGCGTGCAGTATCATGATCAGGAACAGGCGGAGCAGCATGGCAGCGATGAATTCCGAACGCGTGGCGATTGAGGCGATAGCCTTGAGTCGGCATGTTACCAGCAGTGAAGGTCTGCTGACGATCTTGAACGATGTCAGTTGCCGTGTGCTGGCCGGAGCGTCCGTTGCCATCCTGGGCGCCTCCGGCTCCGGCAAATCGACCCTGCTGGGGTTGCTCGCAGGGCTCGATGTGCCGACTTCAGGTCTGGTCAGGGTCTGCGATCAGGACCTCGGGCAACTGACCGAGGACGGGCGCGCTGCGCTGCGCGGGCGCTGCATGGGCTTCGTGTTCCAGTCGTTTCAATTGTTGCCGGCCCTCACAGCCCTCGAGAACGTCATGCTGCCGTTGGAATTGGCAGGGCAGGACCATGCCCGCGATCGGGCGATGGCGGCGTTGTCGCGGGTGGGGCTGGAATCACGTCTGCAACATACTCCGCGCCAGTTGTCGGGTGGCGAGCAGCAGCGCGTTGCCCTGGCCAGGGCCTTCGCTCCTCGGCCTGCCATCCTGTTTGCCGACGAGCCGACCGGCAACCTCGATGCCGTGACCGGTCAGCGCATCATCGATCTCCTGTTTGAACTGAACGCTGAATTCAGCACCACCTTGCTGCTGGTCACGCACGACGCCGTCCTTGCCGCGCGCTGCGATAGCCGCCTGCGGCTGGAGGCAGGGCGATTGGTGGCATGAAGAGTGATGGCTAAACCAGCTTTTAGCATGAATATAGTTGCTTTCGCTTGGCGGCAACTGCGCTGTTCATGGCGTGCAGGCGAAGTGCGCGTGCTTCTCTTGGCATTGGTGTTGGCGGTAGGATCGATGACTGCGGTTGGCTTGTTTGCCGATCGCATCCAGTCCACATTGCTGCGGCAAGGTTCGTCATTGCTGGGTGGTGACTTGATGATGAGTGCCGACCATGCACTGCCTGCTGCGTTTGCCCCTGAGGCGGCGCGGCGCGGGTTGGTGACCGTGCCGGTGCTGGAGTTTCCCAGCATGGTCATGCATGGAAATGCCGGGCAGTTGTGTGATATCCGAGCCGTCGTCCCCGGTTATCCATTGCGTGGACGCTTGCACGTGGCGGCTACGCCCTATGCTGTCGAACAGGAGGCATCTGGAGTGCCGGCGCCGGGGGAAGTCTGGATAGCGCCGCGCCTGGCGACTCTGCTGGCCGTTGAGGTGGGTGACAGCCTGACGGTCGGCACGCGCAATTTTAAAATTGCGGCCATCCTGCGGCAGGATGCGGCCAATGGTGGCATCCTGTTCAGCCTGGCGCCTCGCCTGTTGATGCAACTGGAGGATGTCCCGACCACCGGCCTGATCCAGACTGGCAGCCATGTTTCGTATTCCCTGCTGGTTGCGGGAGAGGCCAAGGCCGTGCAGGGATACCGCTCTTGGGCCTCGGCCCGGCTGGTCCGCGGGATGCGCATCGAGGACGTGAAAAATGCTCGCCCTGAAATTCGCAGTGCGTTGGAAAAGACGCAGCAGTTTCTTGGACTATCAGCCATGGCCGGAGCAATCCTCGCGCTGGTGGCGATGGCGCTGGCGGCGGCGCAATTCGCCCGAAGCCAAATGGATGCCTGTGGACTGATGCGCTGTTTTGGCGCTTCGCAAGCTTTGATTACGCGAATATTTCTCTGTCAGGCCTGCATTCTTGGCGTTCTTGGGGGCATGGGAGGATGTGTGTTGGCTTATGCCGCTCAGGAAATATTGGCTCAACTGGCGGGGCACCTGTTTATGGAAACCTTGCCACCCGCCGGATGGACGCCACTTTGGAGCGGATTTGGTGCTGGACTTGCGGCGCTGTTGGGGGTCATGTTCCCGCAGTTGTTGCGCCTGCGTGGGGTTCCGGCATTGCGTATCTTGCGCCGTGATCTGGGGGAGCTTGAATCTGGCCGGTTATTTCTGTCCGCACTGCCCTGGTTGCCTGGAGTGGTGGTAGTTCTGGCTTTGCTGTTCTGGAGTGCGCGTGACGCCAGGTTGGGAAGCGTCGTGCTGGGCGGGTTGGTGGCCTGGCTGCTGGTCGCAGTCATGATGGCGCTGGCGATGGGCGCATTGCTACGTCGAGGTTTTGTCGAGGTGTCTGGCTCTTGGCGGCTGGGTTTCGCTAATCTGTTGCGGCGCCCCGCGGTCAGCGCGGCGCAGGTGGCAGGATTCGGGCTCGGCATCACGGCCATGTTGTTGTTGACGCTGGTGCGTGGCGACCTGCTCTCCAACTGGCAGCAGTCCTTGCCAACCGACGCACCAAATCGTTTTATTATCAATTTGCAGCCGGATCAGTTGGAGGGCCTAGGCACGTTCTTTGCCGGCGAACACCTGACCATGCCTGTCCTGCACCCGATGGTGCGTGCACGCCTGGTCGCGATCAACAGCGTGGCGTTGGATGTTTCACGCTATCAGGACGAGCGTGCGAGGCATCTGGCGACGCGGGAATTCAACTTGTCATGGGCGGCCAAAATGCAGACCGATAATGGGATTGTGGCAGGTCGCTGGTGGCGGGCCGGGGAGCATGGTCAGCATCAGTTGTCGCTGGAGCAGGGCATTGCCGAGCGGCTGGGAATTCATCTTGGGGATCGTTTGACCTACGACATCGGTGGTACGCGCATCGAGCTTGAGGTGAGTAGCTTGCGAAGTGTAGCTTGGGATTCCCTGCGGCCGAATTTCTTTGCCATGACGCCGCCCGGTGTGCTGGATGGATTTCCGGTCAGCTATATGGCCGGCCTCTATCTTGCCCCCGGACAGGAGAACGCGCTTAATCGGCTGGTCCGGCGCTTCCCCAATGTGAGCGTGATCGATGTCGCCGCCATCCTCGAACAGGTGCGGTCAATCATTGCCCGCATGGCTTATGCCATCCAGTTCGTGTTTGGTTTCTGTCTACTGTCAGGATTCGCGGTGCTTTATGCCGCTCTGCTGGCGACTCGCGACGAACGCATACGCGAGGTAGCGCTGATGCGCGTGTTCGGCGCCAGTCGTCGCCAGGTAGCCATCTCGGTATTGGTCGAGTTTGCGCTGATCGGTTTGCTGGCAGGCCTGCTGGCAACGATTGGGGCGAGCGGACTGGCATGGACTATCAGCCGCTACTTGATGCACCTGCCCTATATATTCGACTCGACTTTACTGTTGGTGGCGCTGGCCGCTGGAGGCCTGCTGGTGCCAGCCGCCGCTTGGTTGGGCTTGCGGCACATCGTCAGCGTACCACCAGGCCGCACCCTGCAGAGTGTCTAGCTCAAGCCGGGTGCGATCGTTATTGCGCCGGCTGCGGCATCAGCTTTCGATCAGCCCGCAGCGTATCGCCAGGCGTACCATCTCAACCGGGTTGTTGATACCGAGTTTCTGTTTGATCATGGTCTGGTAATTGGCAACGGTCTTGCTGCTGATCTTGAGTGCTGTCGCTATTTGCTCGCCGTCCAACCCCTCTGCCAGCATGCGGAAGATTTCGAATTCCCTGGCGGATAGCTGTTGCATCGGGTCACCCTTGTTGTCCACGCCCTGCATGGCGATTTTCCTGGCGATATCCGAACTGATGTAGGTCTTGCCAGCGTGGACGGCGAGGAGCGCAGCGACCAGTTCTTCGGCCAGACTGTTCTTTGCCAGATAGCCCCTGGCGCCGGCCTTAAGTGCCTGATTGGCGAATGCCGCATTTTCGTGCATCGACAGAACCAGCAGGCGGGCCTGGGAATAGCGCGCGATGATGCGTTTGATGGCCTCCATGCCACCCATGCCGGGCATCGACAGGTCCATGATGGCGACGTCAGGCAGGAGTTCGCCGAACAATTGATAGGCGCGCTCCCCGGACTCCGCTTCGGCAATGACGTTGAATCCGGCATGCTGTTCCAGCAGGCGCCGGATGCCGGAACGCACGACGGCGTGATCATCCACCAGCATGACGCGAATCTGATTCATGACGCGTGTTTCGTGGGAATCCATGCCACGATTTCGGTGCCCTTGCCCGGGCTCGTATTCAATTCCAGTTCCCCACCCAAGCCTTCGACGCGTTCGCGCATGCCGGGTAATCCTAATCCATCGACATCGGCCGCATTGAAACCACGTCCATTGTCGCGGACCTTGATCAAGAGTCCTGTCTGCATCCGTCTCGTCGCGGTTTCGACCCGAATTTCCAACATGGACGCCTGCGCGTGGCGGGAAATATTGGTCAGGCATTCCTGTACCAGGCGGTAGATGGCTACCTCGGCAGCTTCTTCGAACTTGTCCGGAATATCGAGGGCCGTTATGTGGAGGTCGATGTCTCTGTGGCGTGTTTGCCAGGTTTCGAACAAGTCATGCAGCGCTGCGTTGAGCCCCAGTTCTTCCAGCACGCCTGGCCGTAGTTTTTGCAGCAGGCCGCTGACGATATCCATCAGGTGACGTGACAGTTGTGTGATGGCAAGTGCACTGTCGCGTAGTTCCGGGTATTTCCTGTCGGCCAGGCTCAACACCACGCTGGCATCGGTATGGATCGCGGTGAGGCATTGCCCGAACTCGTCATGCAGGTCTCGCGCCAGGCTCTTGCGCTCTTCTTCCTGCAGCGTGATCAATTGCTGGGATAGCCGGTGGTTGCGTGAAATACTTTGCTGTAAGGTTTCCACCATATGATTGAATTTCTCACCGATCCGGGCCAGTTCCGGCAATTCGAACAGCGGCAGGCGCGCCGCCAGGTTGCCGCGTTCCAGTTCGTTGAGCGCGATCAGGATGGTATTGGTGGGCTTGAGTGCCTGTCCGACTGCCCAGGCAATCATCAGGTTGACCGAAACCAGGAAGATGAACGCCAAGATCAGGGAGTCGGTGATCTGTTTCCAGATTTCGGCGTATTCATAGCTGGGATCAGGCGTGATGATCAGTTGCCCAATCATCTGACCTTGATATTCAATGCGGCGCACCGCCGGCTCCCATGGCGGGGTGACTGTATCCAGCAGACTCTCAAGCCAAGCTGGCGCTTCACTTCGGAATTGCCGGCCGGCCAGGGTTTGATTGCTATCCAGCATGCGACCTGCAGGATCGCGAAATTCAATTTTCAGGTGGCGCATGTGATTGAGACGTTGCAGTTGGAACGGGCGACTGTCGAGCCGGTTTAAGGTCAGGACGGAATCGTTGAGAATGGCTGTGTCCAGCAGATAGAGCACCAGTTTTTCGGCAGAGGCAATCTCGGCGCGCGCATTCTGTCGTGCGTTGTTGAGCGTCAATAGGGTCCCCGCCAGCAGAATGAGCAGCAGTAGCGCGGTGACGATCAGGTTGAGGCGAAGCTTGAGGCTCAAGGGCGTCTTTCAGGGCAATAATCTCAGACGAACTATAACGGTTGCGAACCAGCATTGGGAGTGGAGGGGCAAGATCGGGAATTTCTCCTAGTGCCATGAGCATGCCTATTTGTTAGAGTAATGACAATTTATTAATGGCCTGTTGCTGGTCGAAGTCGAATCATAGGAGTCCTGATGCATCACGCAAGATTGAAGTCCCTGGCATTTGCCCTGCTAAGTGTTCTTTCCTTTTACTCCGGTGCCCATGCCGCCAACAAGGCCGAAGCGCTAGAAACCGGTACGGTCGAGGTGGTGAGCACGACGCCGTTGCCAGGCATCGGCACGCCAATTGACCAGGTGCCCTCCAATGTGCAGGCGGCGTCCTACAAGACTATTGCCGAGCAGCATAGCCTGGATATGTCAGAATTGCTCGATTCCAATCTTGGTTCGGTCACGACCAACAATACCGTGGCCAATCCTTTTCAGGCTGATGTTTATTATCGCGGCTTCGCGGCATCTCCCTTACTAGGTACACCACAGGGCCTATCAGTGTTCATGGATGGCGTGCGGGTCAACGAGCCCTTCGGTGACATCGTTAATTGGGATCTGATTCCGCCGAATGCCATCGCCAGCATCAATTTGATTCCGGGATCCAACCCGTTGTTCGGCCTCAATACCCTGGGCGGGGCATTATCCGTCAACACCAAGAGCGGTGCTGATTTTCCGGGGCTCTCAGCGACAGCCAGCGCGGGATCTTGGGGGCGTCGGGCTTTTGAATTTGAAGCAGGTGGGGCCGATGCTGCAAAGGGGCTGGATTATTTCGTCGCCGGCAACCTGTTCAAGGAGGATGGATGGCGTGATCATTCTGCCAGTGACGTAAAACAGCTGTTCGCCAAGGTGGGTTGGCAGGACGATAAGAGTGATCTGGATCTGTCCCTGATGCTTGCCGACACCAACATGCATGGGACTCAAGCACTGCCGCTTTCCATGATGGGTAATCGGAGCCAAGCCTATACCTGGCCTGACAGTATAGGCAATCAGCTGGCGATGGTGAGCTTGAAGGGCAGTCACTTCCTGGCTGACGACAAGCTGCTCGCCGGCAATGTGTATTTCCGGCATAACCATGCCGATGGCTTCAACAGCAATCTCAACAACAATTTTGACAATACCATTCCCGCTGATGTCACCAATCCGGTGGCCAATAACGTCATCACCTCGACCGACACGGATGGCTTTGGCGGAGCGCTGCAGATGACGCTGCTGGCCGAGCTGGCCGGGCACAAGAATCAGTTTACGGGTGGAGTCAGCGCAGACTTTGGCCGTACTGATTTTTCCAGTGATACACAGGTGGCGACCATGGTTGGCACGCAGACCGTCAGCATCTTGCCGATTGCTACGCCGCAGACGGTCAGGCTGCGTGCGGATAACGACTATTACGGCTTGTATGCCACGGATACGTTTTCGTTCACCGATAATCTGCACTTGACGGTCTCCGGCCGCTACAACTGGGCCCGGGTGCAATTGGCTGGCTCTAGTCTGGATTTGAACGCCCCGACCCTGTTGCCGGGTGACCTCAACGGCAACCATAGCTACGGCCGCTTCAATCCAGCCGTTGGCCTCAATTACAATCCGTTCAAATCGCTCGGCTTATATGGCGGCTACAACGAGGGCATGCGGGCGCCTACGCCGGTGGAACTCTCCTGTGCCGACCCCCTTCATCCCTGCGCCCTGCCCAATGCATTTGGCAGCGATCCTGACCTGAGCATGGTCGTATCCCGCACCTGGGAAGGCGGCGTGCGCGGCCGACTGGGTGAGGATTTTGGCTGGAATGCTGGCTTGTTCCATACTGAGAACAGCAATGACATCCAGTTCATCGCCAGCACTGCCTCTGGCAGCGGCTATTTCCAAAACGTAGGAACGACTCTGCGCCAGGGCGTGGAACTGGGCTTCCATGGCAAGTTCGACAAGCTCAACTTCGCCGCCAATTATGGTTTCACCGATGCCACGTTTCAGACCCCGTTTACTTCAAGCTCTCCGGCAAACAGTTCGGCCAATCCTGCGACCGGCAGCATTCAGGTTAACAAGGGCGCCAGCATTCCTGGCATTCCCCAGCACACATTCAAGTTGAGTCTGGGTTACGAGATCACGCCGGTCTGGACGTTAGGCAGCAACATTGTCGTGGCGTCCGGACAATATGCGCGAGGGGATGAGAACAATCAGGATGCCAATGGCAAGGTTCCAGGCTACACGGTGGTGAATTTCAATACCCATTATGCGTTGAATGACAGCTGGAAACTGTTTGCCAAGGTCAACAATGTGTTCGACAAGAATTATGCGACCTTCGGCATTCTCGGACAGAATGAATTTACCGGGCCCGGCAATTCCTTTACCTCCAATCCGGGGGACTGGAATAACGAGCAGTTCCGGTCTCCGGCTGCCCCCCGCGCTGCCTGGGTTGGCGTGACCTACGACTTCGGCAAGCCGAAGGGGAAGGCCGCCAAGCAAGATAACGACTAGTACGGAATCGGGGGCTGGGGACTAGAGGCTAGGGATTAACGACTAACAACTTGCCGTTTCTGCTCATGTTAAAATCCCGTAACCTTTCAATCGCGGGACATTTCCATGAACATCGGCACCCCTCTTAGTCCTTCGGCTACTCGCGTCATGCTGCTGGGCAGTGGCGAACTCGGCAAGGAAGTCATTATCGCCTTGCAGCGTCTGGGGGTCGAAGTTGTCGCTGTCGATCGCTATCCCAACGCACCGGGTCAGCAGGTTGCGCATCGTAGCTACACCATCGACATGACGGATGGTGTGGCCTTGCGCGCCTTGGTGACACAGGAAAAACCACATCTGATCGTTCCTGAAATCGAAGCCATTGCCATCGATGCGCTGGCTGAAATCGAATCCTCCGGCCTGTCCAAAGTCATTCCCAATCCGCGTGCCGTGCAACTAACCATGAATCGCGAGGGCATTCGCACGCTTGCAGCAGAAACACTGGGGCTGCCGACGTCCCCTTATGCCTTCGCCTCCAGCCTGCATGAAATGCAGGCCGCAATCGATTCCGGCATCGGCTATCCGTGTTTTATCAAGCCGGTAATGTCGTCCTCCGGCAAGGGGCAGTCGCGTGTGACGGCGCCAGACCAAGTATCCGCAGCCTGGGATTACGCCGCCAGCGGCGGACGTGTCGATTCCGGTCGGGTCATCATCGAAGGCCAGATCGATTTTGACTATGAAATTACCTTGCTGACGGTACGTGCAAACAATGCGGATGGGAATATTGAAACGTATTATTGCGACCCCATCGGCCATGTGCAGGTCAAGGGCGACTACGTCGAAAGTTGGCAGCCGCAGCCCATGAACTTGAACGCCCTTCAACGCTCGCGCGAGATCGCCCGTGCCGTTACCGATAATCTTGGGGGGCTCGGCCTGTTCGGCGTGGAGTTGTTTGTCAAGGGAGATGCGGTGTGGTTCTCCGAAGTCAGTCCACGCCCGCACGATACCGGGATGGTCACCATGGCAAGCGGACGTTTTTCCGAATTCGAACTGCATGCCCGCGCTATTCTAGGCTTGCCGGTAGACGTGCGTTTACGCGAGCCGGGAGCGAGTGCGGTCATTTATGGTGGCGTAGCAAGCACTAACTTGGTGTTTGAAGGTGTGGCGGATGCCTTAGCCGTGCCGGACTCCGACCTGCGCCTGTTCGGCAAGCCGGAATCGTTTGTGCGTCGGCGCATGGGCGTGGCACTTGCCACCGGACGTGATATTGATGAGGCCCGCGAACGTGCCAAATTAGCGGCCAGCCTGGTGAGACCGGTAGCGGTATGAGTGAGGAGGTCAATTTTTATCAGGTTATTGGTGGTGAACAAACGCTACAGCGGTTGGTGAACAGGTTTTACGAAATCATGGATAGCGAGCCGAAGGCCGTTGGCATCCGCGCCATGCATCAGGCTGACCTGAGTGAAGCCAATGAGAAACTATTTCTGTTCCTGTCTGGCTGGATGGGTGGGCCGCAGCTTTATATTGAAAAATATGGACATCCCATGTTGCGCGCGCGCCATCTTCCTTTTGCTATCGACGAGAGTGCACGCGATCAGTGGATCTATTGCATGGTGCGCGCCATGCACGATGTCGGTCTGGATGAGAAGGAGATGCTGCAACTGGGCAATGCGCTGTGGGATGTTGCCGATTTCATGCGGAATCAGCCGGAGATTTAACTTTACCGTAGGGCGCAATAAACGGAGCGCATTGCGCCGGACGAAGGCTTTGATTGGAGGTGCGTTCGTACATGCGGCGCAATGCCCGATGGTTATTGCGCCCTACAAATGGACTTTAAAGCACGTTCGTACTTTTCTCAGTCCTGAGTCCTTTAGCCCTTGTTGTTACTCAGTCCTCGTTTTTAGTCCGCCGAGCAGGGCGGGAATTTCGCGCTTTTGCCGTGACATGGAGCGGGGGGCATCAGTTGGAGTTGCCGTGCTGCTGACCGATGGCTCGTAAGGTTTATCGAACCAGGCATCGCTCGTTTTTCTGGTCGCGGCCGCGACCTGCCGTGGCGATGTTTCACGTTCGCGCGGGGCGCGTTCTGTTCTAGGCGCGGCTTGCACGCGTGGCGTGTCTTCTTGTGGAATCTCGCGCTTGATCAGCTTTTCGATTTCTTTCAGGTATTTTTCTTCCTCCGGTGACACCAGAGAAATCGCGATGCCGGAGGCACCGGCGCGACCGGTGCGGCCGATGCGGTGAACATAGTCTTCGGCCGCGCTCGGGATTTCATAATTGATCACCATCGGCAATTGGTCGATATCGAGGCCGCGGGCGGCGACGTCGGTGGCGACCAGGGTAGTGATACGGCCTTCCTTGAAGGCGTCCAGCGCCTGCATGCGTTCTTGCTGGGTCTTGTCGCCGTGGATGGCATCGGCCGCCACGCCTTCCTTTTGCAGCATGCGTGCCAAACGGCTGGCGGTGAGTTTGGTCTTGGTGAAGATCAGGGTCTGCACGTTCTGAGTGCGCAGCAATTGCGCCAGTAGCGCCTGCTTGTCTGATTGTGCAGAGCGATAGATCTTCTGGGTGACATTTTCAGCTGCGGCATTGCTGCGTGCCACCTCGATCAGGATCGGGTCCGTCAGGAAATCATCAGCCAGTTTCTTGATGTCATTGGAAAACGTCGCCGAGAACATCAGGTTTTGACGCTGCTTTGGCAGCAGGGCAAGAATGCGTTTCAAGTCAGGCATGAAACCCATGTCCAGCATGCGATCGGCCTCGTCCAGGATCAGCATCTGTACCTGATTGAGTTGCACCGAGCGTTGCTCGACGTGGTCAAGCAGACGGCCGGGGGTGGCTACCAGAATTTCCACGCCCAGCTTCAGGGCAGCAGTTTGGGCCTTCATCTCCATGCCGCCGAATACCACCAAGGATCGCAGTGGCAGGTGTTTGCCATAAGCCTTGACGCTGGCCTCCACCTGGATCGCCAGTTCGCGCGTCGGGGTGAGAATCAGTGCGCGCACCGGGTGGCGTGCCGGGGAAGTGCTGGTACTGGCATGTGGCGCCAGTTTTTGCAATAGTGGCAGGGTGAAGGCTGCAGTCTTGCCGGTACCGGTTTGGGCGCCGGCCATCAGGTCGCGACCTTCAAGCACTAAGGGGATGGCCTGTGCCTGAATCGGCGTCGGCGTGGTGTAGCCCTGATCATCAATCGCCCGCAAGATTTTCGGGTCAAGATTCAGGGTTGCGAATGTCGTGGTGTCAGTAGTCACAGGTCTTGATATTCTCTCAAAAAGTAAACGGGGACATAAGGAAGTTCTTCCTTGCAAATCATGCTGGAAGTTGTTCCCATGCCCCCGTGGCTCACTGATGATTTAAAATTAAGCGAAGCTGCGAGCCGGGCGTTTGGCGAACGGCTTGTCGCCGTCGTTGCGCTTCTGGCCGCCAAAACCCTGGCCGCCTTCACGGTTACCCGCACCCTTGTAGCCGCCGCTCTTGCTGGCAGGAAAGTTGCCGCTGCGTGGCTTGTCACCAAAGCTTCTTGGCTTGTCACCGAAGCTGCGCGGCTTATCGCCGAAGCTGCCGCGTGGCTTGTTGCTTGACGGTGAATTGGCGCGCTTGGGTTCCAGGCCGACAATCACGCCAGCTTCCAGACGCTGACCGGTGTATTGCTCGATCTTGCGCAACTGGAAACGCTCGGCATGTGAGGCAAACGAGATGGCGATGCCAGTCTTGCCGGCGCGACCGGTACGGCCGATGCGGTGCACGTAGTCTTCGGCGAACTTGGGCAGGTCATAGTTGATGACGTGGCTGATGCCGGCGACGTCGATGCCACGGGCGGCAACGTCAGTGGCGACCAGCACGCTGATGTCACCATGACGCAATTTTGTCAGGGTGCGATTGCGCGCGCCTTGCGTCATGTCGCCATGCAGCGCAGCCGCCTTGTGGCCGGCTGCAATCAGGTCTTCTGACAGCAGGTCGGCGTGGCGCTTGGTAGAGGTGAAGACGATGGCCTGGGACATGCCTGGCTCGATCAGGAGATGTTCCAGCAGCTTGTTCTTGTGGCCCATGTCATCGACCATGTGCAGGCGTTGCTCGATGTTCTCGTGTTTCTCTTGTTGGGAGGCGATCTGGATGGTCTTGGGGTTACGCAGGATTTGTGAGGCGATGCGGGCGATGTTGCCTTCCAGCGTAGCCGAAAACAGCAGGGTCTGACGTTCACCAGGCAACGCCGCGCAGATGCGCTCGACGTCAGGCATGAAGCCCATGTCCAGCATGCGGTCGGCTTCGTCCAGAATCAGCATTTGCAGGCGCGACAAGTCGATGCGGCCGCGTTCCATGTGATCGAGCAGACGCCCTGGAGTGGCCACTAGAATGTCCAGCGGCTGCGACAGCAGCTTGTTCTGCAACGGGTAAGGCATGCCGCCGACGATGCTGACGGTGCGCACGCGCAGGAACTTGCCGTACTTGCGGGCGGCGTCATTAACCTGCGCTGCCAGTTCACGGGTTGGCACCAATACCAGAATGCGTGGACCGCGACTCTTGGATGGATGCGGGGTAGCCAGCAGATTCAGGGCCGGCAGGGCGAAGGCAGCGGTCTTGCCGGTACCGGTTTGGGCCGAGGCCAGCAGGTCGCGGCCAGCCAGCACTTCGGGGATGGCCTGAGCCTGGATTGGTGTAGGTGTGGTGTAACCCGCCTCTTCCAGTGCCATGAGGATGGAGGGGTGCAACTTAAGATTTTCAAAAGACACGATTTTTCCTTAATACTTGAGGCAATAATAAACACGCAAGCAGGCACAGCTCTGCCAACAGGCAGACACAGGGCGCAAGAATTCTTTATGGGGATTCTTACCGGCGCTCGGGCATAGCCACTAACCGGTAATCAATGAAGAAGTATGAGAACTTCAGGGAGGTCAGGGCGATGAATCGTCGACCAGACAACTGTCGATACGATGGCGCGCATTATACGTAGTTAACCCAGCATGTCAATTCCTTTGTGGTAGAATGCCGGCCTTTCCGAACAAGAGTTTAAATCCAATATGTCCCGCGCCCTCCGTAACATCGCCATCATCGCCCACGTTGACCATGGCAAGACCACCATGGTAGACAAGCTGCTGCAACAGGCTGGCACCTTTGCCGCCCACCAGGCAGTCTCTGAACGTGTGATGGATTCCAATGATCTGGAAAAAGAGCGCGGCATTACCATTCTGGCCAAGAATACTGCGATCAATTTTGAAGGCACTCATATCAATATTGTCGATACGCCGGGACACGCCGACTTCGGTGGTGAAGTGGAGCGTGTGTTGGGCATGGTCGATGGCGTGGTATTGCTGGTCGATGCAGTCGAAGGCCCGATGCCGCAGACGCGGTTCGTTACCAAGAAGGCTTTGGCCCTCGGTTTGAAACCTATTGTCGTGATTAATAAGGTGGACCGTCCCGGCGCGCGCACCGACTGGGTGATCAACCAGACTTTTGATTTGTTTGCTAATCTGGGTGCGACCGACGATCAACTCGATTTTCCGGTAGTCTATGCCTCTGCGCTGAATGGTTTCGCCACGCTGGACATGAAGGTGCCCTCCGACACCATGCGCCCGTTGCTGGAAACCGTGATGACGCATGTGCAGGCGCCGCAGGGCAATCCTGACGCACCGCTGCAATTCCAGATTTCCGCGTTGGACTACTCCAGCTACACCGGTCGCCTTGGGGTCGGTCGTGTACTGAATGGCCGTATCAAGCCGGGGCAGAATGTCACTGTGATGAAGGGTGACGAACAGGTGGCGACGGGCCGCATCAATCAGGTGCTTGGTTTTCAGGGATTGGAGCGTGTGTTGCTGGAGCAGGCGGAAGCCGGTGACATCATCATCATTTCCGGCTTGGAGGACATTGGCATCGGCGTGACCATCGCCGATCGTGAAAATCCGGTTGGCCTGCCACTCACCGCTGTCGATGAACCTACGCTGACGATGGATTTCATGGTGAATTCGTCACCGCTCGCCGGCACTGAAGGCAAGTTTGTCACCACCCGCCAGATTCGTGATCGCCTGACTAAAGAATTGCTGGTCAATGTGGCGCTCCGCGTCGAGGAAACGGAAGATGCCGATGTGTTTCGCGTATCCGGTCGCGGCGAATTGCACCTCACCATTTTGCTCGAAAACATGCGCCGCGAAGGTTTCGAAATTGCTGTCGGTAAACCGCGCGTAGTGGTTAAGGAAATTGACGGCCAGAAATGTGAGCCATACGAAATCCTGACGGTCGATCTCGAAGATGAAAATCAGGGCGTGGTGATGGAAGAATTGGGCCGTCGTCGTGGCGAATTGCAGAACATGGCATCCGACGGCAACGGCCGTACTCGCCTTGAGTACCGCATGCCAGCGCGCGGCCTGATCGGCTTCCAGAGCGAATTTTTGACTATGACCCGTGGCACCGGTCTGATGGCGCATATCTTTGATGAATTTGCTCCTTTGAAAGCCGATATGCCGGGTCGTCGTAATGGCGTGTTGATCTCATCCGAGCAGGGCGAGGCGGTGGCTTATGCTCTGTGGAAGTTGCAGGATAGAGGTCGCATGTTCGTTAACCCCGGCGACAAGTTGTACGAAGGCATGATTATCGGTATCCACAGTCGTGACAATGACCTGATCGTCAACCCGATCAAGGGCAAGCAATTGACTAACGTGCGTTCATCCGGTACCGACGAAGCGGTCCGCCTGGTGCCATCAATATTGATGTCCCTGGAATATGCGGTCGAATTCATCGCCGATGATGAACTGGTCGAGATCACGCCGAAGTCGCTGCGCATGCGCAAGCGTCACCTGCAGGAACATGAGCGCAAGAAAGCCTCTAAAGTCACAGGCTATTGAGTCATAGAGAAGTTCTTGTCAAAAAACCCGGGCTGGCCCCGGGTTTTTTCTGGGTGCCGACCCATAAAATGGCATCTGGCGCTAGCATTTGCCATTCGGCATGGATTGCTGTTTGTTGTTGCGACTGTATTCTCAGGTTCGTGATACCTCTTGCACTCCTGCATGCCCGGATTCAAGGCGGAATAGGATAAGTTAACTAAACCGGGCTCTTATTCAGGCAGTCATCCAGCGACCAACGACCCGGCCCATGAAAAATGGTTACCAGTAGCAGGCTGCCCCAGAGCCAGTGATCCTGCAGGCCAAGATCAGAAATATCAGGGAAGGAAACAGCGGCCATCAGGTTGGTGATGAACAGGCCGGCGGCGGCGAAACGCCCGCCCAGACCAAGCACCAGCAGGCAGGGCAGTAGCAGTTCACCCGTCGTGCCCATTACGGCGGCTAGATGCGGCGGCAACACCGGCACATGATAGACGTAGTCGAATAGATTGAGGGTGCTTGGCCAGTCCGAAATCTTGAGTATGCCTGCGCGGAAGAATACTTCGGCGACATAGAGACGCAGACCTAGATCAAACAGGGGCGTGAGCCAATATTCAAGCTTGTGAATGAGGGAGGTCGCCAGTTCGTAAAGCGGGACCAGAGATCGTGGCAAGGGAATTTTCATGCTTATCCTTTTTTAATGCCTATGAATGGTTTTCAACTAGCGCACCTCGAGCGTAGTAGTTTCATCAGTTTTAAAAGGCCTGCCGAAGCAAGCCATTGCCGATGAAACGTTGCAGGGTGGCTTGCAAGTCGAAGTTTTCTGCTCTGGCAGCTGATTCCACGGCTGACTCCAGGTTCAGGCCCGATTTCAGGGCGAGCAGGAATTCATGTTCGCCCGGATTCAGTTCCTCGACCTGGATGCCTGTGCTGCGACGATGCACCAGTATCGTTTGCGCCTGATTGAAATCTACCAGGAAATCGCCACTGAAATTTGTCTGGTTTACTTTCCAGATATGGGCAATGGGCCAGAGGGAGGCGAGGCAGGCATGCCCGGGATCAAGTTGGAAACACAACATTCCCCACTCTTCTGCTGGCGTTGTCGCAAGCAGGCTAAGGTCCTGCGGCGGCGCGTCCGCTGCCCCGTAAACCTGTTGCACCAGCCATTCGAGGCGCGCGACGTCGGGCAGGTAGGGCAGGGTGGCGGCCTGTGAATCGTGTTGCAGGAAATCGTCGAAGTCGTGACCAAAGGCGTTGAGGTCGCCGCTGGTACTGGGTCGCTCCAGGGCGTAGCGGCGAGCGGCGGCGGCGAGGAAATCATGGCCGACGATAGATTCGACCACTGGATAGGTTGAAATCACGGCGGCAGACAGATTGGCCAGCACGCTGCTGCGGTAAGCATCCAGGCCACGAGTTGCAAACACTGTTGTCCCTGCGCAATGGCTTAGCAAAGGTTCGCAACAAGTCCCGCCTACGAACAGGGCGGTGGCAAATTCAACCTGTAGTTCACGCAGCGAGGGCATGTGGGGCGGCTTGGTCCAGGTAGCCTTGTGCTGTCGCGGCTTCCGTCAGCAACACCCCGAATTCCGGAATGTCCTGGTCCCACTCAATCAAGGTCGGCAGCGGGCCAAAGCGATCCAGTGTTGCCCGATACAAATCCCACACCGCCGGATAGACCGGTCTGGAGTGCGTGTCCACCAGCAGCCCGTCGACTTCCTCATAGCCTGCCAGATGAATTTCCGCGACTGAGCCGACGGCGATGCTAGCCAGAAAATCGGCGGCGTCAAAGCCGTGGTTGCAGGCGCTGACATGGATATTGTTGACGTCCAGCAGCAGAGAGCAGCCGGTACGTCGCGCTACTTCTGCCGCGAATACCCATTCCGGCATCTCGTCTGGCAGGAAACGCAGATAGCTGGAGACATTTTCAACCAGAATGGTGCGCCCTAGCGCAGTCTGCATCTGGTCGATATGAGCACAGACAAGATTCAGTGCCTCCCCGCTGTACGGCAGGGGCAGCAGATCGTTGAGCCAGCGGCCCCCGATGTTTGACCAGCATAAGTGTTCAGAAATGGCAGCCGGCTGGATGCGATTATTCAGCGCCTTGAGTTGGCGCAGATGGTTTGAATCCAGACCATCTGCACCGCCAAGTGACATGCCGACCCCATGCAGGCTTAAAGGATAGTGCTGTCGCAGTTTGTCGAGCAGTGCCAATGCAGGGCCGCCAGAGACGAAGTAGTTTTCACTATGTACTTCAAACCAGGAAACCTGCGGTAACTGTTCCCGCACCTGTTTCAAGTGTGGTGTTCGCAAGCCAACGCCTGCCCGCACCGGCAGTGATATCGGTGCGGGGGCGGTCATGTCAAAAGGCATGAGTTTGAAGCCTTTTTATATTAGCCGGCAGGATTCAGATTGCCACCCATCTTCTCGCAGCTGCCCTTGGGCACCAGTTTGAAGTCATTGGGGTCTTTATCGACCTTGGATTGACCGGCGCAGGAATGCTTGCTGGCTTTGCTGCCACAGTCGTTCTTGCCGGCAAGGGCGACACCGAAGCATTTGTCCTTGGCTTCATCAGCGGCCACGGCGGAACCGGCAGTGGCGAGGATGCCAACTGCCAACAGGGTGGAGGCAGCGGTTTGAATCAGGGTACGTGTGTTACTCATGGGTATTTCTCCTGTGATTAGGGTTAATGGATGCCGATCGAAACGGCGACTGTTACAATTTTTATGACATCGGCATCCTACCCGTTTAGTCAGTTCTGGTCATGAATCCTTACAAAAAATTTGAAATTTTTTAAGTGCATGATGACTAGCGGTGATTCATGGATATTCCGGGTAACAGGTTTTGTCAGTGCAGGACAATTGATAAGTTTCGAAAATATGCAAACTAGAGCAGTAAGAACAGAGCGGGGGGACGCTTATTGTGAAATAATTGAATCGGTGAGTTGGCAATGATTGACGGGGGGGGCATGCAAAAGGCTTTATTGATGGTGTTTCTGGCTATGGTGAGTCATGGTGCGGCAGCTGATTGGGTTCTGGTCGCCTTGAGCAATGATGGCGCCATTGCTGCTTATGCTGATGCAAGCACCATAGCCAAGACCGGCTACCATGTAAAAATCAGGAACCTGTTCAATTACAAACGCGTTCATGTGGCTGATGGTAAGACTTACTTATCTTATATGTCAGAAGATGAGTACGATTGTTCGATTGGGACAACGCGCACGCTGTCCAGTACGTTTTACGCAAAGAACATGGGTGAGGGCGAAATGGTTACCCTGGATAATACGGCAGACGCCAAATTTCAACCCTTTGCAACGGATAGTCTGGATAGTTCGCTGTGGGAATTTGCCTGTGCAAAGCATTAGAATGCGTTGCTAATGGTTATAGTATCGTTAAATTGTAGTATCTTTAAGTTTGCAGAGCTTGATTAAAAAAATAAAAATTGGTGATGCTAACAACTAAACTATTTAAGAATCATGATGCTTAGCGACAAAACAGGTCATTTCTCATTGAACTTATGCGTGCTTCCCAGACTTAAGCCGATGCTTGCTGCCGGGGCTCTGCTACAGATGATGGAATCAAACCAACAGCCCGAGGCTTCATCCGATGACTGATCTGCCCGCATCCACGCCGGACGCCGGTGTCTTGCCGACTTCCACGCTCAACGTGGGCATGCGTGAGGATGTGCTGTTGCATGACCCTCTGCTTGATTGTTTGCTTGAGGTGGTTCGTATTCACGGCAGGCCCAGCACGCGGGCGGCGTTGTCGGCGGGATTACCTCTGCAGAATGGGCGACTGACGCCGTCACTGGTAGCGCGTGCGGCCAACCGCGCCGGGCTGTCCTGCAAAATTGTGCGTCGTGAACTGGGCAAGGTTGACTCCATTCAGTTGCCGGCAGTTCTGCTGCTCAATGATAACGAGGCCTGCGTGTTACTGGGTTGGGATGATGCCGGGGTGAATGCTCAGGTATTGTTCCCGGAGTCGGGCCAAACGGTGTGTTTGCTGTCGCGAGTTGCCCTGGCCGAACGTTATGCGGGCATTGCCTTCTACCTGCACCCGCGATTCAAGTTTGATCACCGCACGCCCGAAATTTCAAAATCGTCCGGACGTCACTGGTTCTGGGGCACGATCTTTGATAATTGGCGCATTTACCGTGACGTGTTGATTGCTGCATTCCTGATCAACGTGTTTGCGCTGGCGATGCCCCTGTTCTCGATGAATGTCTATGATCGGGTAGTGCCTAATCATGCGGTGGATACCCTGTGGGTGCTGGCCATCAGCGTGCTGCTGGTGCTGGGTCTCGATTTGCTGCTTAGAATGCTGCGCGGACACTTTGTCGACCTGGCCTCTTCCCGCATCGACACGCAGTTGTCGGCGGCGCTGATGGAGCGTGTGCTGGGTATCAAGATGAACTCACGGCCACCCTCGGTGGGGGCGCTGGCGTCCAATATGAGGTCTTTTGAAACGGTGCGCGACTTCATCGCTTCCGCCACCGTGACGACCTTGATTGACATTCCCTTCGCGCTGGTGTTTTTCCTGGTCATCGTTTGGATCTCATGGCAACTGGTGTTCTTTCCCATCGTCGGATTCCTCATCGTCGCACTCTATACTTATGGTATTGGACGCAAGATGCAGGAGTTATCGGAGACTACTTACCGCGCCGGATCCTTGCGTAATGCCACCCTGATTGAGAGCCTTACTGGCTTGGAGACGATCAAAGCGCTCGGTGCCGAGGGTCATGTGCAGGCCAATTGGGAAAAGTCCGGTATTTTTCTGGCCCGCACCAACAATCAGTTACGCATGTTGTCGATGTCGGCCACTAACAGCGTGCAGACCATCCAGCAAGTGGTAAGTGTGGCTACTGTGGTTGGTGGGGTCTACCTGATCCAGGCTGGCGAACTTGGCATGGGTGGCCTGATCGCTTGTAGCCAGTTAGCTGGTCGGGCAATGGGGCCGTTGGGGCAGTTGGCGGGACTCCTGATCCAATACCAGAATGCCAAGACTTCCCTGACTTCGCTCGAAAAGCTGATGGCGCAACCGATTGAACGTCCACCGGAGTCGACCTTCGTGCATCGTCCGGAAGTACGTGGCAGCATCGAGTTTCGCAATGTGACCTTTGGATATCCCAATTGTGACCCGGTGTTGAAGAATGTCTCTTTCAGCATCCAACCCGGTGAATCCGTGGTGTTTTTGGGCCGCGTTGGTTCAGGAAAATCCACCATGCAGAAGCTGGTGCTGGGCCTCTATGAACCGCAGGAAGGATCGGTACTGGTTGATCGCATCGATCTGCGACAACTGGATCCCGCTGATCTGCGGCGCAGCATCGGCTGTGTCAGCCAGGATGCCATCCTGTTCTTTGGAACCTTGCGGCAGAACATCGCCTATGGTGCGCCCTATGCGGATGATTCGGCCATCATTGCCGCAGCAGAACTCGCCGGCCTGGGGGACTTCATCAATCGCCATCCGATGGGTTTTGACATGCCCATCGGTGAACGCGGAGATTCCCTCTCCGGCGGCCAGCGACAAAGCGTGGCCATTGCCCGCGCCTTCCTGATGGATCCCTCCATTCTGCTGCTGGATGAGCCGACCAGTGCCATGGATTACACCACCGAAAATGAATTCAAGGTCCGCCTGCAACGTTTTGCCAAGCGCTACACGCCGGGCAAGACCATGCTGATTTCTACACACAGGTCCAGCCTGATTGATCTGGCCGATCGCATCATCGTGCTCGACGATGGCCGTATCGTGGCGGACGGTCCGCGTGATCAGGTGATCGAAGATCTGAAGCAGGGCAAGGTTGGGAAGACGAGATGAGTGTTTCACTGAAAAAAGTGGTCTCCACAGGCGTCGAGTTGGCGAAGATGCCCTACCGTCAAACGCAGCCCTTGCTGGAGTGGATATTCAGTCGGAACCGTGAGAAATTTGACGATTTCAGTCCTGATGATTTTGCCGCCGACGCCGATATTGCCATTTTGTACCAAGAACCATTGCGGGCGCGTGCCTTGCTGCGTTTCCTGTTCTGGATATTCGTGCTATTCCTGGTCTGGGCAAACTTCACCAAGGTCAATGAGGTGACGCGCGGTGAAGGTAAGGTGGTTCCCTTTAGCCAGATTCAGGTATTGCAGAGTCTGGACGGCGGCATTGTCGCTGAAATCCTGGTGCATGAGGGCGACGTGGTGCAAGCCGATCAAGTGCTGGTTCGTATCGATCAGACACGTTTTCAGTCTTCGGTGAATGAAAACCGCAGCCAGTATTTGTCCTTGGTGGCGAGAGCCGCACGCCTGCAGGCGCTGGCCGAGTTGAGTCTGTTCAAGCCATCGGACGAGGTGGTCAAGGGCGATCCCGCGACCGTCGAGCAGGAGCGACGCATGTACGAGTCGAAGCGCTCGGAGTTGGACTCCAATATTTCGATTGCCAATCAGCAACTGGCCCAGCGTCAGCAAGAGTTGAACGAGCTCAAGGCCAAGCTGGAACAGGCCGCACGCGGTTACGAGTTCACCTCGAGGGAGCTAGAGAAGACGCGGCCATTGGTCGTCAATGGCGCAGTGTCGGATGTGGAAATCATCAGGTTGGAGCGCGATCAGTCGCATGCAAAGGGTGATCGTGACATGGCTACGGCGCAAATTTCCAGAGTGCAGGCTGCCATCGGTGAAGCGCAGCGCAAGATTGAAGAAGTTCAACTCGCCTTCCGCAATGATGCGCGCAAGGAGTTGAGCGAAGTCAACGCCAAGCTCAATGGCTTGTCACAGAACAGTGTCGGCCTCTCGGATAAGGTCGCGCGTTCGGTACTGCGTTCGCCTGTCAAGGGCACGGTCAAGCGTCTCCTGGTCAATACCGTGGGCGGGGTTGTGCAACCGGGCAAGGATGTGATTGAAATCGTGCCATTGGAGGACAATTTGCTGCTCGAGGCCCGTGTGTTGCCCAAGGATATTGCGTTTCTGCGGCCAGGGTTGCATGCGACACTCAAGTTTACGGCTTATGATTTTGCGATTTACGGCGGGCTGGATGGAACGGTCGAACATATCGGCGCTGATACCGTGGTCGATGAAAAGGGCAACGCCTTTTATATCGTCAAGGTGCGCGCCAGGAAATCCAGTATGGGTCGTGGCATGCCCATCTTGCCTGGCATGGTGGCGGAAGTCGATATCATGAGCGGAGAAAAGACCGTGATGAGTTATCTGCTGAAACCGATTTTGCGCGCCAAGAGCCATGCGTTGACGGAACGATGAGCGATACCGACAAGATCAGGCACGTGTTCGTCAGTCCTAATGGCGTGTTGCGTCAGAACTGGACGGCGGCATTTCCGCAAGCCGTGGCCAGCAAAGCCATTCCCGCGCCGTCAAGCGTCGACATGCTCTGGATATTGTTGCCAGAGGATGGCGACATGGCGGCTATCATTACCACTGCCCGCAATCAGATTGGTGGCAAGCCCGTCATCGCCTTGACCGATGAGCCTACAGATGAGCAGGGATTGCAGGTTCTGGGTGCCGGTGCTCTCGGTTACTGCAATGGACGTGCCATGGCAGAAGTGCTGACGCAGGTGGTCGTTACTCTGCAGACTGGCGGCGTCTGGATCGGGCCATCCCTGATGCAGCGTCTGGTTGTCGGTGCCGCAAGGCGTCAGGCTGAGCCGTCTGCACCATCCCCGATTGCCAATGTGCCGGCATGGCGGACCTTGCTCACTGAACGTGAAGTGGAAGTGGCTAATGAATTGGCCCAGGGTTCTACCAACAAGGAAATTGCCAATCGCCTGCTGATTTCCGAACGTACTGTCAAGGCCCACTTGGGCTCCGTGTTCGAAAAGCTCAAGGTGCGCGATCGCCTGCAACTCATCTTGCGTCTCAGCCAGGGCGGCAACGCGTAGCGACGTATTGTACCAAGGTACAATAGCGTGCCAAGTTTGCATCGCCTATTATCGCTCCAACGTAAACGTATTCTTGGGGGGATATCATGGCTGAAGTCGTCGGTAGGGTAGGGAAAATCCAGGGTGAGCTGACTGTCACCGGTGCCAATTGCGAGAAGCACGTACTCAAGGCCGGTGATGTCGTTCACAAGGGCGATATCATCAAGTCTGCCGATGGTTCCACGGTTGAAATTGACCTTGAGAACGGCCAGAAGATTGAGCTGGATTCAAACCAGATCGTCACCCTTAACGATGAAGTGGCCGGCACCACGGCACCGGGCAAGGATGAGGCAGGTCTGTTTTCTGGCGGAGACATCAACAGCATTATTAAAGCCATTGATAACGGCGACAATCTCAATGGGCTAGTACAGGAAACCGCTGCCGGCATTGAAGATAACAACAATGCACCGCCTCCTGTTCCGAGCGAAGGTAACCATGGTGCGGTTGATGTGCCGCGCGATGCGGAAGCGGTCACCCCCGTCAGTCAGACCTTTAGTCCTAGCGGTAATCCACCCGCACCAACGCCTCAAATTCTGACGGGTGCAGGTTCCTCGAACGGTAATCAGGCGGCAGATGCTGCCGCACAGGCTGCCGCTCAAGCTGCTGCTGCCCAAGCAGCGGCTCAACAAGCAGCCGCTCAGCAAGCAGCGGCAAAGGCTGCTGCAGCTCATGTGGATGCGGTGGCTGCGGCTGATGCTGCGGCCAAGGCCGCTGCCGATGCTGCTGCCCAAGCTGCATCACAAGCTGCCGCCGACGCTGCGGCCAAGGCAGCCGCTGATGCGGCTGCTCTGGCAGCGGCTCAACAAGCTGCCGCTGCGGCCCAAGCCGCCGCGGATGCTGCCGCACAAGCTGCGGCCAAAGCAGCTGCCGATGCGGCTCAACAAGTTGCTGATGCAGCTGCCAAGGTTGCCGCTGATGCCGCTGCCCAGGCTGCGGCTCAACAGGCCGTAGCTGCCGCTGCCGCTGCGGCCCAAGCTGCCGCTGACGCTGTCGCGCAAGCCGCATCGGTTGCCGCAGCTCAGGCTTCTGCTGTGGCCGCTGCCGCCGCCGCTACGATTGCTCATGATGCCGCTGATGCCGCCGATGCCGCCGCCAAGGCAGGTGCCAATGCTGCTGCGCAATCTGCGGCTCAATCTGCCTCGGATCTTGCCTCTGCAGCTTCTCAAGCGGCCACTGCGGCTCAATTGGCCGCAGCAAATGCGGTAGCCGCGACCTCCCCGGAGGCTGCACAGATTGCAGCCACTCAAGCTGCTGCCCATAACTCGGCCGCTACTGCGGCAGGTGATGCCGCCTCTGCTCAAGCCTCTGCGGTTGCTGCTCAAGTATCTGCGAGCATCGCCGCTCAAGCCGCAACGCATGCCGCAGTTGCCGATGCGGTTGCACATGCCTCGGCACAAGGTTCCAGCAACCCTGAAGTCCAAGCTGCAGTCACTAATGCTGACACCCAATTAAACTTGGCTAATGCGGCTGCTCAAGCTGCCGTCACACAGGCTGCAGCTGCTGTTGCCCAGGCTGTAGCAGCTACGCAGGCGGCCAATGCCGCCGTCGCTGCAGCTACAGCAGTTGATCAGGCTACTACCGAGGCTGGTGCCAAAGCCGCCGCCGATCAGGCTGCTGCTGCTGCTCATGATGCTGTGACAGCCCATACGGCAACTGACTCCGCTGCTCAGGCGGCTGCCAGCGCTCAGGGTGATGCAAGCTCAGCTGATCAAGCGGCGACCGCCGCAGCAGGCGTTGCTCATGCCGATACCACCAGCATCACTGTCGATAGTGTCGGTATTGTCAGTGTTGGTGGTACTAGTGTTATCAACATTGCCGAATCACAAAGTGCAAACGTGCCGGTAAGCGGTCATGTTTCAGGAATCACTGCCGACTCTGCAGTGACCGTGACAGTGACGGTTGGCAGCGGACCAAATACCACCAATTACATCGGCACGGTTGATTCGAACGGTAACTACAGTATCAATGTACCGGGCTCGGTTCTTGCCAACGGCGCATCAGTCAGCGCCTCCGTCATCGTGACCGATGCTGCCGGGAACAGTGCCAGCGCCACCGGCAGCCAGACTTACACCGTAGACATCACGGCACCAACGCCGACTGTCACGGTCGACAGCGTCGGTACGCTCGCTAATGATAGTGGTGGCAGCATCATCAATCTCGCCGAAGCGAAAAGTGCAGCTGTTGCCGTTAGCGGGCATGTGTCCGGACTAGCTATGGGCGACACCGTATCGACCGTCACCCTGACCGTCGGCACCCACAACTATACCGGCGCGGTGGCCGCCGATGGCAGCTATAGTATCAATGTTCCTGGACCGGTGTTGGCGAGTGGCGCAAGTGTTGTGGCTAGTGTCACTGCGATGGATGCTGCCGGGAATACTACCCCGACGAATGTAAGCCAGAGCTACACCGTAATAACTGCCGCAGATGTTGCCCCGATTGAGGTGGATGCTCAGATCGCTGCAGATGCACAGAATGCCCTGGCTCAAGCTGAGGCAAATGAGATTGCCGCCGATAAACAGATGGCAAGTGCTATTCAAACTGCAAGTGATGATGTTGGAGCTGCTACGAAAGCGGATGCCGCAGTTATGGCAGACGAGGCAACCGTTGTTGCTGATAGAGCTGTTGTGAATGATCTCACGACAGCGCACGATACCGCCGTAACCAATGCAGCAACAGCAGATACTGCGGACGCCAACGCTGACGCACTGGTGACGAGCACTGCGGCGGATGCGACTGCAGCCAATGCCGCTGCCGCAACAGCGGATGCCGCAGTTATGGCAGACGAGGCAACCGTTGTTGCTGATAGAGCTGTTGTGAATGATCTCACGACAGCGCACGATACCGCCGTAACCAATGCAGC
>CAIJXJ010000059.1 GCA_903824575.1 uncultured Methylobacillus sp.
ACCGCTACATCTGCCGTGTTCAACACCGCAGCTTGGGCCGTATTCAAGACCGCTATATCAGATGTCGTCAACGCCAGCACATCTGCTGTCGTCAACACCGCGACTTGCGCCGTGGTCAATACTGAAACCTGTGCCGTGGTCATTGACGCCACTTGCGCGCTAGTCAGAACGGCGACATTATCCGTGGTCAGTGCTGCCAAATTCGTTGTGGACAGAATCTTTAAATCAGTGGTAGTCAATACCTGAATCTGATCTGTAAGGAAAGCAGCAATATCCGTTGTCGACAAGGACACGATCTGCGCTGTGGTCAGCGCCGCCACATTATCTGTGCTAAGACCAGTAATTAATTGAGATGTCGTTGTCATGGCTTGATACCTTTATGCAGGGACTACCCACTATTTTTGGATTCCGTCCGCAAGGCTAAACAGCACCTCGCAACAGATCAACTTATAAAGAAAATTCAAACTTCTCGATATGGCACTTTTTGAGCACTTAAAGCCACCGTATCACTTGCCAGCATCCTCTCGCGAGGATCAAACTTCCACGCAAAACCTTATGTCGCTATGGGGATTAGCGGCATAATTATTGAAAACTTTAGCGCAATCTTTAAAATTATTTTTTATGGGATTTTTTGAATGGCAAAGCGGTGGACTGTCAGACTCGTGCATATTATGTCATTTCTCCAGACCATATTGACTGTGAAATGCACCCCCGTCGATTTCAACGGCAAGAACTGAAATTTACTTGAAATTTTCATCTTTATGTTACCTCATATCCACAAGGTATTTGTCATTTGTACGTGGCTTAGCGAGACTTATGTTTAACTGTTAAGATGCGGGACGTTTTAGAATATTAGTTTTTCATCCTTCAAATTATCACGCCGAGATCCATGAATGTCAGACAAATCTGCCCATACCGTTGCTCAATGCCTTGCCGCGATTGCGCAACATCATGGTCTGCAGGTCAATCCGGAACGGCTGATACACGATTACGCGCTGGCTGACGAGGAACCAGCGACTTCATTAGTCATCCGAATGGCAACAGAAATTGGCTTCAAGGCCAAGGAAGAAAAACTCACATGGGAAGGCCTGTTCGCACAGGCAGGTATTTTCCCCCTGCTGGCCAGATTGTCCAATGGCCAGGGGATCATTATCGTCGGCCTGCGCGCGGAAGAAGGACAGGCTAATGCCCAGGTCGCCATCCTCGACCCTTCCGCCGACATGGCGACGGTCACACTTTTCGATCGTGCCAAACTCTCAGCCATCTGGAGTGGCGATGTCGTTTTTCTTAAACGCGCCCATTCGATTACCGACGAGAACCAACCCTTTGGCTTGAGCTGGTTTCTGCCCGAGATCCTCAAACAGAAGAAGGCTTTCCGGGACATCGCCATCGCTGCCATTGCGATCAGCCTGCTAGGATTCGCGTCCCCCATGTTCTTTCAATTGGTCATCGACAAGGTGCTGGTCCACCAAAGCGCCTCCACCTTATCGGTGTTGACCGTTGGTGTGGTAATTGCAACCATATTTGAATCCTTGTTTGCCTATCTGCGCCAGATTCTGTTGCTGGCCGCCACCAACAAGATAGACATGCGCGTGACCCGGCGCGCCTTCAGCCACCTTTTATCACTGCCCATCGATTATTTTGAGACCACTTCGGCCGGCGTGGTGACACGGGTGATGCAGCAACTCGAAAGCATACGCAATTTCTTGACTGGAAGGCTGTTCTTTACCGCGCTGGATGTCGTCACCCTGCTGATCTATATTCCTGTCCTGTTCTCCTATTCTTTCAAGCTGGCGATGATCGTGCTGATCTTCACACTGGTTATCGTGGCCGTCATATTCTCCATTCTGCCGATCTACAAACGCCAACTCGACATCCTGAACAAGGCGGAAGGGCAGCGGCAGGCCTTGTTAGTTGAGACCATCCACGGCATGCGCACGGTCAAGGCCCTCGCGATCGAACCGATCCAGCGCCGCACCTGGGACCAGCTATCGGCCAATTCGATTGCTGCGCACTTTCGCGTGGCAAAAACCGCCCTCACCGGCAACGCCTTTACTGATGTCATCGGCAAACTGCTGCCCATCACCATCATCGTGGTCGGTGCACAGGGCGTGTTCGACCAGACCATGAGCATCGGCGTACTGATTGCATTCCAGATGCTGACCGGCCGTGTTTCCGGGCCCTTGATTTCCATGGTCGGCCTGATCAACGAATACCAGCAGACAGCCGTATCGATCGAGATGCTCGCTGGCATTATGGATCGTCCATCCGAAGGCCGGGGCAGCGGCGGCCTGATGCCGCAATTGCAAGGCAAGATCACCTTTGACGACGTCACCTTCCGCTATCCAGGCTCTAGCAATACTGCGCTGGACCGTGCCGCTTTCACCATTCCGGAGGGTGCGATCGTCGGCATTGTCGGGCGTAGCGGCTCGGGCAAGACCACCCTGACCAAGCTGATCCAGGGGCTCTATCCGGTGCAGGAAGGCATCGTGCGCTTTGACGGTGTCGATGCCCGCGAAATCGACTTGTCACACCTGCGACGACAGATTGGCGTCGTGTTGCAGGAAAACTTTCTGTTTCGCGGTACCGTCCGCGACAATCTGGCCGTGACAAGACCCGATGCCTCGTTCGAAGAGATTGTGGCAGCATCTCAGGCCGCCGGTGCTGATGAATTCATCGAGCGTCTGCCGCAGGGCTATGACTCGATGCTGGAGGAAAATGCCTCCAACCTGTCCGGCGGACAGAAGCAACGCCTATCTATTGCCCGTTCCCTGCTATCCAAGCCACGCATCCTGATTCTGGATGAAGCGGCCAGCGCGCTGGATCCCGAAAGCGAAGCCATTTTCATCCGCAACCTTTCACAGATTGCGGTTGGCCGCACCGTGGTCATGATCTCCCACCGCCTTTCAACCCTCGTCAACGCGGACGCCATCCTGGTCATGCAGCATGGACGCCTGGCAGATGCCGGCCGCCATGAAGAGCTCCTGTCACGTTGCGAAACTTACCAGCAATTATGGAACCAGCAAACAACTCATCTCTGATCCGACGCCTGAAATCGAAAGTGACGGTCAGCAAGACCGCCATCGACTTCCTGCCTGATGCCGACGCCATCGAGCAGCGCCCCCTGCCGTTGTCGGCCCGTGTCACCCTGCAGGTCTGCGTACTGGCACTGATCTCTTTCGTCACCTGGGCGAGCCTTTCTGAACTTGATGAGATCGTCACCGCACATGGACGGCTGGTCACTCCATTACCGAATATCGTAGTACAACCTCTGGAAACCTCCATCATTCAGAGCATCGATGTACGCGTCGGCCAGGTGGTGCAAAAAGGCCAGCGGCTGGCAGCTCTGGATCCGACCTTCAGCGGGGCTGATGAAGCCCAACTCAAGACACAGCTCGCCAGCCTCAATACCCAGATCAAATGGATGGAGGCAGAATTGTCGGGCGCCAAGATTTCTGACATCGTCAGCACCGATGCTGATGGCCTGCTGCAAGCCCGTTTGTCGGGCGAGCGACGCGCCAGTTATATTTCCCAATTGCTGAAGCTGGAAGAAAACATCGGCCGCGTCCGGGCAGCCATGGACACCAACCGGCACGATCAACAGGGGCTGATCGCGCGTATCACCCTGCTGCGACAATCCGCGAACATCGCTGAAGAACTGGTGGCGGAAAAATATGCCGTTCGCACCCGCTTTCTCGATGCCCAGGACCGGTTGCTGGAAACGGAACGCACTCTGGAATCGGCAAAAAACCGCGAACTCGAACTGAAAAAGGAACTTGCAGGCCTGGTGGCCGAAAAGACTTCGTTTGAAACCGGCTGGCGCCAGAAGACAATGGAAGAATTGTTGAAACTGACGCGAGACCGCGATTCGGCCGATGAGCAACTGCAAAAAGCCGACCGCCGGCACAACCTGGTGGTACTGACTTCCCCCAGGGACGCCGTGGTGCTTGAAATTGCCAAGCTGTCCCAGGGCTCAGTGGCACAAGCTGCGGAGAAACTGTTCACCCTGGTCCCGCTTGACACCACACTTGAAGCGGACGTGCAGATCGATGCGCAGGATGTCGGATACGTCAAGATTGGTGACAAGGGCTTCATCAAGTTTGACGCTTACCCTTGGCAAAAACACGGCACTATCCCAGGCACCTTGCGAACGGTCAGTCAGGATGCATTCCGCAAAGAAAGTGCAGGCAGCAGTGGCCCGGAATCCTATTACCAGAGCCGGATCCGATTGGGGGCGACCAGGCTGAAGAAAATGCCGGATTACGCCAAGCTGATGCCAGGCATGACGCTGACAGCGGAAATCGTGGTCGGCAAGCGCTCGGTCATGTCCTACCTGATGTGGCCGCTGAAGAAGGCGCTGGACGAGTCGGCGCGCGAGCCATGATGTATTTGCGCCATTATTGGCGCAGAATATAACTTTAATTCAGCGCGCAAAAACTGAAGATCCTCGCATGAGCACGATGCTTGCAAGCAGGGCTGAAAGTGACGAACTGGTTTTCAAGAAGACCAGAAAGGCTGCGCTCGCCGGCCATGTTAAAGATCAATACAACCTTGGACTGATGTACGCCAATGGTTTCGGCACGGCGCAAGACTTCACCCAGGCATTTCTCTGGTATCACAAGTCAGCCGAGAGCGGTTACGCTGCGGCCCAATATCTTCTGGGCACCAAATATCTGAAGGGTGAGACCGTTGAGCCCGACGTCGATCAGGCTTTTCACTGGTTTCATCGCGCCGCAGAAAAAGGGCACTCCAAGGCACTGATGCAGCTTGGACACCTGTTAAATGAGGCGCAACCAAAAATCGCCTCGAATTATTTCTTCCGAGCCGCCGAAAAAGGCGCTATTGAAGCGCAACTTGTTCTGGGTCATCTGTATTTTAAAGGCAGTGGACTGCAGCAAGACTATCAACAGTCGTTCGCCTGGTATCTGATGGCGGCAGAACAAGGCTCTGCCGAAGCACAATTTGCTTTAGGCCACCAATACGCCCATGGTCAGGGTGTCACCATCAGCTTCAAGAATGCCATCCCCTGGCTACATAAGGCAGCATCGCAAGGGCACCCTGGTGCCCAGCACATGCTTGGCAACATTCACGCCAGAAGCATGGATCGACGGAGAGAGCGGCGCATGGCGCGGGGCAAACCACGGCCAAATGAGCTTCGCCAAACAGCGGATCTTTCCCAGGCCGCCCTTTGGTGGGGCTTGGCGGCGGAACAAGGTCACGCCGAGGCACAATACAACCTGGCAGAACTGCACGAAAAAGGCCTTGGCGTGGTGCAGGATCTTGAGATGGCTGAATATTGGTATCTCCAGGCGGCAGAGCAAGGCGATGCTCTGGCGCAAGGCCGACTGGCAAGACTGTATGAGAACAGTCAGGATCCTGAACGGCGGACAGTTGCTCTGAACTGGTACCACCAATCGGCAGAACAGGGAAACGCAGCGGCGCAATTCGCACTGGGAAGAAAATATTCGAGTGGCCTCGACACTACACCTGATTATGCGCGTGGACTGTACTGGTATTTGAAAGCGGCCGAACATGGAGACTCCAAGACCCATTTGACGCTTGCCAACCTGTGTGACGGCGGCATGGAGCATCTGGCGGCCCATTTTTATCAGCTGGCAGCAGAGCAAGGCATCCATGAGGCAGCCCTTGTTCTGGCAAACAAATATACCAGTGGCAACGGTGTCGATCAGGACGACAAAATTGCCTTCGAATGGACTAAAAAAGCAGCAGAAGGCGGTGTGCTTGAGGCCGAGGCCATGTTGGGAGACCTGTACGCGTACGGCAAGGGGGTGCCTCAAGACATCAAGCAGGCATTTCACTGGTACAAAAAAGCCGCGGAGAAAGGCGATGCGAAATCCCAATGGAACCTGGGGGCGCTTTACGCCAGTGGTAATGGCAGCCCGGCTAAAGATCTTAAACAGGCTTTCCATTGGTGCAAGCTTGCCGCCGATACTGAATTTCTACCCGCACTAGCCACGCTGGGAACCTTTTACTCGCGTGGACTTGGTGTCAAGAAGAGCCTGGATCAGGCCATCGTCTGGTGGACAAAGGCGGCGGATATGGGAGACCCTGAGGCACAATACAATCTGGGTGTGGTTTACAGTCAGGACAGCGGCCCCCATCAAGATGACCCGCTTGCCTTCAATTATTTCTCACTCGCCGCCGAACAAGGCATTGCTGCGGCTCAGTCCAAACTTGGCCTCATGTATGTCACAGGCAGGGGGGTCGTGATCGATCCAATCGAGGCGTTCAAGTGGTTTATCATTGCCAGCGACAGTGGCGACAAGCCGGCCAAGCTCAACCGCAGCCATGCCGAAACTTTAATGAATCCCGCCCAAATTGCAGAATCCCAACGCCGCGCCGGGAAATGGATCCTGACCAAGAAACTGCCCTGACCCGTCCAAGGCTACAAACGCCTCGCTGCAAGGCCAGATAAAGCCAGTCCAACAGCGGGAGTCTGCAAAGCGCCATCGGCTTGAGTTAAAATGAAACTCCAGATTCTTAAGTACTGAAATAGGTTCAAACCATGTCATTTACCGAAACCCTGTTTGGCGGACTACTGGCCGTTATCGTGCTGTATTTTGTTGCCCGCCGCTGTGGATTATCCAATTACTGGAGTGCCCTGCTGTCCGGAGCGCTTCCTTTTCTCGCCTATCTTGGCTTCTGCCTGACACATGGATATGAGGCCGATGTACTGGCGATTCATCTGGTAATATTCATGGCAACCGCCGGGGTGTTAGGGGTGTTTTCCAGTACGCGAAAGTTGGGCGTTAAGTTGCACTGGGCGCCAAAAATCATATTGGCTTTTTTTGTCGTATTGATCTTTCTGATGGCTCTATTTCTAACCATTTCACTACATGGATTACCCTCTTGGGTTTCTAAGTTGATCATGCCGGATAGTGGTCATCATGAAATTCATACCGAATTCTCTGGCGTTTCTCAAGATGCACACAGCGTTGAATAAAGCGCGTCATGAAGCATAAGAAAGTCTTGGGCTGGGGCGTCATGGCCTTGGCACTGATCGTCTTGGTTCTGAGCGAAACCGTGCCTGGAGCGATGAGTCTGTTCGTGACTTTCGGTGCCATGCTGATTGGCGGCATCGGGATTTATCTGGCCTGCGACGACGCACCCTGATACTGATCCAATGCTGGCTTCAT
>CAIJXJ010000060.1 GCA_903824575.1 uncultured Methylobacillus sp.
AACCACGAGGGTTTCACCCGCGGCGCGCAGGCACTGCTGGCGCTCGGCTGCGTGCTATGTCCCCCCATTGTGTGCGCTTCTCCAACCCCTCGGAGGTCGTCAACATCTGTGAGCGCCTTCGCCCGCAGGTCATGGAAGTGAATGTCTATCAAGTCATCAACCCCGGCGCGCTGGCGTGCGCGCCGCCATGACGACTTGAGGCCGTTCACAGCAACAGTTAGGGCTTCATGACCTGGTCAAAATAAACCCTATTCCTGCCACTTTCCTTTGCAAGAAACATCGCTACGTCGGCACGACCGATCAATCGCTGATAGTCAGGATGACCATCATGAATTGCCACACCAATGCTAACAGTGACTTTCCCCACGCGCCCCTCACCTAGCATGAAGAGCGTTTCCTCAAATCTCGTACGAAGCGTTTCTGCGACCCTGAGACAAATCTCGGGCGTCACTTCAACCAAGAGGATCAGAAATTCTTCGCCACCATACCGAAAAACGAAATCACCATTCCGAACCGTATTAAGCAGAAGCGCCGCTGTTTGCTGCAACACCATATCGCCGATTTGGTGTCCGTATTTATCGTTTATGTTTTTGAAATGATCAATATCCAACAAGAGGAGTGCAAATCGGGAACTCTTTGTTTTCGATATTTTTATCTCGCGCCCCAAGACCGAGCCTATGTACTTTCTGTTGAGTAGTCGAGTCAATGAATCACGGCCACCCTGCATTTCGATATACCTTTCGAAGGTGTTGGAGATTAAAAACTTCAAGCTGTTGAGATTACTTTCCAATTGAGTCAGCAGCGACTTTTCATTACTTGCTCCGCGAGCTCCAAGCAATGGCAGGATGTTGCTATCAATACTCTCGATAAGCTCTGAAATGTGGTCTATTTCCTGCGCGCCTTCGAACATGCTGAGGGCCTTGTGGTTAAACCAAAGTCCGAATTCAGAGGTAGTCAGACGTGGCAACTGCGCAACGTTGGAATCACGGTGCAACAAAAACAGTATCCTTTGTCCCCATTCCGCAAGAGAAGTCCGTTGTCTCTCCCGTTCAAGTGCCATGTTGTCACCCAGCGAGAAAAGTCGAAAGGCTTCGTCAGAACGCACAGATCTATCGGAGAATCTCTGAAAGCCACCGCCCATCAATTCCATTGCAAAATCCAGAATGTCACGCATAAAACCAAATGTCGTCCAACGCAAATTGAGGTCACTTGTTTGCGCGCTCAAAATTTCATAAACGTTCTGTGTAATAGTCCTGAATCCCCGTATCATCAGGTAATTCGGGAGTTGAATGCGTGCGTGGACTTCCCCGATCCGCAGTTGCGTGGCAACAAGCGCTGACACGTTGATATCACTGACAAGTGGATTTGCAAAAACGGATTGCAACCACTGTGTCATGGACTTGCGTAACCGTCCTTCGACAGTGTCCGCATCCAAAAATACAGCTGATCGCGGGTCTGCCCTCATCACCTCATAAAAATTGTCGGCAAGTTGCTCGGCGTGCTGTTCGACAACACTTGCCGCTAGCAACAGACTAGATTGAGGGGTTCGCTTTACGATGCCTGTCCACTCACGAACGGCAAGCTCGGTTGAGTCCACAGCATTGGTTAGCAAGTCAATTTTTGGCTCTGAGGAAAATTTCATGGGTAATAGTCATCCCCAGCGCATGCTCTTGGATTGATGTGTATCAAGATAAGCATAGCCAATTCATGGGTCACACAAATAAAGTTTCGAACTTTTCGCATTGTGAAAATAAGACGCACATGCTCTCATACGAAACCGAACTGGGCAGTTGGACTTCGAAGCTAAACTGATTGCTTAGACAAATAAAGCTCGGCAGGTTGCTCAAGCGCTTCGGGTGCACCCTCAAATACCGTCGGGCTGTGGCATTGGCGTGCATTGAGGCTGGGGTGTTTACCTGCCTGATCAATGCTCCTAGTGCCTTATAGGGTCTGCCTTAAACGCATCAAGAGCCGGGCCGAATTGGCCAAGTAGCCATTTTTCCATTGCGGCCGTTGGCAGTGCGGGTCCAGTTGGGGCATTGCTCCC
>CAIJXJ010000061.1 GCA_903824575.1 uncultured Methylobacillus sp.
CTCTTCGCCGCGCTGGCGAGCTGACATGACCAGCAAACCCGTCCTCACGCTGGAGGACGCAAAACGGATCGCTGCCGCAGCGGATGCCGAAGCCGTGCGCCACAACTGGCGCGTGGTCGTTGCGGTGGTAGACGATGGTGGACATCTGCTTTATTTACAGCGTAACCACGAAACGCAATTCGGCAGTGTGGAAACGGCGATTGCCAAAGCCTATGCGGCGATTGCCTTTCAGCGTCCAACCAAAAGCTCTGAAGATGCGGTGATGAGTGGACGGCTGATTCACCTGGCGCTGCCTAGCGTGATTCCAGCCGAAGGCGGCGTACCGTTGCTGATAGACGGAATCGCTGTCGGGGCCCTTGGGATCAGCGGTGTGCGCTCCCCAGAAGACGGCCTCATCGCAGCAGCAGGCCAAGCCGCACTACAGAAAAAAGATAGTCAGTAATCTATTGATGCTGGAAAAAAGCCACGGCTGCGAAAAATCGCTCCGTGGTTTTTTGTGTTAGAGACTTACAGTGGCGCGCGATAATGATCCTGCGTCATCAAATCGACACCACAAGGCAATTGCTCAATCCAGTCCAGGAACTGGTTGACCATCTTTTTACCCTTGAAAGACTTACCGTGCTGAGGCACGATCATTTCCACATCCATCTCACGCACCATATTCACCCAAAAACGACAGATTTTGTTGGAAATCATATAGCGGCGATGAAAGCCCTCCATGGTCTTCAAATGCGCATTGAAATCCGTGACAGGGGTATCTGCTTCGGTATGAGAAACGAGAGAGGCGCCCATGTCACCTGAGAAAAGAATCTTACTGATCGGGTCATAAAACTGAAAGTTTCCTTCGGAATGCATGAAGTGGGCAGGAATCGCTTTTAATACACTGTTCCCTAACGAGAAGTTCATTCCCTGATCAGGAATCGAGACAATACGCCCCTCTGTTTTTCCGGCAGTACAAAAATGCGGTACAAAACGCGACCACAAGGCTGAAATTGCCACCTTACAGTTGGAATGTATCATCCACTTATTGATAGAGGCAATAATATCCGGATCGGCATGAGATGCCAGAATGTATTCCATATTTTTAGATGGAACGTACTGTGCCATTCCCATCAACAAACCGTTGAACGTCATGTTGCCGCCCGGATCCAGCAAGGCGGCGTGGCCATGATCGACAATCAAAAACTGGTTGGATTGCACTGCAACATCACCGCCTTCATCAGACAAATCATCAAACATGATGCACATGTGCTTGCCGTCATTGAACAATTCGATTGCCATATCAGACTCCCATTGATTAATGTTTTGCAATCATAACCGAATATCTCTGCAATTTAATTGATGAAGGTCAAAAGCCGGCAAATTAAACAGGGAATAGCCATACAACTTTTCGGCCTTATACTGCTATGATTACAAAGTCAGCATATTCTGACGGGCAAGATGGTTTTGGCAATTCAACTCATGGGGGTGAAATTATGTCAGGTGGTCTGAGCTTTGCACTGTTGTGCGCCGTGGTGGCAATTTTGTATGGCGCTTTTTCAATTAAATGGATTTTAGCC
>CAIJXJ010000062.1 GCA_903824575.1 uncultured Methylobacillus sp.
CAGAAAAATGACCAAAAACGTCATTGCAAAAACATGCAAAATAACGCATTCTGACACCCCAGTTTGAGCCCCTGAAATGACTGGTCAAAGTGGCGCCATTACGCCGAAAATGAGTGGCGTCTTAATGCCGGAAATTGACAGATGTAAGCCAGGTTATATCTAACCACATTGCCAATTTCATCAACCCAAACTTAACTGACGCAAAATTCCATTTCCTCGCTTAGCTGATAGCGCGAATGTGTCATCAATTACCTTTATTGTCCCAGATACAGTCATGACTCGTTATATCCCTCCTGAAGATAAATTCAATTCCCTGATTGCTAATCGCTGGATAAACAAAAAATTCACCAAATGCCATGCAATTGAATTGGTTGAACGTGATGTGATTAAAATTAGCACCTTGTGATGAAGGGTGTGAAACAACAACAATGAATTTAAACGACTACTTACGAGCGCTTTTACACCGCCAGTTCAGTGGCTACATCAGCCATGATTTTCTCCAGGTGAAGGGCAAGTAATTCTGTTAATGCTTGTAATTCTTCAATCTTCCCCTCTTTTAGTGCCTGTTCTAACGCAGCGGACGTATCAAAAAGTGACTCGGCACCAATGGTTTTTGCGCTACCACGTAGCAGATGTGCCAAACGTCTTGCTTCTGCTAAGTCATTGGCTGCAATCGCGCTACTGATATGGGATGCAACATCCGAAAATTTGGTTTTGAATTTCTCCAGCATCCGCAAATACACCTGCCGGTTGCCATCCACATAAAACAATCCAGTCTCGATATCTAAACCCCTGCGGTGGCCGGAAATCGTGGGCTGTCGGGATCCGTCCATCTGTTGTGACGGGCTATTTGACGATTCCGGTGCTACCGCCAGATAAGACGCTAACTTGGAGAAGAGTACGTAAGGCTCTACAGGCTTGGTGATTAGATCATTCATTCCCGCATCAAGGCAGTTCTCCCGTTCCTCGTCATAGGCATGCGCAGTCATGGCAATAATAGGAAGATCAATGAACCTGGCCTGGGCCCTGATGGCTAGGGCCCGGCGCCCGGAATTTCCGCGAAACCGGTTCTGAACGCAAGAGGCAAACTCATTAGAGGGCTGTGGAAATCGAAAGCCGGCAAGGGCGAGCCAGATGGCACCACGCCAATCTCAGAACCCAGAGTCTCCATCAGATTGGTCAGGGAGGGAGGGACTTCGAGGATCACGTTCGCCCCCAGGGCCGACACTAACACGGCATAGCGGCAGAATTGGATACAGTCCCCCAAGCCCTGCTCACTGTGCAGCAGTATGGTTTTCCCCTTCAATGGCTCGTTGCCGAGCCAGAGTGGAGCCGTGAAACTCCGGTTCCCCATGCCAAGCGATGGATTCTTCCAGCGCCACTCGTACTCGCGCCAACCGAGGGCGAAGTCCCCTGTCAGCAGCAGAAGCAGGGCCTTGTTCCAATGCGCGCTGGTGCTCTCGGAGTCGAGATCAATTGAGTTCTCATAGCTCTTCAGGGCCGCCTTGAACTGCGTAGTCTGGCGCAGTGCATTACCGCGATTGCAGGCAGCTTGGGCATAGTCGGGTCGGTGGACAATCGCCTGGTCGTAGCTGTCGATGGCGGTGTAGAACTGGTCAAGTTCATAGAGCGCATTGCCCCGGCCGTAATAAGCCTTGGAAAAACCCGGTGCCAGAATAATGGCCTCGTCGTAGCTCTCCACAGCGGAACGATACTGTTGGAGTTGTTGCAGCGCATTGCCCCGGTTGTAATGGATTTCGGCGGAACCAGGCTCTTGCATGATCGCCCGGTCATAGCTTCTCACCGCTCCATCGAACTGCCCCAGCATGAATTGAGCGTTGCCCAGATTGAAGTTCCCATCCGGATAATCCATTGCCAGGGCGAGAGTATCCTCGTAGCCACTCATGGCGAGCTCGAAATTCATAAGGCCTTGGTAGGCATTGGCCCGCTTGGCGTGAGCTAGCACCAAGCCCGGATTGAAGCCGATAGCCTCGTCGAAACTGGTAATGGCTTCTTGTTGGATGCGTATTCCAGACCAAACTGGACAGCCAGTCCACGGCAAACTGGACACTGATTCCACGCCAAACTGGACAGTGATTCCAGAGCAAACTGGACAGTAAAAATAGTAACGTAGCGCGCGGGATAACCGTGGCACCCTCGAAGATTTTCTTCGGAGACCACATGGCGAACAACAGGTTATCCATGCGCAAAATTACAGAAGCACTTCGGCTACATTTCGAGCACGCCCGCACCAACCGAGAAATCGCCCTGGTCATCGGCACCTCGCCGACCACCGTCGGGGAATACCTGCGACGGGCTCGTGTGGCGGGCATTGGCTATCCTTTGCCAGACGGACTGAATGACGCAGCCATTGAGTCCCGCCTCTTCCCGCCTGCGGTATCGGCGGAGGTCATCCGCCTAGAGCCTGACTGGCCATGGGTGCATCGCGAGATGCGCAAGAAGAGCGTCACGCTCGACTTGCTGTGGCAGGAATACAAGTCGATCCATCCTGACGGCTATCTTTACAGCTGGTTCTGCGAACATTACCGGCAATGGGCTGGCAAGCTGTCGGTCAGCATGCGGCAGACGCACACACCCGGCGAGAAGCTGTTTGTTGACTATGCTGGCCAGACGCTGCCAATCATTGATGGCGCCACTGGCGAGATCCGCCAGGCACAACTGTTCGTCGCTGTTCTCGGGGCATCCAACTACACCTATGCCGAGGCGACTTGGACGCAGAAGCTGCCGGACTGGATTGGTTCCCACGTCCGCACCTTTGAGTTTCTTGGTGGCGTCACCGCGATCCTTGTCCCAGACAACCTCAAGTCCGGCGTCAAGCATGCCTCCTACTACGATCCGGAACTTAACCCGACCTACCAGGACTTCGCCCG
>CAIJXJ010000063.1 GCA_903824575.1 uncultured Methylobacillus sp.
CTACAGCGGATACCATGACCTGGATGGTCGTGCCGAAAGACTTTCTGAGACTTTCAAGGGTCTGTTGAAGTTCCGCCTCTGCCTTCCTACGTTCCACTATATCTGCTTGTAGCAACTCGTTGGCTTTGGACAACTCAGCCGTTCGTAATGTCACTTGGGATTCCAGATCGTCATGAGCTTTTTGCAGGGCCTCCTCTGCTTGCTTGCGTTCGGTGATGTTATGGTGCGAACCGTAAAAACCAGTCAAATTTCCCTCGCTGTCACGGATGCCACGAATGTAAGTTACAAGATGCTTTATGGAACCGTCCTTGTGATAATACTCCAATTCCATGGTCACCGACCGATTCAGATCCGCACCCTTCGCTTTTTCCAGGCCTAATTCCACCGACAATGTCTGTAAAACCAATTTCTGAGATTTGGGGGTCAACTGTTGATCTACCTTTTGAGACATCCTTTCTTCCGGAGTGAACCCCAGCATTCTTTCAATGGAAGGACTGACATAGGTGGTCACCATGTTCATATCCACCGTGAATACCACATCCGCCATGCTTTCTACGAGAAAGTGGTATTTTGATTCGGAATCTCTCAGCGCCTCCTTGGCCCGCTTCTGGGCTTGGGCAGCGTTAGCTCTGCGCATCCAACCACGGTAAGTCAGGTATGACGATACGAACGTGACGAGGATGAAGAGTGCCACCAGCGCCGAAACCTCGGCTGCTTCGTTCCGCCATGCGCCAAGATAGTCCTCGGGAGATAGCCCGACGACGATGTAGAATGGGCGATTGAAGACCTTATGGTATGAGTAGATTCGTTGGACATTGTCGAAACCCCGAGCGGTGCGATAACTGCCGGCATCCTTTTGCACCTGAACCGCGTTCTGCAACTCGGGGGAAGCATTCTTGGTTCCAACTATCTTGTTGATTTCCTGTAGCTCCGGATAGCGCGTAATAAGAGCCAGTTGCTCATCGCGCAATGTAATCGACCCTTGCTTGCCGACATTAATGGATGAGAATGTCGTGAAAAAGTGCTCCAGCGTAATTGTACCATAGACCAGTCCGGCGAACGAACCATTCGGATAATTGACCCTGCGCGCGAGGATGATCGACCATTTCTTGCTTACGCGTCCCACTACTGGTTCAGAGATAACCATACCCGCCTTCTGATCGCTGCGCAGGCGGGCGAAATAAGCACGATCGGCAACACTCGTCAGCTGACCAGGAATTATGCCGATGCCGTATACATTCTGACCCAGAGCGTTCACAACGCGCAGGCCGTCCAGAACTGGCAGGCGGTCATGGTGACGGACAATAAACGCATTCATCATCTGCGCGTCGATGCCACCCCTGGCAAGCTGCCTCTCCACTTCGTCGGCTACGGTAAGCACGGTCAGATCTATCTTGTCAACCGTGTCGTTGATGTATCCCGCCAATGTGCGCGACAGGTTCTGCGTCGTAATCTCAGCGTGTTCCTCGTATTGCAGCCTTGCTTGCTGCAGAGTGAAGCCCGCCAGGCCGATAAAGAACAAATCCGTCAACACAGCGATCGTCAAGAGCCGCTTGACGAATATGGAGCGAGGCTTGGCGATGCCTGATATGTTCGCTCGGTCTGTCACGCGCCTGTCCTCCCCCAACAATTTTGTTTCTCTTGCTTCGTAACGACTCGCAGATTTCTTGCTTGGCGTCTCTTGAGCGCTATTTTTTGGCGATAAATGCCATCGTTCCTGGTCCAGAGCAGGACTTCGTTGCAAAGTGACAGAACAACCGCCACTTCAACATCCCGCACCAAGAATGCTGTTTCTTTATTTTTAACCATTCGCATTTCACACGTCTGTGGCGTGCCCGGTTTCAAGAGTTGTTTGAGGCAAAGATTATAGATGTTCTGGTTCTTTTTATGGATGAAGCTAGAAATCAGCTGCTTGACCAGCGCGCCATGGGCCACGCCCAGCAGAGATGCGGCGGTGAGATTGGTCTCCAGAATCAGCCCCTCTTCAGAGATAGTGCTATAG
>CAIJXJ010000064.1 GCA_903824575.1 uncultured Methylobacillus sp.
GCCTTTGTGCAGCGCGGTAAAACGATAACCCCCATCAGTGTTACAACGCATGAGCCAGGCAGGCCAATCAAAGTTGTGGCGAGCCGTTCGCATAGTGATGAACGCACAACGGCGCTGCTTGCGCAACTAGGTGATTACCAATGCGTTAGCATGGGGAGCTCGCTCAAGCTGTGTTTAGTGGCCGAAGGTGCGGCGCATTTTTATCCACGTTTGGGGCCAACGATGGAATGGGACACTGCTGCGGCACATGCTGTGGTGAGCGTTGCCGGTGGAGTGGTTCAAGACCACGAAGGCAACGAATTGATCTATAACAAGGCAGATTTGCATAACCCAGAGTTTTTTGTGTTTGCAGCAACGGATGAGCAGCTACCAAAATTAATATAGATATGTCCGTAGATAGAGTTGGTAGCATCCTAACTCCATCAGTGTATGGAGTTTTTAGGTCATATACCATTATACAAACATGATTAGTCACGATGCTAAACTTCACCCCCTCCCCAACCCTCCCCCGATGGGAGAGGGCGCAAATTCAACAACACACGCAGATTGATTAATCCCGAGCGAGAGGGAGAAAAACTGACTTAATCTGTGTTTCCTTGATAATGAATATCGATTGACTATTTGTAATCGTTCGACTACACTTTTCTATGTTCTCAATCAAGCTCACCGACGAATTCAATGAATGACTTAAGAGAATTCGTGATGGCCTGACGCAGCGACGTTTAGTGAAGCGTTTGCGTAAGGTCACGCTGGGCAATCTGGGTGATGTCACACCCGTTGGCGAAGGCGTGTTCGAGATGCGCGAACATTTCGGGCCGGGCTGGCGTATGTACTATATCCAACGCGGGTCGGTGTTGATTGTGATGCTGGGCGGCGGTGATAAATCCACACAGGCTGCCGATATTTCCAAGGCCGTGAAACTTGCGGCGATGATTGATGAGTGAACCATGACCAAGAAGATTCACATTGCAGACCTGCCTGATTTTGATGCTGCCGAGTATCTCGATAACGAACAGGCGATCGCCGAATATCTGACTGTTGTACTGGAAGATAACGATGCCTCCTTGCTGGCGGCGGCGTTGGGTGACATTGCCCGTGCGCGGGGTATGAGCGAGATCGCCAAACAATCCGGCCTTACCCGCGAGGCTCTATATAAGGCGCTCAGGCCGAATGCACATCCGCGCTTTGACACAATAAGTCGTGTCTGCGAGGCTCTGGGCGTTCGGCTGGTGGCACAGGCGATTCATGCTTGACCTTCCAATTAGTAAAACTATCCTATGAATAAAACACAAACTTCAATTACTCCAAACGTAGTATGGCACCACGCTACTGTTACACGCGCACGCCGCGAGTTACAAAACGGGCATCGTGGGGCAATACTCTGGTTTACCGGTTTGTCAGGCGCGGGTAAGTCTACGCTGGCGCATGCGGTGGAAGAATCGTTGCACCAGATGGGTTGCCGCACTTTTGTGCTGGATGGTGACAATGTGCGCCATGGCCTGAGCGGTGATCTTGGCTTTTCTCCCCATGATCGCATTGAGAATATTCGCCGCATTGGCGAAGTCTCCAAATTATTTATGGAAGCAGGGGTGATTGTACTCACGGCTTTTATTTCGCCTTATCTTTCTGATCGAGAACGTGTGCGCGGCATGGTCGAGCATGGTCGGTTCGTCGAGATATTTTGTGATTCTTCTCTCGAGGTTTGCGAAAGCCGTGATGTAAAAGGCATGTACAAAAAAGCACGCACCGGGCAGATTGCCGAATTCACCGGAATAACATCCCCTTATGAGGCACCCATAAAGCCGGAGCTAAGGGTGGACACAGGCAAGGATGAGCTGGACGTATGCGTGAGGCAAGTTCTCGATGAGATTATGCTGCGCGGAATAATTAAATGAGGTTAAGGAAAACCGTGTTAGTTCTCGCCCAGAGGGCGAATGAGCTTGTTCGACGCTTTACTCCAGATAGTTCATTAGCACAAAACTACGTCATTCCCGCGGAGGCGGGAATCCAGCGGTTTTATTAATAATGCAGTTGACCTGCTTCGCATGCGTTTTTGCATGACTGGATTCCCGCCTTCGCGGGAATGACGGCCTAATGGATTATCTGGGTTTACTATATATTTTTCGGAAGTACTAGACCATCAGGCTTAACATAAGCCACATGAACTTTGATACTATTACGATTGTTCATAAAAATGGTCGGTAAGTGCTGAATAGCTCCATGTTCGAAACTGTTAATTTCCCATGCATATTGATGAGATTCTGCACTTTACTCCCTCTCCCACCAGGGGAGGGTTGGGGAGGGGGTCTTTGAGTTTACATGCCAACATGCTTAGATAATGGACGACGCTATTTACGGAAATAGTCTTACCTTAAGTCCACTCACCGCTGACATTAAAAATTGGCTTTGCTGCCTGAAATGAAAAAAACACTCCGAATTCTCGGCACACGAGGCGTGCCCGCGTCGCATGGCGGCTTTGAAACTTTCGCCGAACAACTTTCTCTTTATTTGGTTAATAA
>CAIJXJ010000065.1 GCA_903824575.1 uncultured Methylobacillus sp.
GAGCTGCTTGTAGTACTTCATCCGTGCTCCTTTTACTTGGTCGTTTAAGCAGCACGAACTCTACAGCAGTTCGCCACCTAAATTTCCTTACAAAAGTTGCACTTCAAATTTGAACCCGCCACTTCTAAAGCATCTCCCACCATCGAGCTTGGCGCCCACATCAGAACTACGGCATCCTCTGTGCAGATGTCTCCAACTTTCATATCGCAAATTTCTTGCGTCTTCATCGTTGGGTAAGGGGTACCAAGAAATCCAAGGTAATCCCAAGGAGGATCAACATAGAGGACCGAGTGCTTGGCGATCCCGTTAAGTGTTAGGCTGTTGGCAGCCAATTCATTAATGAGCGCATTCTTTTTCTCGCGGAACTTTTGCGTCTTCTCCAGATTAAGAGCCTTAATAACCTTCTTTGCACTTTTCACCCCGTTGTTCAGCAGTTCATCTTGCTTCTCCTTTGGCAATTCGGTCATAAGAGCACCATCGGAAACCGATAGATCTCCGCTCCGTACCGCGCTCTTGAGCATTTCAGAGCCATTACGAAAAATCTTATTGCCTCGCTGCAATGTGTCGGCAGAGGTTTTAAGGCTCTTGGCCAGTACCCCTTGGGAGGGTGCCGCTGTAGCGGTATGCTGATTGCTACCTACAGGCAGATGACCGATTCTGTGTGCAATCTCGACCTTATCGAATTCGGTCAGTTGGCGCCGTTGCATGTTGCAGCCAATCGCATGAGCGATACCAGACTCCTTGGGATCCACCTCAATGTATTCGGCGGGGATGCCCAGCTCAGCACAAGCCCTCCAACGATGGCGACCGTCAATGATCTTGCCGCTTTGAACCTGAATAGGTACAAGGAGACCGTTTTTCTCAATATCCTGCTTGAGCCCCTTAAAGTCATCGGCAGACATCTCCGGGAAAATCTCAACGATTGGACTGAACGGATCGGTCGGATCAAAAATCTGATCGTTTGCTGCATGAGTTGAACGTGTTGCCTGATTAATTTTTGTCATGGTTGCTCCTTCAATATTGGATGGTTGGTTTTTGATTTTTTCTGGCGCCGGCGCCGCGGCATTTTCATTGGCGGCAATCATCTTGCGAGCTAGTTTATTTGGCGTGGTGGTGTTAGTCTTTTTCATCGTTTTCTCCTCAGTTGTTAAAGCACAGGGAGAATTCTAGAGATTTCGTTTCGGTGAAAAAAGCCGTATAAAATATCGAATTACTTGAACCCACTAAAAGCCTTGATATGACTAGCTCTATAAGAAAAACAGGTAGGCACTCAAAGAGTAATATTTCAAGATCTGCTGGCCGCCCGGAGACGCCCAAAATAGACCTCATTGCTACCAAGGCATGGTTCAATGCGCTTAAAGAGGAAAGTGGCGCTGAAAATGCCTATCAGATCGCTAAAAAATATGATGCGTATCTAAATACAGTTGCAATATCTGGCTCAAAAGAACGACCGCCCCCAACGCTGGCATCAAAGCGATTTGAGAAGTATGCCAAGGGTGATGTAAGGCCAAATGTTGATACGCTTGTTCATGTCGATAAAATGCTGGCGGTGCAGGGCCAATCGTCAGTTCGCACGGTTTTTGATGACGGACCTGATGGAGCGCCCTTATGGGATGCCTTGTCAGGCGACTTTGACGCGCTGTGGAAACTCATCGACAAGGCCGTTCCTGAAATGCCGAAGTTACGTGTGCTGTTGACCTCTCATACAGGTCGAGTCAATGAACACATCAATTTAATGTTTCCGGGAATTGAAGTAGACGTAGAAGCGGCTATACATTTTTCTCCGGCTTCATTGCCCTTGACGGGTGATGTGCGACTTGACGCGCTCGCGAGCCAATTGGTCGAATACGAGAATGCGCATATAAACCAGCTTCGAGAAATAGAATTTAAACGCAGGCGATTGATGGCGGATCATATTGAAAGGATGGCTACAACCCAGAGCAAGACCAAATTCCTTTATGACCAGGAAGAAAAGCGCCAGATAAGATTTGACGAAGAAATCAACAGGCGGGTCATTTCGCTGCAGAGGGCAATCCTTCCCGGAACCACTATTCGTGCCGAGTGGAAAAGACAATTCAGGAAACGTCTAACAGATCCATCAATGAAGACGGAGATTACATTTGACCAGCTTGCAAGCACCATTGCGCTTTGGAGGCTCAGCATGATCGTGTCAGACTCAGTTAACAGGCTTGATGATCTGATGACTGCCCTCATTGAGGATAGCATCCCCAACATGCTTGAGGTTTACGGGGTGGCAGACCCTGTAATTAAGGTATTGGAAGACACGCGGAAAGTTTATAGAAGCTGGCTATATCCCTAATACGCCATGCATGGCGTGAACTGTGGATGATCTTAAATATCCGGCTCGATTTCCAATTCCTGGTCGTGTAGCTGAGTTGGTTTTTCTGGCACGGGCAGGGGCTTTTTCTGATAATCCAGCGAGCTTGTTTTCTGGCGTGATCGCCTGAAAGTCTGTTCCAGGGATTGGCGCATATCAGTCGTGCAGTAGAGCCTGGTCGCATCCTTGGCGCGTGAGGCCCCCACATAGGCCCACTCGCGGTCCCCCATGACTTCTGAGGCTAACAGGTAGCAACTGGAAACGGTCGCCCCTTGCGCCTTGTGTACCGACATGGCGTATCCATGATCAAGATGGTTATAGCCATCGGTAGCGGTCGGGCTAAATCGCACCGTTTTGCCGTCATCTGTTTTAACTGCAAGCTCGCACTCGCCATGTTGATCCATTCCGATAAATTGCAATGTGCCCAGGGTGCCGTTTCTGACACCCAGCCCCAGATTGTTGCGCGTGAATAAAATGCGATCTCCTTCCGAGAATATCTTGGATGCCCCTCCGGCCACTTCAAATTCAGCTGATACATCCCCCAGTTTTCCTTCATCCCGCAACGCCTGCCTCACATCAGCATTGAGCATGGTGGCCTCCGCCCGTGTGCCGGTTAATATCAACCGGCAGGCAACAGGATTGGTATCCATACGCCAATCATGCACGAGATCCTTCATGGCCGTTTGCATGTCGCTGGCCGTGGTGATCATGTTTCGGCTATCCAATGACTGGATTGCTGCCTCGGCATTGCCAGTCGCCAGATCACGCACCACCTGGCGATCAATCTCAGATGCCTGGCGCCGGATGTCATTCAATTCTGCAACCTTTATATGTGAGGTCAGAATGCGAAATGCCCCACCGGCATCAATCGGCTGCAATTGCCGGGTGTCGCCGATGGCGACCAACTTGGCGCCATGCTTGGCGGCATGATTCATTAATGAAGCAAACTGACGGCTCCCCACCATGCCAGCCTCGTCCAGCACCACCACATCCCTTTTGCTGAACGTAATTCTTCCCTTGTCCAAATCGGCCAGCAGACTGTGAAGGGTCTGGCTCGGGATATTGCTGCCTTCTTGCAACCCTTGAGCCGCTTTGCCGGAGAGAGCGCAGCCGCGCAAATTGAATCCCGATTTCTCAAAAACCTCGCGGCAGGCATCCATCAAATAGGATTTGCCAGAACCGGCAATGCCTTGGACACAAGCAATGCCGCCAGTTTCTGCCACAATGTATTGAAGTGCTGAACGCTGTTCATCACTGATCGTGGTTCTGGCTGCGAGCGCCTTGTCTATCGTTTGCTGTTTCACATGATGTGCAATTTCGTTTGTCCGGTGGACGGCGTCACGCGCAATGCCGTTTTCCAATGCCTGAATTTCTTTCGTGGTAAACCGTGGGCAGCCTTGCTCATCTTTGGCCAGCGCCACCATGCGCTCATCTTTCAGTAGCACGGCAACTAGCGATTTGACCCCGTTGGCGTCCGTCACCCCTTGGGACATAACCGCAGTCTGCCGGTAGATGTCCTCCATTCTGAATGTGCTGGCATGCTGGGTGAGGGCAGATAAAATCTCCGTGAGAGATGGCATCGCCGCAGGGGCAAGAGCAACCCCATTTTTGAAAGACTCAATGGCCACGGCATCCAACCCGAGTAATTTGGCTTGGGATTCCCAGAGCTGAAACGATTGTGCACGGTCGACTTCTGTTTTTTTGGAGCGGGTGTCCAGCGCAGCCACTTGGGCAGCGGCAGAACTGGCATAACCTTTTTCCTTGAGTTTCTGCTCGATCTGGCTACGGCGTTTGGAGAACTGCTTTTCAATTGTGCGGCTGATATCACGGAGCCGGAAGCTATCTTTGTCATGCTCAACCACAAAGCCCATGGCTTTCATCTGGCTTGCCAGTTCGGCACGGTAAATTGCACCGGCGGCCATCTTCCATTGATAGATCCGCATGCTCTCAATGCCTCCCCAGCTACCGTCCAGGCGCTGGGCCAGATTGTGCAATAGGCAGTGGGTGTGCAATTGCGGATCGCCTTCGCGGGAGGTGCCATGTTCAAAGCATGCCACCACCATGCCGGAGACTTTTTCTTCACGGAGGCCAGCTTGTCCTCTGCGGGCACGACAGGCGTTGCGTTCAATAAACTGCAATGCCGCCGCTACCGATTTGGCTTGTGCGGCTGCGATAGAATTACGCGTATCAAGGTCAGCCACAGCCCAAGCCACCGACACCGATTTTGGCGCCGAGAATGTGCAATCCCAACC
>CAIJXJ010000066.1 GCA_903824575.1 uncultured Methylobacillus sp.
AGATCAGGCATTTAAGGTTTATGCATCGCCTCAGCTGTGGCATGATGCCGCAATGATGAACAACAGGTTTTCCCATTGAAGATTATTCTGGTCTGGCGTTGGCCAGTGCGATTGATGCACTGGAGCATGGTGGCTTCGTTTATTGTCGCCATGTGGACCCGCGATTCCGAACTGGATCGGTTGATCCATATCTACGCCGGCTATGCCCTGGGAATCATACTGCTCGCCCGCATCATTTATGGCTTTGTGGCTAACGATCTGGCAGCGTTTCGCCGATTCCCCCCATCACTCTCTCGCGGCATTAAATATGCCATTGCCTTGGTCCGTGGCAAGGCCCGCAATCATCTTGGCCATAACCCGGCCGGTGCGCTAGCGATCTATGGCATGCTATTGCTCGGTGCGGCTGCGGTGGCTAGCGGCTACTGGGCGTTCGAATACGACAGTGACCTTGCCAAAGTCTTGCATCACCACTTTTGCTATGCCTGGTTCTGGCTGATTTGCCTGCATCTGTTCGGCGTGCTGATGGGCAGCCTTGCGCATGAGGAATTTCTGGTCAAGGCCATGATCACCGGCTGCAAGACTAGGCGCAGCATCCATGAGCCATTCTCCCTACAGGCTGCAGGCATTACCTTGATCATGTTGCTGATACGCATACTCGATCTGATCAACCGCTTGTTTGGCGGCAAGGGCTTCATCGGTCGCAAATAAGGCTCTGCTCGAGGCTGCAGTCAAAAACCGCTTCCCTACAGGTTTGGCCAAGTAAAATCTAAAGTTCACACTAAAGACGCCGATGTATTGATTTCATCGATCATTCGGAGTGTCAAGGTGCAAATTACCGCTTCCTCATTGGCTATGCAAACCAGCCATGTCTGGTTACAGCAAAGCAGCGTTCAGGAAAACCTGAAAGCCTGGGTGAGCGCGCCTGCTCCCAATGGCCAGTCAGCGCCTCCGCTGGTTAACATCTCTTCGGCCGCACAAGACCTGTTGGCTCAGAAAACCGCAGCAACGGACACCTCCACAACCAGCACAAACCTTGATCCTTGGTTGCAACTTGTCATCCAGATGATAGAGAAGATGACTGGACAGAAAATCCAGATATTTGACGCCAGCCAGATCCTGGCGCCGCAAGCATCTCAAACGACGCAAGTTTCTGCTCTGACGACAGCGGCCAAATCAGTCACGCCTGCCGGTGTCCGATCCGGCATGGATTACAGTCAGGTCAGCCGTTATAGCGAATCAGAACAATCGACTTTTCAGGCCAGTGGCACTATCAAGACCAGCGATGGACAGGAGATCACATTCAAGCTGAGTGTCTTGATGCAGCGCCAGTTCAGTCAGACCAGCAGCACCAGTGTTCACATCGGTGATTCTGACCAAAAAACCGATCCCCTGGTCATCAATTTCAACGGCAATGCCACACAGTTGAGTGATCAGCGTTTTTCCTTCGATTTGAATTCGACCGGAAACAACGTCAACATCAACGCGCCACTGTCCGGCAGCGGCTTCATCGCTCTCGACAAAAACGGGGATGGCAAGATCAACAACGGCAGCGAATTATTCGGCCCCAGCACCGGCAATGGCTTTGCCGAACTGGCAAAATATGACAGTAATCATAATGGCTGGATAGATGGCAGCGATGCTGCATTCAATCAGCTCAAGGTATGGTCAAAAAATGCAGACGGCAGTGACCAGTTAAGCAGCCTGGCCTCCCTGGGCATTGGTGCGATCTCGCTGCAAGCCGTCAGCACGCCGTTTGAGATCAAGACTGCCTCCAACCAGTTGCTCGGATCCGTCCGTTCCAGCAGTGTTGCACTCAACGAAAACGGCACGGCTGGCGTCGTGCAGCAAATCGACTTGACGACGTAGAGACCAAAACCAAAGCCTGATTATTCGTATTCAGTGTATTTTGCATTGCTGCCACGCACCCTGTCGGCAGGATATTTCAGCGCGTTGAGGTCCATCTTGGCATTTGCCGCCGCAATCAGGTCGATGCCAAGCACATCCGCCAGGCGCAGCAGATAAATGAAGGTGTCGGCAATCTCGTGTCCCACCTGCTCGCGTTTCTCCGGCAGCAGTTCGCGGCTCTGCTGCTCCGTCATCCACTGAAAATGCTCGACCAGTTCTGCTGCCTCGACGATCATCGCCATGGCCAGGTTTTTAGGCGCGTGAAACTGTTCCCAGTCGCGCTCAATGACGAAGGCACGCAGCCGCGTCGTCAATGTTTCCAGACTGTCCGGCATTTCAATTGCACCTTGCATGCTTTACCCAGCTAACTTCTCAGGCTTGCGATTACTGCCCGCCACCATCTTGATCTCGAACAGTCGGCACTCCAGCGGTCCATTGTAGAGCGGGGTCTTCTTCGACGGTGCCAGCCGCATCAGCTTGGGCATGCGCAGGTCTGAGGTAAGAAAATAGGTATTCCAGCCGGCAAACTTACGCTTGAGAGTTTCACCCATTTTTGGGTAGAGCGCCGCCAGCTCTTCCTGCTCGCCGATGCGCACGCCATAAGGCGGATTCGCAACCAGCGTGCCAGACGCTTCAGGTGCCTCCAGTTGAACCATGTCCTTTTGGCCCAGGCGCACCGCCTCCAGGAGACCCGCCTGCTGCAGGTTCTGCTTGGCGATGCGCACTGCATGCAGATCGATGTCACTGCCATAGATGTGCTGGAACGTCATCGGCTTGACGCGCGCGATCGTCAACTGCGTGATGTCGCGCCAGGCAGCGCTGTCGAAATTCTCCAGTTTCTCGAAGCCGAAATTGCGACCGCTACCGGGGGCAATGTCCAGCGCCATCATGGCCGCTTCCAGCAGGAAGGTTCCACTACCACACATGGGGTCGAGCAAGGGCGTGCCGGGCTGCCAACCGGAGAGCTTGAGGATGCCTGCTGCCAGGTTCTCGCGCAGCGGTGCTTCCACGCTCAAGCGGCGCAAGCCACGCTGGTACAGCGGATCTCCGGAGGTATCCAGATAGAGACGGTATTCATCGGTCGTAAGGTAAGCATGGATGCGTACATCCGGCTGCCGGGTATCAATATCGGGGCGCGTGCCACCGCTTGCTCGAAAAATGTCGCATACCGCGTCCTTGATGCGCAGGGTCACAAATTCCAGACTTTTCAACGGGCACTTGACACCCGTCACCTTGACCATGAATTTACGGTTGACTTTGAACCAGTTTGGCCAAGGCAAGGCACTTGCCGCATTATAAAGGTCATCCTCGGAAGCATAGTGCCCGCGTCCGACCTGCCATAAGATGCGCGTGGCGGTTCGGCTCTCGAGGTTAGCACGATAGACCAGCACCATCTCGCCGGCAAAACCGACACCGCCATCGGTCAGCGCCAGGGATTCCGCACCCAGCGCTTTGAGTTCATCGGCAAGCAGCATTTCCAGGCCACGCGGACAGGTGGCAAAGAAGTGTTGGCTGGATTTATTCATAGTTTTGGTGTCGATTCATGGGAGTAAGTTTTTTCGTGTTGCCCCTGGCAGACGATACAACGCGTGGCATCTGGCACCACCAAAAGGCGCTGCAAGCTGATATCCAGCCCGCACTCGCTGCAAGCACCGAAATCCGCGTCATGTAAGTGCTTTTGCGCCGCCTCAATCCGTGTCAATTCTTCCACCTGCCGCCTGACAATAGCGATATTTTGATCGACCAGCAGGTCGGCCACAGAAGCATCCCCGACATCTGCGACTTCACCGGCGAGGTCGGCAAAATGCTGCTGACCGGACTGCGCCAGTTCCTCACGGATTTCAGCAAGCAATTGGGCATGACGAGTCGTCAGGGCGAACTCGATTTGCGATTTCTGTGCGGAGCTGATGGCTGGCATGATTGATCTCTAAATAATAAGTCTATTGGAAGTGTTGTTGTTATTATCACGCAGGCGCTCAACAAACTCCAGAAACTCTATCTTGTAGAGTTCAGCCAGGGCCTTTGCCTGTTCCCGCAGGGTAGTCCAGCGCAAGTCAGCAGGCACACGACGAAAGGCGAATACGACAATGTTGCCGGGGCGCCCGGTAGGAAGTACCAGGACACGCTGACCAAAGCTCTGTTCAATGCGTGAAAGGTAGATATCAAAATTCTTATCGCTACCCCACAGATTGACGGCTAGCATGCCGTCCACCTTCAAGGCTTCGACGCAACGATCAAAGAATGTCTGGCTATACAATTCCGGCGGTATGCCCTGGCCATCGAAAATATCGAGTATCAGCAATTCAGCACTGGATGGATGCGCCTCAAGATGCCGGGCGCCGTCATCCTCTATCACCTGAAGGCGCTCGTCGTCAGGTGGCAACATGAAGTGACTGCGTGCCATGGAGATCACCTGCGGATTAATTTCCACTACGGTGGTACGCATTTCCGTCAGGTAATGATGGATGAACTTTGGAATAGATCCACCACCGAGACCAAGAACCAGCACCTCGCGCAATTTCGGCTTGAACAACAAAAAACTCATCATGCCGCGCGAATAAGTCAGTTCCAGGTCATAAGGCGCATTCATCCGCATCGCACTCTGCACCGTGACACTGTCGATATGCAGTGCACGCACGCCGTCCAGCTCGCTGATTTCGATGCCGGAACTTCCTGATGCGTTCTGCTTGCGGTTCGGTCTGTTGGTTCCCAAACGAAACATGTCTACTTTATCCCTCTAACGTCGCCTTGTAACGGCAGTCCAGTTCCATCAGCAGCGGATCGATACGCTTGATTTCCAGCAGAACCCGCGTGCCTGGCGCTAATTCTGGCAGGCTATGAACCTTGGTCACATAAGGCATGTTGTCTAGCCGCACCAGATTCTCGCGCCATACGTTAGCTGTGATCTCCTGCACGCCCTGCTGGATCAGGTATTGCAGGCACCAGTACCGTTCCATGCGATTCTGGAATTCGCTGTAGGCATTGTAAGTCAGATCAAAATCACGCATCGCCGTGACCAGTGCATCACTATTCTTGCCATAGGCAGGCTCGGTCCCGGTCAGCAAGGCCAGCATCTGGCGCTGATTGATGAGGTCGACCGCGCGCCGCAACGGCGAAGTATTCCATGCGTACTGCGGCACGCCCAGGCCCTGATGCGGTTCGGCGTTAACGGTCATGTAAACCTTGCCACCCATCTGAGCACGATAAATACCGGGAATATCATGCTCGGCCAGCATGCCGCCCCAGTGAGTGTTGGCATGAATCATCAACTCCGCCACTAGTTTATCCATGGGGGACCCGCGCGTGCGTGTGGTGATACGCACCACGCCCTCTTCCACAGTGAAATTGTAATCCACTTGTGGCGCCCGATTGGGGTCCGCCTTGCCGCGCCCTTGTTCCAATACCTCAGCCAGCCGATGCAGAAAGTTCAGTTGTGTCCAGTAGGGATAATCGCTCGGGGTCTGCCAATTGGATTCGTTGAAATGTGGCTCCAGCTGTTCGTGACGCAGATTGTCGGCAATTTTCACCGCCTCAAGACGGCTGTTGCTGCCTACGATCGCGAGTTCCGGGTCGATCTCCAAATACAGCGACAGGGCCGGACGGTATTCCCCGGCGAGCAAGCTGAACGGAGCGATCGCAGCATCCGGCAACATGGTGATCTTGTTACCCGGCATGTAAACGGTGGACAGGCGACGCATGACGATGGCATCAAGCTCTGATCCCACTCCTATGCCGAGTGCAGGCACCGCAATATGAATGCCGACGCGGGTGTTGCCATTCGCTAACAATTGCACCGAAAACGCGTCATCGATTTCTGTGGTAGTCGCATCATCGATGCTGAAGGCGGCAACTTCGGCCTGATCGAGATTGTCTGGCAGACCCATGGCCTGATGCTCGGCAAAGTGCGTCCCAGCAGGGAAATGTTCGCGCAGGAAGGCGCCAAAATGATAATCGTGGGCGGACGGCACCGCCCCACAGCTTTCCAGCAACTTGAGATGACTGAGGTTAGTGGCTATCGCTGCCTCATCCAACGCCTTCCACTCCAGAGTATTCTTGTCCGGGTCATAGAACAACATGTCCAATTTAGTTGAGAATTCCGGCGGCAGGGCATGCGCCTTCAATTGCTCGACATAGGCACTGACCTTCTCGGCCTGCAGGCGCTTCTTCTCTTGGGACGCCAAAGCCGCCTTGAGATTTTCCTCAGGTGCGGCCTTGTAGTGACCGCGACCCTTACGGTAGAAGTACATGGGCGCGGCGTGCAGACTGATCGCCGTCGCCGCAGCTTCAATCGGGCTCGGCGCGTGGCCATAATATTCACGTGCCAGATGCTCGAAACTGAACTCCGGCTCGCCGCAACATTCCCACAAGAAATCAGGCTCCAGCGTCATGGCCGCCGCCTGCGCCAGATCCATGAATCCTGCCATTGCCCCCTCAAACCGTAGCAAAACATTGGCCGTCTTGATCTTGGAGCGCTTGCCGGAATTGGATTCCACTTGCAGCGAGCCCGGGTTTTCCGACATCACCGAGGCAACCTTGAAGCTGCCTTCATCTTCATAAAATACGTTCAAAACAGACCTTCAAAAACTCATTAATCCGGTATTTTACGCGTTAGATCGCCGTTTCCAAAAAATAGGCGCATATCTTGCCGGCGGCCGATCAGCAAAGCCGGATCCTTTTGCCAGATTCACGAAAAACATTGACAACCAGTCCGCTCATCACTATTATGGCCGCTCTTTTTCGGGGGTATAGCTCAGCTGGGAGAGCGCTTGCATGGCATGCAAGAGGTCATCGGTTCGATCCCGTTTACCTCCACCAAAAAAGTACAGGTCATTGTCCCCATCGTCTAGAGGCCTAGGACATTACCCTTTCACGGTAAGTACCGGGGTTCGAATCCCCGTGGGGACGCCAACACACGGTAAGTTGTTTTTTTAAACAGCTTTCTATCGTAGCGTCGAATCAGGAGTGTCACTGCTAGTGTCACTCCTTTTTCTTTTGAAGCTTACCTCCTATCTTGTTCAGAACCGCTGCGGCGTTTACTATTTGCGGCTGCAACGCAATGGCCGTGAAATACGTCGGTCACTGTGGAATAAATGCCCTTTAACAGCAGCAAGACACTCGCATCTATTTGCGTTTACCCTCTCTGCACCCAAGGATATAAAGAAAAAACTCTCAAGAGAATAATTTGGTCACACATTCCTCTTGCTAAATTTCACTGTTTTCTTTATTTTTTCCCATTGATCTCCTCTTGGAGGTCAAGTCGCCCCATGTGCGCCTATCGATTTTTAGGTAAGGGAATTAGAAAAGCGCCTAGCAAAAATTGAGCTAGAAGTTGTTGCTTATAGTTCAACTTGGTTAGTTGTCTAGATTGTAGGGATGGTTTCATGAGACCCCCCCACTCCAGTGGCCAATTACCCATTAGGCATGAACGAGAGTAAAAAGAGTTTGCTCTCGGTGGCGGATGCAACAAAGAATTAAACCAAAGCCGAATCAGATTATTTCCACAGCAACGGACCAGGAAAATGATGAATGACGATTTGAAACTGGCGGTTGAAGCAGCTATCGCCGGCGAATGGGACCGATCACATCGTATTGTGCAGGAATTCAACGACCCCATCGCCTGCTGGATCCATGCCGTGCTACACAAGATTGAAGGCGATGCCGGAAACAGCCGTTACTGGTATGCCCGCGCTCCTGCCGCTGCCAGCTATGAAGCTTATGCTGAAGCTGTGACAGAGTTAGAGGCGATCAGACAGCAGTTAAATGGCTGTTAGAGCACAAATCTTTTAAGGCAGTGAGTAGGAACACAACAAAAAACCCGGCGACAAATAAATGCGACCGGGCTTCGATTGTTGGCGCCTGAACCGGCTAGGTGTTGCGGAATACTCTAGATCTTGCGGAACACCAGGGTGCCGTTAGTGCCACCAAAACCGAATGAGTTGGAAATGGCGACGTCGATCTTCATGGGACGTGCGACATTCGCCACGAAATCGAGATCACACAGCGGATCCTGATTGAAGATATTGATGGTCGGTGGCGCGATCTGGTCACGCACCGCGAGCGATGAAAATACCGCTTCCACCCCGCCCGCTGCACCCAGCAGATGACCCGTCATGGACTTGGTGGAACTGATGGCTAGTTTTTTGGCGTGGTCGCCGAAAAACAGTTTTGCCCCTTGGGTTTCAGCCAGATCGCCGGCCGGCGTGGAGGTGCCGTGGGCGTTGACGTAATCCACTTGATCGGGGTTGATGCCGGCATTCTTCAAGGCATTGCGCATGCAACGTGCGGCGCCTTCGCCGCTCTCGACCGGGGAGGTCATGTGATAGGCGTCAGCGCTCATGCCAAAGCCGACCACTTCGCAGTAGATCTTTGCGCCACGACGTTTGGCATGTTCATATTCTTCCAGCACCAGGACGCCGGCCCCTTCACCCATGACAAAACCGTCGCGATCGACGTCCCAGGGACGGCTGGCCGTGGCCGGATCATCATTGCGTGACGACAGCGCGCGGGCAGAACTGAAGCCGCCCAGTGCCAGCGGACAGATGCACGATTCCGCACCACCGGCGACCATGATGTCTGCATCGCCATACTCGATCAGACGTGCCGAATCGCCGATGCAATGCGTTGCCGTGGTACACGCAGTTACAATCGCCAGGTTCGGGCCCTTCAATCCATACATGATGGAAAGATTGCCCGAGATCATGTTGATGATGGTGCCCGGAATGAAAAAAGGCGAAATTTTGCGCGGTCCACCGTCGTGGTAGATCTCATCAGTGGTTTCGATCAAAGGCAGGCCACCAATGCCGGAACCGATGTTGACACCGATCCGCTCGGCGTTCTGTTCCGTCACTTCGAAACCGGCGTCCTTGACCGCCTCCATCCCCGCCACCAGGCCGTACTGGATGAACACATCCATACGGCGCGCTTCCTTGGGCGACAAATACTGAGTCGCATCGAAGCCTTTGACCTCGCCCGCTACCTGAGCTGAAAAAGCGCTGGCATCGAACTTGGTAATATTGGTGATGCCGGAGTTGCCGGCGACAATATTCGACCAGGCGTCAGTCACGCCGATACCGACGGGCGAGATAATCCCCAGCCCGGTAACAACTACCCTACGTTTGGTCAAGGCAACTCCAGGAATAGAAGGTATGGATAGAGCTTATGCAGGCTTTACGTTGGCATTGACGTAGTCGATGGCCTGTTGAACCGTTGTGATCTTCTCAGCATCTTCATCCGGAATTTCACAGTCAAATTCTTCTTCCAGCGCCATCACCAGTTCAACGGTGTCGAGAGAGTCCGCACCCAGATCGTCGACGAAAGACGATTCATTCTTGACGTCTGCGTCGCTGGCGCCCAGTTGTTCAGAAACGATCTTCTTGACGCGTTGTTCGATATCGGACATTTATTTCCCCTTATGGTTTAGTGTTTACAGCAAAAACTCGGGTCATTTTAACAAAACTCCCGAGGAATTCAAAAAATCCCTTAGCTGGCTCGGTCTGTAGCGATCAGGCCATGTACATGCCACCATTAACGTGCAAAGTCTCGCCAGTGACATAGCCGGCGCGAGCTCCTGCCAGGAATGCCACCGCAGCGGCAATGTCATCTACCTGGCCAAGACGACCCAGCGGGATGTGCCCCAGTAGCTTGGTGCGATGTTCCTCCGGTAAATCCCGCGTCATGTCGGTATCGATAAAACCGGGCGCCACGCAATTGACGGTGATGCCGCGACTGCCGACTTCCTGCGCCAGTGACTTGGTGAAACCCGACAGACCCGCCTTGGCAGCGGCATAATTAACCTGGCCCGCATTACCCATGTGACCGACGACCGACGAAATGTTGATGATGCGTCCAAAGCGCGCCTTCATCATCGGGCGCAGCACTGCTTGCGACAGACGGAACACGGACTTCAGATTGGTTGACAATACGGTATCCCATTCCTCTTCCGTCATGCGCATCAGCAGCATGTCGCGCGTCACGCCGGCATTGTTGACCAGCACCGCAATAGCGCCGAACTCGTCGTTTATTTCCTTGAGCACGGCTTCGATCTGGCTCGCGTCATTGACGTCGAGGGCGAAACCTTTACCCTTGACGCCGGCAGCCTGTAATGCGGCAGAAATATTGTCGGCGCCGCCTTGCGTGGTGGCGGTGCCGATCACAGTCGCGCCCTGCCGACCCAGTTCCAACGCGATTGCCGCGCCGATACCACGACTGGCACCAGTGACTAATGCGACTTTGTCTTGCATATTATTCTCCTTCAATCCCCAACTGGCTCAGCGCCGCGCCGATGGACTCGGCACCAGTCAGTGCGAAACTGGCCATATCAGCCACGATACGCTTGTTCAGGCCGGCCAGCACCTTTCCCGGGCCACATTCGGCTGCCATGACGATACCACTCGCCGCCATGGCTTGCATGGTATCTACCCAGCGCACCGGACTATACAACTGGCGCACCAGGGCACTCTTGATCTGGGCCACATCGGTATAGCTTGCGACGTCGCTATTATGCAGCACTGGAACCTGCGGTGCAGAGAGCGTCACGCCTTGCAGATAGGCCAACAACTCCTCGGCCGCCGGCTTCATCAGGGCGCAATGCGACGGCACGCTCACCGGCAGAATCAGCGCACGCTTGGCGCCACGGGCCTTGGCCAATTCCATGCCGCGCTCGACAGCTGCCTTGTTACCAGCAATCACCACCTGGCCGGGTGAATTGTAATTCACCGCTTCCAGTACCTCGTCAAGAGCTGCCTCCAGACAGACCGCACGTACAGTTTCATCCTCCAGGCCAAGAATTGCCGCCATCGCGCCGACTCCATCAGCCACCGCTCCCTGCATGGCTTCCGCACGGAAACGCACCAGTGGCAAGGCATCCTTGAAATCCAGCGATCCCGCAGCCACCAGGGCCGTATATTCGCCCAGACTGTGACCTGCCATGACGGCAGGCTGGGCCCCACCCGCCTCCAGCCAGGCGCGCCAGGTGGCAACACCCGCCGTCAGCATGATAGGTTGGGTATTGCTGGTCTGGTTGATTTCCTCGTTGGCCTGGCTTGCCATCTGCCACAGATCCTGGTTCAGCACCGCTGACGCTTCATCAAAAGTGGCACGAACCACGGCTGAATCACCGAACCCCTGCATCATGCCGACCGATTGTGATCCCTGACCCGGAAATAGAAATGCAAATTTCATAAAAAATCCAATTTTCGTTGCAGTGCTTCCTAATATTTCAACAACACGGAACCCCAAGTGAACCCGCCACCAAAAGCTTCCATCAATAACGTTTCGTCGCGCCGGATACGGCCGTCACGCACGGCAACGTCCAGCGCCAGCGGGATGGAGGCGGCAGAGGTGTTGCCATGCTCCCCAACCGTGACCACAACATGATCCATGCTGATGCCCAATTTCTTTGCCGTCGCCGTGATGATGCGGATATTGGCCTGATGCGGCACCAGCCAGTCAACATGGGCTTTTTCCATGCCATTGGCACCCAGAGTTTCATCAACAATGGCATCCAGCGTATTGACGGCCACCTTGAATACGGCATTGCCTTCCATCTGAATAGTCGAGCTACCCTGTTTGCGGGATACGCCACTTGGCACGTTGAGCATCTGTGCATAACTGCCATCTGCGTGCAGGTGCGTGGAGAGGATACCCGGCTGCTCGCTCGCCGTCAGGATCACGGCGCCGGCGCCATCGCCCCACAGGATGCAATTGTTACGATCAGACCAGTCGGTAATACGGGACATAGTTTCAGCCCCTACTACCAGCGCACAACGGGCGGCACCACTCTTGATGAACTGATCGGCCGTGGCCAAGGCATAGACGAAGCCGCTGCACACCGCCTGCAGGTCGAAGGCGGGACAGCCGCCAACACCGAGTTTGTACTGCAACAGACAGGCCGTGCTGGGAAAAACCTGATCGGGTGTGGTGGTGGCCACGATGATGAGATCAATATCGCTGGCAGCAATGCCGGCGGCCTCGATGGCCTGCAGTGCCGCCTGCCAGGCAAGATCACTGGTGAACTCATCGTCGGCTGCAATATGGCGCTCGCGGATACCGGTACGCGTCAGAATCCATTCATCGGAAGTGTCGACCATCTTCTCGATGTCGGCATTGGTCAGAATTTTTTTCGGCAGATAACTGCCCGTTCCTGCAATGCGAGAATAAGTCATCAAATCATTTCTTCAGCAGCAATAGACTGCAGATGTTCTATCGCCAGTTGCTCGCTAATGCGAGCAAGCACGCCACTCCGCGCCTCTTCGATGGCTGTATCGATGGCATGCACGAAAGCAAAGCTGTCCGCACCACCATGGCTCTTCACCACGATGCCACGAAGCCCTAAGAAACTCGCACCATTGTAGCGACGCGGATCCAGGCGACGCTTGAAGGCCTTGAGCACCGGCATGGCCACCAGCGCCATCAACCGGGTCAGCCAGCTACGCTTGAATTCCTGCATCAGAAACTCGCTCATCATGCGCACGATGCCTTCCGATGCCTTGAGCGTGACGTTGCCAACGAAGCCATCACAGACAACCAGATCAGTCGTGCCCTTGTAGATGTCATCACCTTCGACGTTGCCGTAAAAATTGAGATGGCTGGCACGCAGCAATTCACCGGCTTGTTTAACGACCTCGTTGCCCTTGATGTCTTCGGAACCGATATTGAGCAGACCCACGGAAGGACGTTCCTTGTGCTTGATACAAGATACCAGCATGGCTCCCATGATGGCGAACTGCAGCAATTGCTCCGGCGTGCAGTCCGCGTTGGCGCCCAGATCCAGCATATAGGTATGGCCATTACGGCTGGGAAGAGCCGAGGCAATAGCGGGACGGTCGATACCGGGCAGCGTCTTGAGTACGAAACGTGCGGTAGCCATCAGTGCGCCGGTATTACCAGCGCTGATACAGGCGTGAGCATCTCCAGACTTGACCAGATTGATGGCCACGCGCATGGAGGAATCTTTTTTATTCTTCAGAGCGCTTTGCGGGGACTCGTCCATCAACACCACTTCGGTGGCGTGATGGATGGAAAGGCGCGAACTGACAGCTGCTCCCTGAGCGCGTAATTCAGCTTCGATGGCGTCTGTCAAGCCAACCAGTACGATGCTGATTTCAGCATGCTGCCGCAGCGCGTCGAGCGCGGCGGGAACCGTCACACGGGGGCCGTGATCCCCGCCCATGGCGTCAATTGCGAGCTTGATATCCATAAACAAAACGCCGCACCTGTTTGAAGGCGCGGCGCATCTGTTTTCAGTGATAAACCTTATTCGCCCTTGGCAGGCATGACCTTGCGGCCACGATAGTAGCCGTTCGGACTGATATGGTGACGCAGATGCACTTCGCCAGTGGTAGGCTCAATGGCCAGTGCCGGGTTAGTCAGAAAATCGTGTGAACGATGCATGCCGCGCTTGGAGGGCGACTTCTTGTTTTGTTGAACAGCCATGAAAAACTCCTAATAAAATAAAATTCTAACGCTTACTTAAATTTCAGCCCCTGCAAAACCTTGAAGGGGCTTTCCTTTTGTTCTTTCGTCTCTGTGGCAATGGCATCACAGGACTGATGCAGACTCACCATCGGCAAGCCCAGCAAAATTTCATCTTCAACCAGTGCCATTACATCAAGTCGCGGATCCGCCACCAGATAATCCACGTCATCCTGATCATGCTCAGGGGCAGGTATCTTGTCCTCATCGGCAACAATCACAAAACGTGTGACGGTGTCGATGGTGTAGTTGAGCGGTCCCATACAGCGCTGGCAAATCAGCTGCAACTCGCCCTGAATCTGCATGCTGATCTCAGGCGCGGAGCTGGAATTAGCCTTGCCCTGCAAGCGATATTTCAACTCGCCATCAGTTGCAAACAGCACATCTTTCAGCCGCACCAAATCTCGGGGCGCAATTGTACCATGAATCTCATGCGATTCCTGTGCAAACTCAAGACTGTTGATCGTCTGTTCTTTCATAAGGAGGGCATGTTACAATTATCTGGTTTTTGTGTCAAAAAATGGGCTGATTTGTGATCAAGAAAATTCTCGTTGCCAATCGCGGTGAAATTGCCGTCCGTATTGTGCGCGCCTGTTCTGAAATGGGCATCAAGTCTGTCGCCATCTATACGGATGCCGACCGCCATGCGCTACATGTCAAGAAGGCGGACGAAGCCTATAACATCGGCTCCGACCCTGTTGCCGGCTACCTGAATGCACACAACATCGTCAATCTGGCCGTGGCATCGGGTTGCGACGCGCTGCATCCCGGCTACGGATTCCTGTCTGAAAACCCCGAACTGGCTGAAATATGTGCGCGTCGAGACATCAAGTTCATCGGGCCTGACGCTGACGTCATCCGCCAGATGGGAGACAAGATCCAGGCACGCAACGCCATGATTGCTGCCGGTATTCCGGTCGTGCCGGGCAGCGACGGCAACCTTGAAACGGTGGAAGAAGCAGTCAGCCTGGCTAACGAAATTGGTTACCCGGTCATGCTGAAGGCAACCAACGGCGGTGGTGGACGTGGCATTCGCCGTTGCAACAGCGAAAAAGAAGTGTTGGTCAATTACGACCGCGTGATTTCAGAGGCCAGCAAGGCATTCGGCAAACCTGAACTGTTTCTGGAAAAATGCGTAGTCAATCCGCGCCATATCGAAGTCCAGGTTCTGGCAGACAGCCACGGTAACGTCATCCATTTATTTGAGCGCGATTGCTCGATCCAGCGCCGCAACCAGAAGCTGATTGAAATCGCCCCGTCCCCCCAACTCAGTCAGGCACAGCGCGACTACATCGGCGTGCTTGGTGTCAAAGCGGCGCGTGCCGTTAACTACGAGAATGCCGGCACAGTGGAATTCCTGCTCGACCAGGACAATAATTTCTACTTCATGGAAATGAACACCCGATTGCAGGTCGAGCACACAGTCACGGAAACTATCACCGGCATCGACATCGTGCAGGAACAGATTCGCATTACCAACGGGCTAGAATTGCAGTATAAGCAAGAGGACGTCAAATTCCGTGGCTACGCCATGGAATTTCGCATCAATGCAGAAGAACCTAAAAATGGATTTCTGCCCAGCTTCGGCAAGATCACTCGTTACTATGCACCGGGCGGTCCTGGCGTGCGCATCGACGCCGCAATCTACAGCGGCTATGTCATTCCGCCTTATTACGATTCCATGTGCGCCAAATTGACGGTCTGGGCCCTTACCTGGGAAGGCGTCATCGAGCGCGGACGTCGCGCTCTGGATGACATGGTGGTGTTCGGCGTCAAGACCACCATGCCTTATTATCAGGAGATCCTGAAACATCCGAATTTCAGGGCTGCCGAGTTCGATACCAGCTTCGTCGAAGCGCACCCGGAGTTGATCAATTACGCAACAGAATTCCCACCCGAGCTAATGGCGGCAGCGATTGCTGCGGCCATAGCAGCACATGAAGGTATTTAATTTTAACCTAATATGTTAGATTAATAATATGCCAAAAGTCCTTGTTTCTGAATTAGTTTTACGTGATGGACATCAGTCTCTCATTGCCACTCGCATGCGCACCGAAGACATGCTGCCGATCTGCCCCAAACTGGACAGCATAGGTTTCTGGTCGCTGGAAGCCTGGGGTGGCGCGACCTTTGACGCCTGTGTGCGCTTTCTCAAGGAAGATCCATGGGAACGCCTGGCAAAATTGCGCCGCGCCTTGCCAAACAGCCGCATCCAGATGCTGATACGTGGCCAGAATCTGCTTGGCTACCGCCATTACTCAGACGATCTTGTACGTGCCTTCGTCTCGAAGGCTGCCAATAATGGCGTCGACGTGTTCAGAATCTTTGACGCCATGAATGACATGCGCAACCTGCGCGTATCGATAGAAGCCGTCAAACAGGTAGGCAAGCATGCCGAGGGCGCCATCAGCTACACCACCAGCCCGGTACATGACATTCCGCACTTTGTTGGCCTGGCTCAGGAAATGGAGGCCATGGGTTGCGACACAATCGCCATCAAGGACATGGCGGGCTTGCTCACCCCACAAGGCACAACCGACCTCGTCAGCGCATTACGGGCGGCAGTCAGCCTGCCTATTCACCTGCACAGCCACGCTACTTCAGGACTGGCTGCCATGAGTTTCCTCAAGGGCGTGGAAGCGGGAGCCATCATGTTGGACACCTGTAATTCGGCCTTTGGCGAGGGGGCGAGTCACCCTTCTACCGAGAGCATCGTGGCCGCTTTGCGCGGCACGGAACATGACACCGGCCTGGATCTGGCAGCGATACAGGGGGTTACGGCCTATTTCCGCGAAGTGCGCCGCAAATACTGGCAGTTCGAGAGCGACTTTACCGGCGTGGATTCGCGCGTTCTGGTGAACCAGGTGCCCGGCGGCATGATTTCCAACCTGTCCCACCAGCTCAAAGAACAAGGGGCGCTGGACAAGATGGATGCCGTACTGAGTGAGATCCCGCGCGTGCGTGAAGATCTGGGCTATCCGCCGCTAGTAACCCCGACCTCACAGATCGTCGGCACCCAAGCCGTGCTCAATGTGCTAACTGGTGCGCGCTACAAGTCCATCACCAACGAAGTCAAGAATTACCTGATGGGTCATTACGGCCGTGCGCCGGGCCAGGTGAGTGAGAAAATCAGGCATCTGGCCATCGGCAATAGCGAAATCATCACCTGCCGTCCGGCTGACCTGCTGGAAGATGAAATGGGCAAGTTGCGTATTGAGTGCGAAAATCTCGCCCTCAGCGAAGAAGATGTGCTGACCTATGCCATGTTCCCAGACCTCGCGCAGACCTTCCTGCAGGAGCGTAACGCCGGCACGCTAAAGGCCGAACCGCTCCTTTCCAAGGAAACGGCAGCACCCTCTGCCTCGCGTTATGCACCGAACGAATTCAAGGTTACCCTGCATGGCGAAACCTTCCACATCAAGCTGACCGGTAGCGGCCATCCGGGTGAAGTGCAGCGCCCATTCTACGTTTCCGTCGATGGCATCTCGGAAGAAGTTGTGGTCGAAACATTAAGCGAAGTTGAAGTCTCCGGTGGCAACAGCGGTGGCAAGAAGAAAGCTGTAGCTGCGGCAAGCGCCGGCAGCCGCCCGCGTCCCTCGCATGAGGGTTGCGTTACCACAGCCATGCCCGGCACGGTTGTGGAGGTCAAGGTCAAGGCCGGCGATACGGTCAATGCCGGCGACGGCGTGCTGGTCATTGAAGCGATGAAGATGGAGAACGAGATTCAGGCGGCAAGAAGCGGCATTGTACTGGCCGTGCACGTCAAAAAGGGCGACAGCGTCACCCCGGATGAGACCCTGATCGAAATTCAGTAAGCATCCGGCAGGACGCCATGCAGAAACTGATCCTCGCTTCCTCCTCCATTTATCGCCGGGAATTGCTGGAACGGCTGCAACTGCCTTTTGATGTTGTGTCTCCCGAAGTCGATGAGACGCCGCTGCAGCATGAAGCGCCGGAGGCCACAGCACTTCGCCTGGCGCAACTGAAGGCGCGCCGGGTAGCAGAGCATCATTCGGATGCCCTTGTCATCGGCTGCGACCAGGTTGCCACGCTCGACGGCGTTCAACTCGGCAAACCCATGACGCACGACAACGCCGTGCGCCAACTGCGCTTAATGCGTGGTCGCGTGGTCACTTTCCATAGCGCACTTTGCCTGTACCACGCAGCAAGCTGTCGTATGCAAGCCAAGGTTGTGCCTTACGAGGTCTGCTTCAGAACTTTTAGCGACGAATCAATCGAGCATTACCTGATCAAAGAAGAACCTTACCACTGCGCCGGTAGTGCCAAATCGGAGGGCCTGGGCATCGCCCTGATCGCATGGATGCGTGGCGATGACCCCAACGCCCTGATCGGTCTGCCATTGATTGAACTGGTGAGCATGCTGCAGAGCGAGGGCGTGACCGTCCTATAAACCAATTTAAGCTATGAAGCTGCATCAATGGTCGTAAACGAGCCAGACATGCTTATTACTTCGTAGCGCAGGCGGCCTCGCCTGCATTAAGTGACAGGTGTGGCCTTGCGGCCATCTGCAGGCGAGGCCGCCTGCGCTACTTTATCAAGAAAAAATGACCACTACCGTGCCAGAATTCCAATCATGACGCCAGGTACGCTGTACCTAATCCCGGTCACCCTTGGTGACGATGTGATTGCCAAAGCCTTGCCGCCCGAAGTCGTGAGCATCACACAGAAGCTGGACACCTTCGTGGTGGAAAACGAAAAGACGGCACGACGCTTCCTGGGTGCCCTCAAGACGTTAAAACCGGTACGTGAGCTCTCCCTGCTCACCCTCAATGAGCACACCACGATCGAAGCCCTGCCCGCCCTGCTCGCACCGCTCTTGGCCGGACAGGATGTCGGACTGATGTCGGAGGCCGGCTGCCCGGGCATCGCCGATCCGGGGGCACACTTAGTGGCATTGGCGCACAAAAAGGGCATTCGGGTTGCCCCCTTGGTCGGGCCGTCTTCCATCCTGCTGGCGCTGATGGCCTCCGGCCTGGATGGACAACGCTTCAGCTTTCTCGGTTACCTGCCCAGCGAAAAGGCGGCGCGGGTGCAGAAGTTGCGGGAGATCGAACAGCATTCCCGCAACAGGCATGAAACGCAGATTTTCATAGAAACGCCTTACCGCAATGGGCACCTGCTGGAAGACATTCTGGCCACTTGTCAGCCATTGACACGACTATGCGTCGGCTGCAACATCAGCTTGGAATCGGAAAAAATAATCAGCCAACCGATTGCCGACTGGAAAAAATCTCCCCTGCCCGATCTGCACAAACAGCCGACGGTATTCCTGTTGCTAGCCTGATTCGAGGAAGATGCATGAACTTCGATTTTGATCGCGAAATTTCACGCACAGGCAGCGGAGCGCTCAAATATGACGGTCGGGTCGGCCAGTTTGGCACAGAGAATGTGCTGCCCTTGTGGGTTGCAGACATGGACTTTGCCGTACCGGAAGCCGTGACTCGTGCCCTGCAGTCGCGTGCCACACATCCGATTTACGGCTACAGCCTGGCACCGGAGTCCCTGTTCGAGGCGCTGATTGACTGGATGAAACTGCGCCATGGCTGGGAAATTCAGCGTGAATGGATAATGCTCACGCCTGGTGTCGTGCCCTCGTTGAATGCCGTGGTAATGGCACTGACAGAGCCCGGCGAAGGCATCCTGGTTCAGCCACCGGTCTATTTTCCCTTCTTTTCCGCAGCCAACAAGACCGGCCGACGTCTGGTACAGAATCCCCTGCAATTAAGGGACGGCGGCTACAGCATCGATTTCGAGCATTTCGAATCCTGTGCTGCCGAGTCAAAATTGATGCTGCTGTGTTCGCCGCACAACCCGGTCGGCCGGGTATGGCACCGGGATGAACTGGAACAACTACTGGAAATTGCGCAGCGTCACAAGCTCACCATCCTGTCGGATGAAATCCATGCTGACTTGATCTATCCCGAATATCACCATCACGCCCTGGCTACACTGACGGACGATGCCCGGCCCATCGTCACCGCCGTCTCACCCAGCAAAACCTTCAACATCCCCGGACTCGGCTTGTCTGCCTTGATCGTGCCTGATCCGGCACATCGTAAGGCGATTCATGAAGTATTTGACATGGTCCACATGAGCGCAGCCAACCCGTTTTCCCTGGTGGCGTTCGAAGCCGCTTACCGCGAGGGCGGCCCCTGGCTGGACGCCCTGCTCGCCTATCTGGCCGGGACTCGTGACAGCGTTACGGCCTATGTCGCTGCAGAGATGCAACAAATCCGACTAATCCAGCCAGAGGGCAGCTACTTGCTCTGGCTCGATTGTCGAAACTTAAAGATGAGTGACCTGAAACTTAAGCAATTCATGATCGAACAAGCTAGAGTTGGTCTGTCTCCTGGCACCGCCTTTGGTCACGGTGGCCAGGGCTTCATGCGCCTCAATATCGGAGCCCCGCGCAAGCTTGTGATGACGGCATTGCAGCGCGTGCGGCAAGCCCTTCAGAACGAATTTCCTTAAAAACCATGATACGGTAGCTGAAGTACGGCAACAGGTGGTTCGACTCCTTTTTCTGAGTTTAAGGCAGCTTTGCATTCGTGTCGAACCGGGATGGCATTTGGCAAAATCCCTGTGCCGGCACATCGAGTGCCGCATTGAACTTGCTGGAAAGATTCTGAAAGGCAATCACTGCAGTGAGTTCGATGATGGCTTCATCGTTAAAATACTTTTTGAGTCGCGCCATCAGGGGCCGATCAACTTGCCGTTCGCTATAGGTGACGGCCTCGGCATAAGCCAGAGCAGATCGAGTACGCTCATCAAACAGCTGAGACTCCTCAAACCTTGGCAGTTGCTCCAATTGCGCTTCGGTGAGACCACGTTTGAGTGCAGTGGACGAGTTGATGTCGACGCAGAATGCGCACCAATTGATCTGAGACACACGAACCGTAACCAAAGTACGCAAAGCCGGTTCTATCGGCGAGGATCTACGGTCAAGCGCGCCGTAGAGCAGGGAAAGGCCGGCAAACACCCAAGGGGTCCTGCCCCACAGCCGAGCTGGCTCCAGTTCGCGCCCATAGCGCCGGCGCTGGTTGGCAAGGAACAACCTGACATACCAGGGAAAATGGTAGTCGACCGGCGTTTCAATATGACTCATGCGATGAATTCCAGAGTAAGGCTTCGAGTTTATGCCTCGGCTTGTTTCTTGAGCTTGGCACGGCCCTTGACGAAGCTCTCAAGCTCAATGAAGCTCGGTCGCATATGCGATAATAGCGCCATTCTGCCGAATTCCACGGCGATTTGCGGGGCATAACCATTGAGATAGGCGACAAAGCAGGTCTTGATGCAGGTGTAGAATCTGGCTTCTTCTTCGGCTCTGCTGTTCAAAGCCGCAGCAATCGGGGCAACCACGCCATAGGATAAAAGAATACCGAGAAAAGTCCCCACCAGTGCGGCCGCGACCTTTTCTCCCAGGATGGCAACGTCTCCACCAATGGCACCCATGGTAATCACGACCCCCATCACGGCCGCAACAATACCGAAGGCCGGCAGCCCATCGGCTAGGGCCGAAAGAGCAATGATAGGCTGATGCATGGCCTCGTGATGACATTCCAAATCGATGTCGATGAGATTCTCCAACTCAAAGGCGTTCATGTTGCCGCTGACCATCAGGCGGAAATAGTCACAAATGAATTCCTTGGCGTGGGCATTTTTGGTAAGCGCCGGAAATTCACTGAAAATAGGGCTTTGTTGCGGATCCTCAACGTCACGCTCAATGGCAATGATGCCTTCCTTGCGAATCTTTGCGAACATTGAGTACATCAGTCCCAACAAGTCCATATGACTGTCCTTGTTGTAGGGGGACGAAGTCAGCAACAGAGGAATCTTGGTGGCAACGCCCTTGATCACATGCATGGGATTGGCAACAGCGAATGAGCATCCCGCCGCGCCACCAATAATGAGAAGTTCGGCCGGTTGATACAGCGCCATAATGTGCCCGCCCTCCAGCAGATAACCGCTGAGGATGGAAAAAAATACGCCAATGATGCAAAGAACTATCTTCATTCAGTTTCAATATCCCATACAAGCAATAGGCTCAAAGAACACCTAGATACTGGTAAGGATCAATTCTCCACTTGTCAGTCGGTTCATACCCAATAATGCGATCTCCCCCGCCATATCCGTCAAGCTTGGCGAGATTCACGTCACGCGGAATGACCGGGGAGTCGCGCTCAGTATCAAATACCACCCTGACCACCGGGTGCAGCAAATCCATTTCACCTGGCTTGACGACCACACCGAGAAAACCGCTCTCCAGTCTGACCAGCGTGCCCACCGGGTAGATGCCAATGGCACGAATAAAATGCTGTACCAGCACGCCATCAAAATGGAATCGGCTCCACTCGAATAACTTCTTCATTGCCATCGCCGGCTCCATCCCCTTATGGTAAACGCGATTGGAGGTCAGCGCATCATAGACGTCGACAATCGATGCCAATTGGCCAAATTGTGAGATTTCATCTCCTTTCAACTTGCCCGGGTAACCCGTACCATCAAACCGCTCATGATGCTGTGCCGCCACCAGCGTTGCAATATTAGGAACGCCAGAGGTTTGGCTCAACAGATCCCGACCAATTGCCGGATGCGTTTGCATCACCTCATATTCCTCAGGCGTCAGATCTCCCGGCTTGTTGAGGATATGCTCTGGTATTTTCATTTTACCGACATCATGCAACAGGCCGCCTATGCCCGCCTCCAGGATCACGGCTCGCTCATAGCCGAGAGAGCGGCAAAAAGCGACCATCAGGGCGCAGACGCTGACCGAATGCTGGAATGTATAGTCATCCTTTTGTTTTATATGCGTCAATACCAGCAATGCGTCCTGGTTTCGAAAGATGGAGTCGGTAATATTCTCGACCACCGGTGTGACGCGCTCAACTTCCATCTGCATGCCAAGACGCACATCATCCATGATGAAATGGATCAGGTCATTGGCTTCCTTTTTCGCAATGGAGGCCGCATCTACCTCGTCCCTGAACGCGACATGTGCCACATGCAGGCTGCCATGGCCCTTAACCACTTCTGTCATCTGCTGATGCAGTTCGGCGTGGACCTCTTCCTGAGTCTTGGCACCATCGACATCAAGGCCTCTTGAGGTATCGATATAGAGCTCACGAATGCCATCAGCAATGATTTTCTGGATGTCCTTCTCATCATCCACCTTGAAGGCGTTGAACATGAAGGGATGCCCCAGCCAGCCACAGTTGAGGTCATGGATGTACATGCCTGATTTCAGTTGTTCGCTGTGGATACGTTTGATCATGAGATGACAGCCCGGATCAATCAGGGCCGGTTGAGGCTTGGCCCGACTCTTCCATCATAGCGCGAAACAATGCCTTCCATGCTGTACCTCCGTGCGTGTGGATGCCCTTGCCGGCACTTTCCTTCATCAGATTCATCATCATGGCGGCGAGACCGAACAACTCCACTTTTGCCCTTAGCTGGAAATTACTTCTATCATGCGCGTATTGTTCCAGGGCCTCCTGGGCATGCTCCAGCGCTTCCTTTGCCAGTTGATGCACCTGAAAATTATCGTTCCAGTTAATGCCTAGGGCAATACCCATGCGCTCGATTTCAACTTCGAGTTTTGAGGCGCGCTCGCTACAATAATTTTCAACACCACTCATGCCATCGAGTGCATTAAGATCATTCGCCATGCAGGATCTCCAATTTCCCCAGCTCAGCCAAGGCATCTTGCAACGCCTGATGGAAATTGGCATGAGCTTCCTGATCCAGCCTTCCCTGTTGTAGTGCTGACTCCATGGAAGCCGCCGCAGCGGATAACATGATAGCTCCGATGTTGCTGGCAGCGCCCTTGATCGCATGAATCCGGATTTTAGCTGCCTGGTAGTCTTTGTCATCCAGATAGGGTTGCAGTTCCGCATCGAAATTGGCATATTCATCACGGAAGGTGCATAGCAATCTGGTCACAAAGTCCTTATTACCCGCCACCATGGACAGCAGATTGGTAAGATCAAAACCCGATAGATGGTCCAGCGATGAGTCGTGGTCGACGTCAGGCGCTTCGGCGATCAGCCCGGGAGTGGATTCCAAGGCGCGGTTTCGGCCTATCCAGTGACACAGTACGCCAATAAGCTCTTCCGGATTGATTGGCTTGGCGATGAAGTCATTCATGCCGCAAGTCAGGCATTTTTCCTTTTCTTCCTGCGTGACGCCAGCGGACAGAGCCAGCACCGGAAGGCCGGAGAATTGAGCCTGCTTGCGAATCAGCTCGGTAGCTTCCACCCCGCCCATCTCAGGCATGTGCACATCCATCAGAACGGCGTCATAGACATTTTTTGCCATTAGTTGAAGGGCCTCGACCCCGTTATTGGCAATATCGACACTAACACCGGAGAGTTGCAGAAACTCTTTAACGACCTGCTGGTTGATGAGGTTGTCCTCGGCGACCAGAATGCGTGCGCCAGAAAGAAGTCGCCCGCGTTCATGCAGACCGTGGCTCAAGGTTCCTGCGCGACGCGCGGCACCCTGTCGGTTGTTAGTCTGTTCCATTGGCACGGCTGAAACACCCAACGTCAAGTCGAAGTCAAAGGTGCTGCCACGACCGGGCCTGCTTTCCAGATGAAAATCGCTGCCCATCAGTTGCAGCAATTTGTGGCTGATGACTAAACCTAGCCCGGTACCTCCGAAGCGACGGGTAATGGAGGTGTCGGCCTGGCTGAAGGGCTGGAACAATTTTGCCTGGTCTTCTTTCGATATGCCAATACCGGTATCGCTCACGCTGAAATTTATACTGGCCATGGAGTTGTTGAGTTCAAGGCGTTTAAGCGCCAATGTGACCTTGCCCCGGGCGGTGAATTTGATCGCGTTGCCGAGCAGGTTGGACAAGATTTGCTGAATACGCAAGGCATCTCCAACCAATTCATCTGGTATCAACGGATCGGTTTCAATGGCAAATTCTAGATGCATTTTTTCAGCATATACCGAAAACAGGTTGCGCAGGTTGTTGATGAGCAGTTCGAGACTGAAGCGTGAATTTTCAATGCTTAGCTTGCCTGCCTCCATCTTGGAAAAATCGAGAATGTCGTTCAGAATTCCCAGCAGACTCTCGGATGATGCATTGATCTTCTCCAGGTAATCACGGACATCGGCGGAGACCTGTTTGTTGAGTGCCAAGTGGGACAGACCGATGATCGCGTTCATCGGCGTCCGGATCTCATGCGACATATTAGCCAGGAATTCCGATTTGGATTGTGCCAGCGATTCGGCGGCATCCTTGGCAAGCTGTAATTTTGTTTCAGTCTGTTTGCGCTGTGTGATGTCCCTGACCACCGCCTGAAGAACAAGTTTATCGTTAATTTTCATGGCATTGAGTAGAACATCAGCGGGAAAGGCCAGCCCATTGTCGAGGCGTTGGTGCACCCATTCAAAATGATTGCTGCCCTTTTCCATAGCGGTGGCAATGTGACGATTGGCAAGTTCCATGGAATTGGTGCCACAAGGTTGCAGCGGTGGAGACAGATCGGCGGGGTGTTTGGTACAAAATTCATTCTCCGAGGAGCAACCAAAAAGTTCCAGCGTGGCAGGATTGCAATCAAAGAATCCTCTTTCGGTCAACAGCATCACGGCATCGCTGGTCGTGTCATAGAGCGTGCGAAGCATCATCTCAGATCGACTCAACTTATCTTCCGCCTGCTGGCGAACCATCAGTTCCTGCGAGAGTTCTGCGGTACGCCGGGCGACCTTGTCTTCCAGATCACGTTTATTATTGCGTACCACCTTGACCATGGCGCGAAACTGCATCGAGAGTTGCGCGATTTCTCCGGTTCCAACCAGTAACGGATCGGTATCATATTGCCCCAGCTGAACCTGCCTGACTGATTCACCTATTGTGTGAATAGGTTTCAACACCAGTCGATTCAACATGAATGCCACCACCGACAACGCAATAAAAAACATCAGAGCCAGCAGCGGTGCGATATTCAAATCTTTGAAGATCGAAAGTGTTTGATCGTCCATCAGGGTCAAGTCGAACCAGCCAATTTCCGGCAAATAAGCCACGCCAAGCAAATGCCGACTGCCCTCGAACGTCACCCACAAGGTCTGAATCTTCTCTGGCGTCTTCTCCAGTTGTGGCAGAATGGCTCTCAAGTGCTCAACGTCTTTAGGATCGAGCAGCAAGGCCTCAACCTTGATGCGCTTGTTGGCTGACTTGGTGATGCTGGCGTCATCGATGATTTTTGGATCGTGGTACAGTTGCACCGCCAGATTGCGATCAATAAACATGCTGCGCGTGCCAGGTTGTTCGGCGTCGACCGACTCCTTGAGGAATTGCGTGATGTCCAGACCGGTGCCAATCAGGCCCAACACCTCACCGTTGCGTTTGATGGCCACATTGATCCAGACCTTGGTTTTTCCCAGATGCACATCAGGGTCCACATTGACCTGATAATCCTGTCGACTCTTGATGGTTGAATAGAACCATTGATCATTGGGGTTTTGTGGCGACAGGGTGTAGCGAATGGGCTTGTCCTGAAATCTGTTATCCGCGTCATTAAAATAGTAATGCCCAGTCTTGAGCGGCGCGGCAAAATAGCTTCTGTCCTGGAATTTAAGTCGATAACGCTCCAATACCTCCAATGCCTTCTGCCTGGTCCCTGTATTATCTTCATGCAAGGCCAGATCGATTAATGCAGGTTCAGTCGACAATTCCCGGGCCAGAAAAATTTCGCGGCGTAATGGCAAAAGGGTGCGGTATTTATCAAAAAAAACCTGTTTTTCGGCGAAGTTGGTACCCCACTTCTCATTGATCTGTGTCGACAAATGCTGAGAAAATATCCAGATAACGGCAGCAAATGCAAGGAACAAGCCACACATCAAAATTAGAAATTTGGTTCTGAGTTTCATATGTTCAAAGTCTGTCCTAACGAGTTGACAATAAAGCTGAGCCCGCCAACGTCAACTGCCAGGCTGATACTCTCTTCCGCGTCATGCGATGAAAGATAGATGAAAGGAATTTTAGATTGATTTTGAGTATGGCCCCAACGCCTGTGCCACTCAAACCTGGCATTTCAATATTACGTGATTATGCCATGTAACAAAACGGGGCGGCTCAATTGCAGGTGTACCAAATCAGCCGGCAGGTCGATGTCAGACAGCGCAGGCAGTTCGTGCCAGACAAGAAGAAGCCGACGCATTTGAATCCTGGTTTGCTCCATGACCACGCCATCACCCCAAGCAATGCCTTCGAAAATAGCCGGCACGCTGTTACGGACGCCAATCAGTGCGTAACCGCCGTCCGTGGCAGGAACAAATACGGCATCTCCTGCACGCAGAAGTCGCGCGGAGGCCCGCAACTCCTCAGGCCCCAGATCAGGGCAGTCGGTACCAATCAATAAGGCCTGACCGTGAACATTGATTGCAAATTCAAGCGCCTGCGCCATGCGCTGACCCAGGTCATTACCCTGTTGCGGTTGCAGGTCTATACCGAAGTCGCTGGCGCACTCGGCAAAAAACGGGTGCTCTACATCAGGCGCACAACATAGCGTTACCGGTCCAATCCGGGACTGGATGGCGCAGCGCAGCGTGTGACGAACCATACGGGCGTGCAATTCGGCAGCACCAACTGCCCCCAGGGCTGGGATCAGCCGGGTCTTGGTTTTCCCGCTGACAGGGGCGCGGGCAAACACTAGCAGCGCAGTGTCAGACATGTGTTAGCGGCCAGGTACTTCGTATTGCCGCGCCAGACGCTCGGGTGATACGCCGAAGAAATAGGCCAGTCGTAAACACCACATCAGCAGCATGGTGCGGAGGATGCCGTTCTGATCCCAACGTCGACTGGAACTCATGACTGTTGCCTCCAGGCACAAGGGTGCACCAAACTGGCGATTCAGGGTGCGACTCAAGGCAATGTCCTCCATCAGCGCGATTGCAGGATAGCCGCCCACAGCCAGGAAGGCGTCGCGACAAATGAACATGGCCTGATCGCCGGTGGCAATGCCGGTCAGGCGGGAACGCCAGTTCATCATGCGCTCGACCACCCGCAACAGCGGATGCCGTCCGGACAATCTAACATCAAAACGTCCCCAGACCTGGCCAGTGGCTTTGAGACCATCCAGCATGTGGTGCAATGCCCGCTCCGGCAGTCGGGTGTCGGCGTGCAGGAACAGAAAGATATCGCCTGCGGCCTGCCCTGCCCCAACGTTCATCTGCTGGCTGCGCCCGCGTGCACTGAAGGTAATCGCATCAGTCAGTCCGCGTGCAAGAACCACGGTATCATCACTACTCCCACCGTCAGCCAGAATCACTTCATGCCCTAAGATGCGTAGCGGTTGCAGCATTGCCAGAGTCGCCACGATGCCATCGGCTTCGTTAAGCGCAGGCACGATGATGCTGACCCTGTCCGGCATCGCTGTCATCGGCAGCTGTTTCCGTCCTGGTCGCAGCCAATGTCGAACACGCCAGCTTTACTTGCGGCAGTCGGACCAATGCGAGCGTGCGCTGTACACCAGGCTCGGGGTTCCGTCAGGACAGCAAGCAAAATGCCGAGGAAATTGTCACGAAGAGGCGCGCCAGTCAGTGCCAGATAGGTACGGAGGCACGCGGCGAAGCGGTCTCCGCACGGAACAATGAGACCTTCTTCATCACGCACCCAGGCTAAGGCCATCAGACCAGAGCGCCACCGCAACTGCTGCCCTGCCCTGCGGTACAACCGTAGCAATGGTCGGCGGTATGTATCGGTGCCTGGTACAAATCACGCCCCAGCAGATCCGCCAGATGTATGCGCTGAGGGTTGGTGGCACCCAGAGGCAGTTCCAGCATCTGGTTGAAATCGCAGTCATGCACATAGCCTTGCCAATCGACGCTGACCAAGCTGCGGCACATCACGGCATCAAGATTTTCAGACCGGTAGGACTCCCGCAACAGGCGCATGTAGTCGTGGAACTTGCCCTGGCTGACCAACGTGCTGCCAAAGCGGGAAATAGGCATGTTGGTGATCGTGTACAACTGGTTGAAAACGATACCCATATCCCCCAGATGCAACCGATAGGCGGAATCAAGAGCGGGTTGTGAGGGTGGCAAACTGGCCCCCTGCGGGTTGTACACCAGGTTGAGCAGCAGTCCGCTACCCGCATTGCCGTAGCCCAGCGCATTGAGCCGATGCAAGGCGCGCAAGCTGGCTTCGAACACGCCGCTGCCGCGCTGGCGATCGACATTATCGGATAGATAGCACGGCAAGGAAGCGCAGATTTCAACCTGTTGAGCGGCCAGAAACCCGGCCAACTGTTCAAAGCCGGGTTGCTCCAGGATGGTAAGATTGCAGCGGTCGATCACACTAACGCCAAGAACACGCGCCGCACGCACCAAGTGCTGGAAATGAGGATTCATCTCCGGTGCGCCGCCGGTGAGATCCAGGGTTCTCACCTCAGCATGTGCCTCGAGGAAGGCCAACACCTGCGCGACGGTATCGGCTGACATCTGTTCCAGCCGCTTGGGTCCAGCATTGACATGGCAGTGCAGACAAGTCTGGTTGCACAGATAGCCAAGGTTGACCTGCAAGGTGGTCAATTGAGTGCGGTGAATAGGGGGAAAGTTGCTAACCTTCAACAAGGGGAAAATGGCGTGCATCTTTAATTATTGCCCTGTATTTTTCAAGTTCAGGCGCCTGACCAGCAGCGGCGCCAGTGACAGGACACCAAGCAGCGTCATGGCGCACAGAGTTTCCACCGACAGCAGTTGAGAGGTCGAGTGGATGCGACCCAGCGACTGCCCGAGGTTAGCGAACACGAAGCTGCCCGGGATGATGCCGACAAAAGTCGCCATGACGTAGGTGGACAACCTGATATTGCTGAAGGCTGGCGCCAGATTCACCAGCCAGAACGGAAACAAGGGCACCAACCGCAGAAACAGCAGATAGTTGAAGCCATCTCGCGCGAACCCTTCGCTCATGTCGCGCAACCGTCCGGACAGTCTTGCACGCAAAGCATCGGCAAACAGGTAACGTGCGGCCAGAAAAACCAGCGTGGCGCCCAGGGTCGCCGCCAGCAGGATCATCCCGGTACCAATCCAACGCCCGAACAGGAAGCCGATGGCGAGCGAAAACAGCGCGCCCCCAGGCACGCTGAAGGCGGTGGCAACAGTATAGGCGGCAACAGCGATTGGCAATGCCTGCCAGTAATGCGCCAGCGTAAAGTCCAGCCACGCATCACGATGTTGTTGCAAGGTATCAAGTTCAAGATAACGCTGCCAGCCGAACCCGAAAAAAAGCATTATTCCAGATATAGAAATAATAATAATCAATACTTTATAAATTATATCTCTTGTGATACATTCAATAATCATGCTGTCCGCCCTCTCAAGCCAAACAGCAATTTCATCCAGCGCCGCAGGGCAGGCGTCAATTTTTCCTTAAGATGTTCGTTGGCGACGCGGCGATTAATTTGCGCAAGGGTTGGATAGATGTGGATGACAGCTGCCAAATCCCCCACCTTCAGGCGACGCGACATGGCCAGCACATATTCGTGAATCAATTCGCCGGCATTGGGCCCGACAATGGCCGCCCCCAGCAGGCGTCCATTGGGCGCGCACAGGATCTTGGCCATCCCCGGCGTGTCGTTATCGGTGATGGCACGGTCAATCTCATGAAAGGGAAAGCGATAGGCCCGGTAATCGACACCCTGCTCTTGGGCGTCACGTTCGGACAGACCAACACGCGCCAGTTCAGGATCTGTGAAGGTACACCAGGGAATGACGCATTGTTCGATTTTCGCCGGCAGATGGAATAAGGCGCCACGCAACGCGATCCCGGCGTGGTGCTCTGCCATATGGGTGAACTGGTAGGGCCCCGCCACGTCACCACAGGCATAGATATCGGGGTTAGCGGTACGCAGGCGCTGGTCGGTCTGGATGCGACCATGCCCGACCTCGACACCGGCCAACTCCAGTCCGAGATTCTCCACATTAGCGCGCCGACCGGTCGCCAGCAGCAGGTGGCTGCCTCCCAGCCAGCTCTCGCTACCATCCGCATGGCGGACCAACAGGCGAAGGGCACCGGCCTCCCCTTCCACCTTCAGGCAAATCATCCCCAGATGTATGACGACGCCTTCGTGGCTCAGCCTAGTTTCAACGACAGCAGCCATGTCAGGATCTTCGCGCGACAGAATCTGCGTGCTGCGATCGATCAGGACTACCGCACTGCCCAAACGAACAAAAGCCTGCGCCATTTCAACACCGATCGGTCCAGCCCCCAGAATGATCAGGCACGGCACGACCTCACTCAGATTGAATACAGTTTCGTTGGTGAGATACGGCACTTCTGCCAGACCTGGAATGTCGGGTATCAGAGGGCGTGAACCGGTGGCAAGGATGAATTTGCGTGCAGTCAGCAGGCGCTCGTTGACAGCAAACGCTTGGCGCGAGCCAAATTGCCCCGCCCCGAACACCAACTCTACGCCAAGACTGCGGAAGCGCTCCGGGCTATCATTAGGCTCGATCGCCTTGATAACTTCTCGCACTCGTTGCATCACGCGTTGCAGACTGATTTCAGGCGTTTGTGCGTCAATGGCGGCATCCCCGGCGCGGCGCACGGTCTGTGCTACCTTCGCACTATGCAACAGCGCCTTGCTCGGCACACAGCCATCATTGAGGCAATCGCCACCCAACTTGTGCTTTTCCACCAGTATCACCTTCGCGCCCAGTTGCGCCGCGCCAGCCGCTGCCACCAAGCCAGCCGCCCCGCCACCGATGACGCAAAGATCGTATTCCGGTTTTGCCCGGCCGCTGAAGAACACCGTATCAAACATGATTCATCCCGTTAGTGGGCTGCACCCCAGACCTCTGCCACTCGTGCATCGCGACCGCAGCCATTGCGGTAATAGCGATAACGGATTGGGTTCTTCTTGTAGTAATCCTGATGATATTCTTCTGCCAGGTAAAATGGCCCGGCCGGTGTGATCGTGGTATAGATATGAACAAAGCGTCCGCTTCGCTCCAAAGCGGCAAGACTGGCCTCCGCAGCCTTCTTCTGGACATCATTCTGGGTGAAGATGGCAGTACGGTATTGATCGCCGACATCGCAGAATTGGCGATCCTTGACCGTGGGATCGATATGATGCCAGAAATAGTCCAGCAACTGCTCGTAGCTAAGCTTGGCCGGGTCATAATGCACCCGAACCGCTTCTGCATGCCCGGTGCCTCCATGGCCAACCTGCTCATAACTCGGGTTGGCAACATGTCCGCCAGTAAAGCCGGATTCCGCATCCAGCACGCCAGTCAGCTTCTCGAAATCAGCCTCGACACACCAATAGCAGCCGCCGGCAAAAATGGCCGTGGCCATAGCCGGTACCTTATTGGCGGATGACGCATCGCCGGCCGGACACGACACTGTCATGGTCAGAGCTAATATACCGACCATCAAGGCTAGAAATTTTCGCACGAAATTTGTTTTCATGACCTGAGCGCCGGCAAGGCCCCGCCCTCCTGGATAAATTGCAGTGCGAGTCCATTATTGCAATAGCGCAAGCCCGTGGGTGCCGGCCCGTCCTTGAACACATGGCCTTGATGCCCGCCGCAATGAGAACAGTGGTATTCAGTGCGCGGCCAAACCAGCCTGAAATCCTCGCGGGTGGCAACGGCGCCTGGCAACACGTCGAAGAAACTGGGCCAACCGGTGCCACTGTCGAATTTCTGAGTAGATTTAAACAGTAGCTGGTTACAGGCGGCACAAACATATTGGCCATGACGAAATTCATGGTTGAGCGGGCTGCTTGATGAGCGTTCGGTATCTTCTTCGAACAAGACTGCATAACGATCAGGGGGCAATAGCGCCTTCCATTCGGACTTGGTTTTAATAAGTAGTGCCACGCCTGTGCCTTCCTTTGCCAACGCCGGTAACGCCCCGGCCAGCCACAACCACGATGTATTGATCAAGAACTGACGACGATCCATTTTAAGAACTCCTGACTTGACGGAAAATTTTATACTCTGCCGCTTAGTCGGGCCAAATCCCTTTTACTTACATTTATCAGGATGCCTAATCGGCCGCATTGCCGGGATTGATGCTGCCACTGCAGAGCCTGCGAAGCTAGGATCAAGTCGGCAATATGCTGCTCGCCATGAAATCGCGGTGTAGCACCATGCCGCTATCCATCTTACGCTTGGCGAAGACCATGCTGTGACGCATTGCCGAGTTGACTACAGAAAATGACCTAGGAATTCATCCGACAATTATCTTATATTATTGCCTTTTCCGAGCGAGGATTCCTTAATCAGCGCATAAATGGCCGGAATGACGATCAAGGTCAGGAGAGTGGACGACACCATGCCACCCACCATCGGCGCAGCGATACGACGCATCACCTCAGAACCCGTGCCAGTGCTCCACATGATGGGCAACAGGCCCGCCATGATGGCGACAACAGTCATCATCTTTGGACGGACCCTCTCAACAGCACCCTCCATCACCGCCTCATAAAGATCGGCCAAGAGGAACGGCTTGCCTTCTGTGTTTCGTTTAGATTGGAGTGCCTGGTAGGCATGGTCAAGGTAGATCAGCATGATGACCCCCGTCTCAGCCGCCACCCCTGCCAGCGCGATGAATCCTACGGCCACGGCCACGCTCATGTTGTAACCAAGCCAATACATCAGCCAGACCCCGCCCACCAGCGAGAATGGCACTGACAACATCACAATCAGTGTCTCGGTCATCCTTCGGAAGTTGAGATAGAGCAAAACGAAGATGATCAGTAGGGTTAGTGGCACGACAACCTTCAGGCGTTCCTTGGCACGTTCCATGTATTCAAACTGGCCGCTCCAAGTGACGTAGTAGCCTGGCTGGAATTTCACCTGTTCACGAACAGCTTTTTGAGCGTCCGCCACATAGCTGCCAATGTCGCGTCCACGGATGTCAACAAAGATATATGCCGAAAGCAAGGCGTTCTCGGTTCGGATGCTTGGCGGCCCCTTTTCCAATCCCACCTGTGCTAACTGCCCCAAGGGAATCAATGCGCCGCCCATGGTGGGAACCAGTACCTCACGAGCAATCGTATTAGGGTCGGAACGAAGCTCGCGTGGGTAACGCGTAATGACGCCAAACCGCTCACGCCCCTCCACAGTAGTGGTGATCATCTCGCCACCCAGTGCACTACTGATGACATCCTGCAAATCTCCAACAGCCAATCCATAGCGTGCCAAGGCCTGACGGTCAGGCTCGATGATCAAATAGTAGCCCCCAGTGATGCGCTCTGCATAGGCACTGGTTGTGCCGGGAACCGTCTTCACCACGGACTCAATTTCTTTGCCAAGTTTCTCCATTTCGCCCAAGTCTTTGCCGAATACCTTGATGCCGAGGGGAGTCCTAATGCCGGTAGCGAGCATGTCGATACGGGCTTTAATTGGCATCGTCCATGCATTGGACACCCCTGGAATTTGCACAGCTTGGTCCAGCTCCGAAATCAGCTTGTCGATGGTCATGCCTTGGCGCCATAAGCTCTCAGGCTTGAGATTGATGACGGTCTCGAACATTTCCATGGGTGCTGGATCGGTCGCCGTATTTGCACGTCCTGCCTTGCCGAATACCGATGCAACCTCAGGAAAGCTCTTGATGATCTTGTCTTGAGTCTGCATGATTTCTGCTGCTTTGCTGACAGAAAGTCCTGGCAGAGTTGCAGGCATGAAAAGCAAGGTGCCCTCGTTCAAGGTCGGCATGAATTCGCTACCGAGCTTGCTCAACGGATAAACCGACACGCACAGAATGATCAGCGCCAGCAGGATGGTGGTCTTCTTCCAGTGCATAACCCCGGAAATGATCGGATGATAGAGCCATATCAGGAGTCGATTAATCGGGTTCTTACGCTCCGGCATGATCCTGCCTCGCACAAACAGCAGCATCAGCACTGGCACCAGCGTAATCGACAACAATGCAGCTCCTGCCATCGAAAAGGTCTTGGTGTAGGCCAGCGGCTGGAACATGCGGCCTTCCTGTGCTTCAAGGGTGAATACCGGCAGAAAGGAAACTGTAATGATGAGCAGGCTGAAAAACAAGGGCGGGCCGACTTCGCGGCAAGCATCTATCATCAACTCGATGCGTGGGGTGTCGGGAGCTGCCCGCTCGATATGCTTGTGCGCGTTTTCTATCATCACGATGGCAGCATCCACCATCGCACCAATGGCAATGGCAATACCCCCCAGACTCATGATGTTGGAATTGAGTCCCAGGCCATGCATCAGAATAAAGGCAATCAGTACGCCAACTGGCAACATGACGATGGCGACTAGTGCGCTTCTGACGTGCATCAGGAACAGCATGCACACCATAGCGACCACAATACTTTCCTCAAACAGAGTCGACTTGAGATTTTCAATAGCACGATGAATCAAGTCCGAACGGTCATAGATGGTCTCGATAGTCACGCCAGCGGGCAAGCCAGAAGACAGCTCTGCGAGTTTTTCCTTGATGTTCTGGATGACTTCCAAAGCATTTTGCCCGTAACGGGCCATGGCGATCCCCGCCACGACCTCGCCCTCACCGTTGAGTTCAGTGAAGCCGCGACGCTCATCCGGGGCCAGTTCCACTCTAGCTATATCACGCAGCAATACCGGCGTGCCTTTATCGGCCTTTACCACCAACGTTTCCAAGTCGCCGATGCCTCGCAGATAGCCTTTGCCGCGCACCATGTATTCGGTTTCGGTCATCTCCACCACGCGACCACCAACATCCCGGTTACTGTCGCGGATAACCTGTGTGATGCGAGCGGGAGAAATGCCGTAAGCCTGCAGTTTGCGAGGATCCAGCACCACCTGATACTGTTTGACGAATCCACCGATGCTGGCGACTTCCGCAACCCCGTGCGCCTTGGTCAACTGGTAACGCAAATACCAGTCCTGAATGGCTCGCAATTCCTCCAGCGAACGGTTTTTGGCAAGCACGACATACTGGTAGACCCAGCCTACGCCGGTGGCATCCGGTCCCAAGGTCGGGGTAATGCCTTTCGGCAGGCGGCCTGTTGCAGCGTTCAGGTATTCCAGAACCCGGGAACGTGCCCAGTAGATGTCAGTTCCATCTTCAAAGATGACATAGACAAAGCTGGCACCGAAAAACGAGAAACCTCGCACCACCTTGGACTTTGGTACCGACAGCATTGATGTCGTCAGGGGATAGGTCACCTGATCTTCCACCACCTGCGGGGCTTGCCCAGGATATTCGGTGTAGATGATGACCTGCGCGTCGGACAAGTCCGGAATGGCATCTAGCGGCGTTTTGATAATGGCATAAACACCGGCACCGACGATAAAAAATGTCGCCAGCAACACCAGAAAGACGTTGCTTAAAGACCATGTGATGATGCGTTTCAGCATGTCAGTGCCCCTCGTGGCTGGCGGCCGGTATTGGGCCAGGAGCCGTCATTTGCATCGGTTCGGGGTTGCTGGATTTCGTATTGCCATGCCCACCAAAGCTACTCAGCGCAGACTTCAGGTTGCTTTCTGCATCAATCAGGAAGTTTGCCCGAACCACGACATTGTCACCCTCATTCACTCCTTCAAGCACTTCGATATAACCATCCGTGCGTGTACCTAATTTGACATCGCGTGGCTCAAATAAGCCTTCAGCACGCTGGATCAACACCACCTGCCGTGTCCCACTATCGATGACGGCGGAATCAGGGATAGCCAAGGCCGCAGCATTGCTGTGACCTGAACGCAACTGCACGCTGGCATACATGTCAGGCCGTAGCATCCCGCTTGGGTTCGCCAGTTCGATACGAACCTGGGCAGTGCGCGTCTCACGATTGACCGTCGGATAGATGAAAGCGATGTTACCGGTCAGCTCTTTGCCGGGATATGCATCGACACTGATTTTCACCGGTTGGCCGACATGTACCATGGCAAGGTCCTGCTCGAACACCTCCACCAATAGCCAAACCGCTGAAAGGTCGATAATCCTGAACAGAGCCTCACCTGGCATGAAGCGCATGCCTTGGATCGCCGTCTTTTCCATGACGACACCATTGGCAGGCGAGTAGATCGTCAGAGTCCGGGTGGCTTTCCCCTCACGTTGCAGTCGCTGCAGCTGTGCATCGGAAATATCCCAGTTGCGCAGCCGTTTGAGCGCACCTTCCGCTAGCTGGCCGACCCCCAGCAGGGACTCTTCCGTGCCATTCTTCAGTGACTGACGCCCATTCCATGCAATGAGATATTCCTCTTGTGCCGATATCAGCTCGGGGCTGTAGACTTCCATCAAGGGTTGGCCGCGTCTCACGGGTTGGCCGGTCGCATTAACGAAGAGTTTCTCGATATATCCCTCGAACTTGGTGGTCACTGTGTTTTGGCGACGCTCATCAAACTGGAATTTGCCAACGGCACGAACTGTTTTAATCAGGTTGCGGTAGGTAACAGGCTCGGTTCTGACACCCAGCTTCTGCACTTTGTCGAGGCTGATTTTGACTTGACCTGACGCTGCCTCCTCATCAGCAAAGACCGGAATATAATCCATCCCCATCTGGTCTTTTTTTGGCGTCCCAGACGTATCCGGCAAGCCCATAGGGTTACGGTAATACAATACCTCGCGCGCAACCTTCACCGCCGCAGAAGCCACCGGCACCGGCTTGGTTGTCTGCTTCATGCCGAGCCAGTATCCCGTGCCAAGGGCTGCTGCCAGGCCCAGTAACACCAAGGCAATCCAGATGCCGAAGCGATTCGCTTCATGAGGACTCCTTGCAATCATCCGTTCTGGATTCATTGCGGTCATAATTCTTCCCCAATCATTTTTTCAATTTCGGATAGGCGCATTGCCTGCTCGACTTCGGCCTTCAGTTCGTCCTGGCGGGCACGTCTGATTGCGCGCTGTGCATCGAGCAAGCTAACGAAATCCACTTTACCGGCTTCATAACCGGCAAGTGCAGAACGAAACGCCAATTCCACCTGCGGGATCAAGGTGTCTGCGATTAGTCGTTGTTGTTTGCTGGCCGTATCAAGTGCTGCCAGATTTTCCTGCAACTCGCCAGCGAGCTCATTTTCAATTGACTGATGACGCTCCTTGGCCGCAGCCAGCATGGCGCCCGCTTCACCTTCCTGAGCGTGGCGGGTATCGAAACGGATGGGAATGGTAACCTCCACCATCGCTCCCCAGGTATCGATACTGCCACCGCGCTGAGTCGGGACGATGCCGAGCGTAACATCGGGATAGCGATTCATTTCTACTAGCCGCCTATTCGCATCGGCAGCCGTGATCAGGGCGGATTGGGTAGCAAGTTGAGGATTGGCATGTGACAGCTTTTCAAGCAGCACAGCTGCGTCAAGTTTTTCCGGTGAAATGCGGCGTAGGGATCCTGGCGCCCCGACATGGGAACCCTGAGGGCGTCCCAGCGCCGAATTGAGTTTGGACACTGCATGGTGCTGTTCGGCCTCCAGGTTGATACGCTCGGAACGCAGCATTGTTTTCTCGACCTGTGCCCTGATCACGTCCTGTTGCGGCACCAAGCCGCCGGCATAGCGCACCTGCACCACCGCCTCCAGATCGGCCAACAGACGCAGGACATCATCATTGAGCCTGATAAGACCATTAATCTGGAAATAAATGGTGTACGCACGCTTGATCTTGGCATGGACCTCGGCCAGGGCCGCCTGCCTGCGCCCGACGGCCTCCTCCATGCCAGCGCTGGCAACTTCCCGGCGCAAATCTCGCTTGCCCCACAACGGCAGACTCTGCATCAATGTGTACTTGGTTCCGCTGCCCTTGCCAGGCAGTGGGTTGAAAGAGTCTGTAGAGCCGGGCCCTGCAAAATCCATCAACTCAACCCGCAACACCGGGTCCGGCAAGGCGCCCGCCGGAACGATGCGCTGCCTTGCCGCATCAATCTCATCATTCGTCGCCGCAAGCTCGGGATTATGCGTATCAGCCCACTGCAACAGTACCGACAAATCGGCCACCGATGGCAGTTCATCGGCATGCACGAGCGCTGGCAATGCGGCCAATGCGATCATGGTGGCTAAGCACCATCTGTTCATTCCTGATTTCATTTTTAGTCCCTCATCGTCCTCATTCGCGGCCCGGGATCAGGCAGCGAACAGCACATCAAAGCAGGATTGAAGACCTGCTGAAGTGTTGCAGACGAGTCATCATGACCAAGGGCACAGGCCAGACAAGGCTATGCTACAAGGCTGAACAAGCTTCAGCAGAATTTCAAACTGAAGTTGTTCGAGGGGGATGGAAGAATGAAGAGGAAGGTGAATCAGGCAGCGCAACGGCCGGGCTGGCCGCCATGATGGAGGCGCCCTTGAACTCAAACACACCAATGGTCGGCCTGATGGCCTGAGTCAGGTGCAGATGACAAAAGAAACAATTGTTGCAAGACGTTTTCTGAGAGTGATGATTATCGCAATGCGGCATGGATGTCATCGCGGCGGCATCAGCTTGCATCGCCATCTCAGCTCCACCAGCCTGGCAAGCGGGCATGGTCACAACGGCCAACCCCTGCAACGGGAGGCAGATCAGGAGAGCAAACAACGCCAACAGCCTTGATATTCTAGATTGCATGCCATGTATTATGCGCATAAATTTTCAACTAAACAATCAAATTTCCACAACCCGTTAAAATCCAGACGCGTCAGATTAGCAAACCGTTTCGCATTTCGATTGCTTGCCCTCGGTCGGTATTACAATACGCGTCTAAACCCACTCACCTGATATTGCTTGCAAGCCAACTTGATGACCGAACTCTTTCCACGCACGCCACTCCTCGCGGATACCGAGACCGAGAAAATTCGCACGGACGTTCGTAGCTATTTCCATGCCACGCAAGATCGCTACGAACTGTTGTTCGAGACCTTGAAGGATACGGATGCCTGGTATCAGAAATCCATACCCTTGCGACAGCCGTTGATTTTTTACTTCGGCCATACTGCCACCTTCTTCATCAACAAGCTGCTTCAGGCCGGGTTGATAGCAAAACGCATAGACCCCAGGCTCGAATCCATGTTTGCCGTCGGCGTTGACGAAATGAGCTGGGATGACCTGTCCACCATCAACTACAACTGGCCTGCCGTAGCGACAGTGCGCGCCTACCGTGCCCGGGTGCGGGAGAGCGTCGATGATCTCATCACTGCCCTGCCGATTCAATTGCCAATCAACTGGGAAAGTCCCTGGTGGCCTGTTCTAATGGGCATCGAACACGAACGCATCCACCTGGAAACATCATCGGTACTGATTCGCCAGCACGCGCTCGAACGGGTGCAATCAAATCCGGCCTGGCAGCCTTGGCGTAAATCCGGTGCTACGCCGCAGAACACGCTACTGGACATCCCCGCAGGACGCATCATTCTCGGCCGTGGAGACGATCCAATCTACGGCTGGGACAACGAATACGGTAGCAGAGAGGCGGAAGTTCCGGCCTTTCGCGCTGCGCGCATGCTCACCAGCAATGGCGAATTCCTGGATTTTGTGATGGCCAACGGCTATGACGATGATACGCTGTGGGAGAGCGAGGGTCGCGATTGGCAAGCCTTCTCCGGGGTGCGACATCCGAGCTTCTGGGTTAAGAGTGGCAAGGACTGGAAACTGCGCCTGATGACGGAAGAAGTTCCCATGCCGTGGGACTGGCCGGTGGAGGTTAACTATCACGAGGCAAAGGCATTTTGCAACTGGAAACAGCGTGACACAGGCGCCACCACGCGCTTGCCGACGGAGGACGAGTGGTATCGCTTGTATGATCACGCCGGCCTGCATGAATTACCCGGTGACCAACCGGCCGCAGCTAACCTGCATCTCGACCATGGCGCATCCCCCTGCCCGGTCAATCAATTCCGTCACGGCGACTTGTATGACGTGGTCGGCAACGTCTGGCAGTGGACCGAGACGCCGATCTATCCCTTTCCGGGCTTCAAGGTGCATCCCTTGTACGACGACTTCACCACACCGACCTTTGACGGACGTCACAACCTGATCAAGGGTGGCTCCTGGATCTCCTGCGGCAACGAAGTCAGGCGCAGCGCGCGCTATGCCTTCCGCCGCCACTTTTTCCAGCATGCGGGATTTCGCTATGTGGTATCGGACAGCACCGTTTCCAGATCCACCGCCTATTACGAAACCGACCGGCAACTGTCGGAATATGCGGAGTTCCATTATGGCGAGGACTATTTTGGCGTACCCAACTTTCCTCGGGCGCTCAGCGAGATAGCCATCCGCGCCATGGGTAATCGTCCCGCCCGCCGGGCGCTTGACCTGGGATGTGCAACGGGGCGTGCGACCTTCGAATTGGCCAGACATTTCGAGCAGGTCACCGGCATCGACTTCTCGGCTCGGTTCATCCAGTTGGGCGTGCAACTGAGCGAGACCGGTGTGTTGCGATACACCCTGGCAGACGAAGGAGAACTGGTACAGTACAAGGAGCGCAGTCTGGCCGAACTTGGACTGGCGAATGTGCGCGACCGGGTCGAGTTCTGGCAGGGCGATGCCTGCAACCTCAAGCCGCATTTCACCAATTATGATCTGATTTTGGCCGCGAACCTGATTGACCGCCTGTACAGTCCAAAAAGGTTCCTGACCAGCATACACGAGCGTCTAAATCCGGGCGGCATCCTGTTGATCGCGTCACCTTATACCTGGTTGACGGAACATACACCACGTGAGGAATGGATAGGTGGATTCAAGCAGAACGGCGAGAACTTCACTACCCTGGATGGGCTTAAAACATCCCTGGCCGGGCATTTCAAGCTGATCGAAGGCCCCCTCGCGGTGCCCTTCGTCATTCGCGAAACCCTGCGCAAGTACCAGCACACACTGTCGGACGTAACGCTGTGGGAGAAAATTTGAAGTCGTTACCAGCATGACGCAGTGAGCTTTCTCCTGATTGAGTCTTTCCCATGATCGTGGCCACCAGACAGCACGACAGATAAATTTTGGAATCAAGCAAAGCGTGTGCTGAGGAAATATAACGGCATTCCAAACGAATCGTTCCCGCTATTCCTAAAAGAATGTGAGTTCAGGTTTAATTACGGAACGCCAAAACAACAATTGAATAATAAAGGATTGGAATTTAGTGCTTATCTACTACAGCCTCTTTTGTTTTCGAATAAAATTTAGGAGTAGCATGTCCCGTGCCAGGCTGTGAGTACCTTCTTAATGAAAATCCACCCACCTAAATTTACACTGCCTCCATGGGCGACAAAATTGGTGAATCTGGTTTCTCCAGCCAGATCAAGCGACAAGCTCGACCTTAGCATTGTACATTCGATGAGTTTGCGCTATGTGATTGCCTTAATGCTGGTCGCGGTACTGTCAACCTCGGCATGGATCAGCCTGAGTCTCGTGATATCGGCACAAAAAAATACGGCTGCGGTGGTTAATATCAGCGGCCGGCAGCGCATGCTCAGTCAGCGGACGGCGCTATTGGCTAATCTGCTGATGACGGCCCCCTCAGCCGAACAGCCTGTCGTACGTGCCAAGTTACACCATGACATCGCTCTGATGATTCGCTCACATCATGGATTGACCCATGGCGACCAAGTGCTGGGATTGCCTGATACCATGAGCCCAAGCATCCGCGCCATGTATTTTGATGCACCCGTTCTGCTGGACAGGCAGGTTATGAGTTACACCAGTGCGATTGAGGCCTGGATTGAGGAAGACGACAATCGGCTTAAAGCAGACAGATTGCAGTCTATTACGAAGGCCGCCACCGGGCCCCTAGTGACCGCTCTCGATCAAATGGTACATCAATATCAACAGGAAGGTGAAGCCGCCGTCGGTCGTCTGGAACAAGCCGAAACGATATTCTGGTTTGCAACGCTGCTGCTTCTGGTCCTTGAAGCAGCGCTAATTTTTCGTCCCTTCATACGGTATGTCAAAAAGGTGATCGAAAAGTTGCAAATAGTCACCGAGGAAATGCGACTCCATCAAGAACATCTTGAGGAGTTGGTGAGGCTTCGCACGGCAGACTTGCGTGTCGCCGCGACTGCTTTTGAGGCGCAGGAGGGAATGCTGGTTACCGATGCCAGTTGTCAGATTCTGCGAGTCAATCGATCCTTCACCAATATTACTGGCTATGAAGAAGCGGAAGTCATCGGCAAGTCGCCAAGCCTGCTCAATTCCGGCCGACAGGATGCTGAGTTTTACACCCTAATGTGGGAGAGCATTAATACGACTGGCGCCTGGGAGGGGGAGATCTGGAACCGCAGGAAGAACGGCGAAGTTTATCCTGAGTATCTCACCATTACTGCGGTCAAAGACAGCAACGGGAATCTCACCAATTACGTCGCCACTCTGGCCGATATCACCATGAGTAAGGCCGCCGTCGATGAAATCAGGAGTCTGGCGTTTTACGACACACTCACCAATCTGCCAAACCGGCGTTTGCTGCTAGACAGGCTTATGCTAGCGGTAGCCTCGAGCGCGCGTAACCACAGAAAGGGGGCGCTGCTATTCATTGACCTTGATAACTTCAAGACTCTCAATGATACGTTGGGCCATGATGTTGGCGACCTGCTGCTTAGACAGGTGGGGGAGCGTCTGTGTTCCATCATCCGTGAGGGAGATACCGCAGCGCGTCTTGGCGGTGATGAATTCGTCGTCATGCTGGAAGATTTGAGTACGCAGGAGTTGGAAGCGGCGGCTCAAGCCGAAATGATTTGTCAAAAAGTGCTTGCCGTCCTGAATCAGCCTTACCAACTGGGAACACTCGTGCACCACAATACCCCGAGTATTGGGGTAACTATGATTAGTGGCCATGAGGTTTCGATCGAGGAGTTGTTGAAGCAGGCCGATATTGCCATGTACCAGGCCAAGAGCGGTGGCCGCAACACTATGCGTTTCTTCGATCCCACCATGCAGGCAGGATTGAATATTCGTGTCCAGCTCGAACATGAATTGCGCGTGGCTCTGGAGAAAAATCAGTTCCAGTTGTATTACCAAGTTCAGGTAGACGGTTCGGGCTATCCCATCGGTGCCGAGGCCCTGATTCGCTGGCAACACCCGGAGCATGGAATGGTGTCACCCCTAGCTTTCATTCCTCTGGCCGAGGAAATCGGCTTGATCTTGCCCATTGGAAAATGGGTGCTGGAGCAGGCCTGTAGCCAACTCCACGCGTGGCAGGATAATCCTCTTGTCAGCGACCTGGTGCTAGCAGTTAATGTCAGTGCGAGGCAATTTCATCAGGCTGATTTTGTCAGTGAAGTGCAGGAGGCCATGGAGCGTCACGCTGTCAACCCGCAAAGTCTCAAGCTGGAGTTGACCGAGGGCATGCTGCTGGACAATATTGAGGATACCATCGCTATCATGCAGGCCCTGAAACGGGTCGGCGTGCGTTTCTCGCTGGATGATTTTGGTACCGGGTATTCATCCTTGCAGTATCTCAAGCGCTTGCCACTGGATCAGCTCAAAATCGACCAGTCATTTGTACGTGACATCGTTGCCGATAGCCACGATAGATCTATTGTGCGCACTATCATCGCCATGGCATCGAGTCTTGATCTGAACGTGATTGCGGAAGGGGTGGAGACCGAGGAGCAGCGGAAAATCCTTTCCGATAACGGCTGTAAGCATTATCAGGGCTACCTTTTCAGCAGGCCGGTCCCGCTGGAAGAGTTCGAGAAGCACCTCAATCGGACTTGCACGTAACAGGTGGCGAGGCGCATAGGGTAGCACCCGATCATTCTTGTGGTTGATCCAGCCATGTAACTTCTAACCCTAACTGGATAAAGCCGCCATATTGGCCCGCGCCGTGTGCAGTTTTTTGTAGCTATCGATTAGACGCTGATGCCTATCGAGCCCGTCCAACTTCATGCTCGTTGGCGTTAAGCCAAAGAAGCGCACGCTACCGTCCACTGATCCCATGACCGCATCCATCCGCGGGTTGCCGAACATCCGGCGAAAATTGACCACGTAATCGTCCAGTTCCAGGTCGTCGTCCAGCACTACCTCCAGTACCACATTCAAGGCCTGGTAGAACAATCCACGCTCGACCGTGTTGTCGTTGTATTGCAGGAACGCTCCCACCAGATCATGCGCCGCTTCAAATTGCTTCAAGGCAAGCTGAATCAGCAGTTTCAACTCCAGAATCGTTAGCTGCCCCCAGACCGTATTCTCGTCAAACTCGATCCCGATCAAGGTTGCGATGTCGGTGTAATCATTGATCTCACTGTCTTCCAGGCGATCCAGCAGCGCCTTCAGGCCGACATCATCCATACGATGCAAGTTCAAAATATCAGCGCGGAACGATAGCGCTATGTTTGTGTTATCCCAGATCAAATCCTCTACCAGATATATTTCCGAATAACCCGGCACCAGAATACGACATGCCGTTGCCCCAAGTTGGTCATACACTGCCATGTACACTTCTTTACCCATTTCTTCGAGAATGCCGAACAACGCTGTGGCTTCGTCGGTGTTGGAGCTTTCACCCTGGCCGGAAAAGTCCCACTCGACAAAGTCGAAATCCACTTTGGCGCTGAAAAAGCGCCACGACACCACGCCGCTGGAATCGATAAAGTGTTCCACGAAGTTATTCGGCTCAGTCACCGCGTTAGTTTCAAAGGTGGGCCGAGGCAAATCGTTCAGGCCTTCAAAACTGCGCCCCTGCAGCAACTCGGTAAGGCTGCGCTCCAGCGCAACCTCCAAGCTTGGATGCGCTCCGAACGATGCGAATACGCCGCCGGTACGCGGATTCATCAAGGTGACGCACATCACCGGAAACTCTCCACCCAGTGACGCATCCTTCACCAGCACCGGGAAGCCCTGCTCTTCCAGGCCTTTAATGCCGGCCAGAATGCCGGGATATTTCGCCAACACTGCGGGCGGCACATCGGGCAGTGCGATTTCACCTTCCAGAATTTCGCGCTTGACCGCCCGCTCGAATATTTCCGACAGGCATTGCACCTGCGCTTCGGCCAGCGTATTACCGGCACTCATGCCGTTACTGAGGAACAGGTTGTCGATCAGGTTGGACGGGAAAAATACCACTGCGCCATCCGACTGGCGTTGAAACGGCAGCGAACAAATACCCCGCTGGACATTGCCGGAGTTGGTGTCGATCAGATGCCTGCCGCGCAATTCTCCATCCGGGTTGTAAATCTTCAAACAGTGTTCATCAAGGATTTCGGCAGGTAGCGCATCTTTACGACCCGGCTTAAACCAACGCTCATTGGGATAATGCACAAACGCCGCGTTGGCAATGTATTCTCCCCAAAACTGATGGGTATAGAAATGATTGCAATTCAATCGCTCTATATATTCACCCAATGCAGACGCCAACGCGCTTTCCTTGGTCGATCCCTTGCCATTGGTGAAACACATCGACGAGTGCGCATCGCGGATATGAAGCGACCACACATTGGGAACAAGATTGCGCCACGACGCGATTTCGATCCTGATGCCCAAGTCCGCCAAAACCTTCGACATATTGGCGATGGTTTGCTCCAATGGCAGATCCTTGCCTGCAATAGTGGTGCTCACTTCAGAAGCTGGATTCAGCATCAGCAATGCCTGAGCATCAGCATCCAGATTTTCCACCTCCTCAATCACAAACTCAGGCCCGGTTTGAATCACCTTTTTTACCGTACAACGGTCGATGGAGCGCAAAATGCCCAGCCGGTCTTTGGCAGAGATATCCGCTGGCAACTCGACCTGAATCTTGAAAATCTGCTTGTAGCGGTTTTCGGGATCAACAATGTTGTTATGTGACAAGCGAATGTGATCAGTGGAAATGCTGCGGGTGTCGCAGTACAACTTCACAAAGTAAGCTGCACACAAGACCGATGAAGCCAGAAAGTAATCGAACGGACCCGGGGCTGAGCCGTCACCTTTGTAGCGAATAGGCTGATCGGCCACCACCCTGAAGTCATCGAACTTGGCTTCTAGACGAAGCTTGTCGAGAAAGTTGACCTTAATTTCCATGCGGGAGTCCCAAAAGAGTTCAAAATGAATTGGCCGCTATTATCGTATTTTCCCAGTGGAAAAAGCGTGCTTCTGAACATTTCGAGGTTCCGGGGTGCTGACGCCGATAACAGCATGCACGGAATTACTTCCAATCGTTTCGAAGTACAAAATATCCGCTTCTGGACGACAGTGACTATTGACCGTTAAAAGCCAGGTTCTGGTATGGTTGCGGTAAAAGTCATTCGATTTCAAAGGACCATCGGCAGTTCGCGACCCGTTCCTGCGGTTGGCCGAAATAAAAAGCAGACACTCAGCGGCGGCGCCGAAAAATAGAAGCGGCCGTTGGAGCCGCGCCAATCAAATTCCCCGCGCCAACGGCAGTTCTGCCAGACATAGCGGGCTAATGAAGTCATCACCTTTACTCTTTCTTAGCGAGAGTTTCCACCTTATTTTTTCATCCTATTTTTGTCATGCGTTCACGCCAAAGCATATATGGTTTTCTGCATCAATCAAAAAATAATATTACATAGACATTACATAATTGTGAAAACACTCAACATTTTTCCGAGGCCACGCCAATAGTTTAAGTTTGAGATTGAGTCCGTAAACTGCTGTAAATAAATTAGCGGGTAGCCACCGCTTCGGTTTGGTAAATTGACGATTCTGAGACGTTAATCAACCAAACGGAGATGAAGCGATGGCTGGATATGATGTTAGCGTTAGCCGGGAATTATTGCCAGAGCTGCTGGGTAGCCAGGATGGCCTGGCGAAGCTGGTGGAATCGGTGCTGAACCAGATATTGGAGGCGCAGGTGTCGGAGAGCTTGGGTGCAGATCGGCATGAACGGTCGGAGGAGCGGCAAGGCTACCGCAACGGTTACCGTGCGCGGACGCTGTACACGCGCGTTGGGCCGTTGACATTGCAGGTGCCGCAGACGCGGGATGGCAGTTTCTCGACGGAGATATTTCAACGCTACCAGCGTAGCGAGCAGGCGTTCGTGCTGGCGCTGATGGAAATGGTGGTGCAAGGCGTATCAACCCGCAAGGTGAGCGCCATCACTGAGGAGTTATGCGGTGCGAGCTTCTCCAAGTCTACGGTAAGCGCGCTGTGTGCTGGACTCGATCCGCGCGTCCGCAGTTTCAATGAGCGCCGACTGGATGGGAATTATCCATTTGTGTTGGTCGACGCGCTTTTTATCAAAGCGCGGGAAGACGACCGGGTCGTCATGCGGGCGGCCTTGATTGCTTCGGGTATCCGTAGCGACGGCGTGCGCGAGATCCTGGGCATCAAGATCGGCGACTCGGAAAGCTACGCCACCTGGGATGAGATGTTCAAGTGGCTGCGCAGCCGCGGGCTCAAAGGGGTGATGTTTATCATCTCTGACAGCCACAGCGGGTTGGTGCAGGCGGCAGCAAAGCATTTTCAGGGGTCTCACTGGCAGCGCTGTCAGGTGCACCTGATGCGCAACCTGCTCGGTCACAGTTCGACCAAGCTGCGCGCGGAAGTAGCTGCCGGCGCAAAGCTGATCTTTCAGGCAGCCGATATGGCTGAGGCCAGGCGGCGCTTAGCTGAGTTCGTGGAGCGATTCAGCAAAACAGCGCCCAAGGTGGTTGCCTGTATGGAAGCTGGCTTTGAGGATGCGATGGCGGTGATGGTGCTGCCGGAGAAATACCGAAAACGATTGCGCACAACCAACATGCAGGAACGCCTGAACGAGGAAATCAGAAGGCGAGAACGGGTGATCCGCATCTTCCCGAACGATGCTTCGGCGCTGCGCTTGATCGGTGCCCTACTGGCAGAACAAAACGAGGGGTGGGCCGAACGTCGTTATCTGGACATGGATGAATTTGAGGAGTGGGTGGCCGCAAAAAATGCTGGCAGCGACAGCCAAAACGTCGTTGCCCTGGCAGGCTGAAATGCCGTCATTGCCAAACCGAATTTACAGCAGACTTTGGGCTTGACCAAGTTTGATGGCAACGGTGTACTTAGATAAATAGATTGATTGGATGAGCGCAAATGCTGCTGTGCGGCATGTCGATAAAGCGCCGCGCAGGCTGCAAGTCTGTTAGTTTTTGACTTGCCGGTGAAGCCCCTTCCTTTTTCGCTCAAGCGAATTTGCCGAAGGCAAAAGACGGGGAAAGTTCACGAATGCACTGAATAGCTTGTTGGCGTTTGCAGGAAATGGGAACGGTCAATGCAAGGAATGAAGGAAAAGCTAAGAGTTTAGGTGCGTCGTGTCAAGGTCTGCTATGTAGTGGCACGTTAGGCCAACGACAACTTTAGTGGCACGCGGGTTGCTTTGGAGCCGCATTTCTGCTGATGTATTTTGTCGTTCTTGCTGACATGAGTAACTGACTCTTTGACTTCTGTAATAGTAAAGTAACAATTTTATGTGAATCTGTTCGCGCAGTTACAACTAAGGAACTATCCAAAATGAGCATAGATCAGAAAATACACATCCAATCTCAAAACTTGCTGAACGCCATTAGAATGACATTCCGCGATACGGCCAGTCTTGACCATGAAACAGGATATGACAAAAAGTCATTAGAAGATGTAATCGCTTTGGCCGCTGTTCTTGGACGTACAGTGCGTGAGAACAGAGTCAATTAATTCTGCTGTGGCCTGCCTATGTCATAATTGGCTTCTCACGATTAGGAATCTACAAATAATGAAGATGCTTGCTCCCACCGCCGCACTCAGCGGCGTGTTGCTGATGGCCACTGTAGCTATAGCCGAAGACTTGCCAGACCCGCACATTACACCGGGCGCAATCGACCCTACCATTACCCAGCAAAACATTCGTAGCACGGCTTGTGTTAAGGGCTATACCAAGACGGTTCGACCACCAGCCTACTTCACCAACCGCCTGAAAAAATATCAGATTCGTGAATATGGCTATAGCGATAGCAATGCCAAAGACTATGAAGAAGATCATCTGATTCCACTCAACATCGGTGGTGCACCGGATGACCCAAAAAACCTGTGGCCTCAACCCCGCAACGGTCAGTGGAATGCTGCGAAGAAAGATGACCTTGAATTCAAACTCTACCATCTGGTGTGCGACGGCAAGGTATCCCTGCGTGATGCCCAGCTAGCCTATGCCACGGACTGGATTGCCGCCTACCGCAAATACGGTAAGAATTGAATGGCCGTTTAGCCGACAGCTAATTTCAAGATGAAAGTTTGCAGTAAGCTTGGAGGGCTAAAGTCTTGCTTTTTGCAAGCTGCCAGACAACTGGTAGAACCAGAAAGATCAACTTAACGAAGAGGATGAAACCCATGAACAAGCTGTTTGCTGCACTGATCGCCGGTCTTTTTGCTGTTTCCCTGAACGTTTCTGCCGCCGACAGCATTACCGCAGGTGTTCCTGCCGTGAAGTCAGCCAAGCACGCCAGTCATGCAAAGCATGCCAAGCATGTCAAGCACGAGAAAAAGGCTGGCTAAGGTTTTTTAGCCGCGTATATCAAGCGGCATCAAAATCGACAACAGGGGCAGCACTGAGGTGCTGCCCCTGTTGCTTTTAGAATACCGAAAATCTTGAGACAAGTTTTTACCTGCCTGTAAGCCATTCTCTTTGATCAGCAGAGCGTATGCCTTGTCAGCTTTATCGTAGCGCAGCCCAAGGCTACTCGACTAAAAAGCATATGAGGGCCTGTTTAATTTAGGCTGTGTTCGCAAATCATGATGCTAAGTAGTAGAGCCGAGCGCCATAGCGAGCCACTGCGCAGGTTTCGGACAGCCTGCCGGCTCACGATCAATCGCGCGGAACCAGCCCAGGTAACTGGCCAAGTAGCAGGTGGCCAC
>CAIJXJ010000067.1 GCA_903824575.1 uncultured Methylobacillus sp.
GCACGTCGTCCTTCAAAAAGGATGCGCTCTATTTGCACACCAATTTGAACATTCAAATTAGAGCGCTTACCAATATGCGGTTGCAAGTAGCCGCGCGCGGCACTCCAACGCTCTCCATTTTTTTGAGTCACCTGGTATATCCCCAAACCTTCTTGATCTTCACCATTGAAGTCCTGGTTCACAGGGAAACCCGCCTCTTTGGCGGCATTCAAATATATTTGCTGAAAAGGATTCTGCGATTGCAGATTTGAAACGTGCAATGGACCTGCATTCCCATGAAACTCACCCGTTAATGCAGAATTATTTTCACTTTTTTTAAAGTAAGGAAGTAATTCGCTATATGACCACCCATCATTCCCTAGGGCTGCCCAATGGTCGTAATCCGATCTATGTCCTCTTGTATATATCATGGCATTTATAGCGGAAGATCCTCCTAGACATTTACCTCTAGGTTGGTAACCACGGCGACCATTTAATCCGTCTTGAGGTTCGGTTTCAAAAGCGTAATTATTGAGGGAGGTGGGCAACATGGCCACTGCTGCTGCAGGCGCCTTTACTAGCCAGCTATCGCCATTCCCACCAGCCTCAAGCAGCGCAACAGAAGTGTTGGGGTCTTCACTCAAACGTCCTGCCATAACGCTGCCACCAGACCCGCCGCCGATAACGACATAGTCAAATATATTGCCGGCCATCACCGCCCCCTTGTTTTTAATAGTTACTTTTAGATATTAATCTTGGTTATTAAAATCAGATCACACTACTATTTACGCCAGCACTTGTAGATTTTTTCACGAGCTGATGGCTGCATATTAATTTTGTCAAGATCGCCTGAGAAGTGCGTAACAACACGATGATCCATCAAGAAAAACCACAAAGGAGGACAGTAGGCCACCGTAATCATCGATGCATACCCACCAGGTAATTGTGGCGCCTCATCAAAGTGACGCAGCGCTTGATATCGCCGCGTAGGGTGCGCATGATGATCTGAATGCCTTTGTAAATGGTAAAGAACAATGTTTCCAACGATATGATTGCTATTCCACGAGTGCTCTGGTGCGCAGCGTACATAATGTCCGCCCTCATCCTTCTGCCGCAGTAGCCCATAATGCTCGACATAATTGACAACTTCTAGCAAGGAGGCGCCATAAAGACCTTGTAACACAAGGAAGATAAGTGCTGGCCATCCTAGCCATATCATTAAAGATCCATACAAGAAAAAGCTCAAAGTCCAAGCTTGAAAATTTGCATTTTGTAAACTCCAAACGCTTTTTCCCTGTCTTTGTAGGCGCTCACATTCAAGCCCCCAAGCAGAAAGTAGGCTACCGAAAATGGTACGAGGCAGAAATTCCCAGAAACCCTCACCCATACGTGCGCTTGCCGGGTCTTCAGGAGTCGCAACCCGCTTATGATGACCACGATTATGTTCAACAAAAAAGTGCCCGTACATCGTCGGCGCCAATGCGATCTTTGCTAACCATCGGTCAAGAATTTCTCGTTTGTGCCCAAGTTCATGTGCCGTAGCAATCCCGATACCATTAATGGATCCTACTGACAACACTAATCCAATGTATGCGTACCATTTCAAGGGCTGCGTTGTTGCTAACCAAGCGCCATACACTGTACCCGCAATTTGGAAAGGTACATAAGCCCAAACCAATGCGCGATAAAAGAAGTCCTGATCAAGTTGCGCTACTGCAGACTCCGGAGGATTGCTGAAATCTTCACCAAAGGTTAAATCAAGCGCTGGAATAATAAAATGAATAAAAGCAGGGGCAAATAGAAGCCATAACCATTGACCACTCCAAGAAAATGCCAGCAACGAAGCGGTAAATGCTGCAGGAATAGCCGGGCTCAATAACCACAACCAGCGTTTATCACTCCATGTTTGAGCATTTAGGAAGGATACGGTGCTGGTCTACGACGAGGATGTGCCGCGGGAAGAAGCCATCATGCTCGACCTCGATCGCGAAACCGAGTTCAACATCGCCCGTGCCATTCGTCCCAGCCAGGTGGCACGTA
>CAIJXJ010000068.1 GCA_903824575.1 uncultured Methylobacillus sp.
CGGTGGGGTTTGATCTCGCCTCGAACGCAAGACGTCATGAGGTCATCATGAAGTCAATTCAGACTGGCAACGTGGTGATTACTGCCCCGCTGATTTTGGTGCAGGAGCTGCAACAACAATCGGGCATACTCATGATGCTCGCCGTGAATGGCCATGCTGAAAAATCGGGGGTTGTACTGAGTGTTTTGCGCATGGGTAATTTTATGGAGGCGTTGCTGAAAAACACGCGTCACCTGTTTTTTACCCGACTCATTGATCTGGATGAACAGCAAATCCTCTATGACAATTTTACAGCAAAAAACAGTCAATCATTATTGAAGCTACCTTTTGAGTTCGGCACTCGCCACTACCAACTTGAAACCTCACCCAGCCCAGCTTATATCTCACAGCATCGAGGCTGGCAAAGCTGGAGCGTATTGGCCGGAGGAATGCTTGGTACCGGGCTGATGGGTGCGTTATTGCTGCTTGGCACTGGTTATAATTTTCGCATGAAAATGGAAGTTGAGGATAGAACAAAGGAACTGACAGAAAGCGAATCACGCTTCCGCCAGATGTTTGAGAAACACAGTGCTGTCATGCTGCTGATTGATCCGGCTACCGGAATGATCGTGGATGCCAATCCTGCAGCCACCCGTTTCTATGGATACGCTCTGGAAAAATTATGCGGCATGGCTATCAGCCAGATCAACACTCAGCAAGTAGAAATTGCATCTGAAAGACAGCAAGCGCTTACAGAAGCACACAGTTATTTTTTGTTAGATCATCGATTGGCTGATGGGCAGATTCGAGCAGTCGAAGTGTATTCCTCACCAGTGAAACAGGCGGGGATGAAATTACTTTTCTCGATTATTCACGACATTACCGAGCGCAAACAAGCCGAAGAAAAACTGCACGCAAGCGAACAGAAATTCATGCGACTTTTCATGGAGACTCCCATTCCCTTGGGGGTTGCCGACAAGGCTGGTGTCATTACTTACTTTAACAATAAATTTACCGAGGTCTTCGGCTATACCATTGACGATGTGCCAACACTGAATGAATGGTGGTTAAAGGCATGTCCGAATGAAACTTATCGTAAGTGGGGTCTGGATAGCTGGAACGAAGCGGTGGCTAAAGCGACAAAAGAAGGAACGAATTTTGAGTCTGTCGAATACAACGTGACCTGCAAGAATGGCGCTGAGCGCATTGTCATTATTGGGTGGAGTTACGTTGATGGGTGTGCTCTTGCGATATTCAATGACATTACTGAACGTAAGCAGACGGAAGTCGCTCAGCTTGAAAGAGCTCAGGAGTTGCTGCGCTCCAACACCGAACTGGAGCAATTCAGCTACGCCGTTTCTCATGACATGCGTCAGCCGTTGCGCACAATCTCAAGCTACCTGCAACTACTTGAAATAAGTCTGGACGGTCAACTTGATGCCGAGAAGCGTGAATACTTCAAATTCGCCATCAAGGGTGCAAAACGCATCGACCAGATGCTGATGGCCTTGCTCGAATACTCACGTGTGGGCAGATCGGGTGAGCCGCCAACGCCGATCGAGAGCCGTGCCGTGTTCGATGAAGCGCTGCTGTTCTTGCAACCAGCCATCGCCGAAACAAAGGCAATATTGACCATCAGCGGCGACTGGCCGCCCATCTTTGCCAGCTACGACGAGATGCACAGACTCCTGCAAAACCTTCTAGGCAACGCCCTAAAATACCGCATAGATGGAAGAGCACCTGAAATCACTATCACAGGTAAAGTCATTAACAATGAATGGCACTTGTGTGTTGCAGACAATGGCATTGGCATCATTCCCAGTCAGATAAACCGACTTTTCAAGGTGTTCCAGAGACTACAAACTCGTGATGCCTATGAAGGTACCGGCATCGGGTTGGCTCTGTGCCGTAAAATTGCCGAGCATCACAAAGGACGCATCTGGGCTGAATCAGAAGGAGATGGTCATGGTAGCAAGTTCTTTATCGCGTTGCCTGTTCTGCGTAGTGATAGGTGAATACTAGCGAACGGCCTTTCGCCATTCCGCTGATCGAGGACGAAGATGGACGGGTTAGGAGTCAGTTGAAGTAGCACTAGCGCCCTTGAACAATCCAGCCTTGTCACGTGTAGCGTTGTGCGTTGGACTTGTACTTGGTTCTGCATGGATTGTACTTCAAGTGTTGCGGCACGTCTTTCGTTGGATGCCTGATCGGTTTGGCATACTTGTGCAGGGAACAGTCAGATTTAAGGCATCCTTCATTTCTCGGTTTGCACTTTATGCAATGACACCCCCGTAGACAGGGCACATTGTGGCTGACATTGCTTCGTTGGAATGTTTAAGACGATTTTAGTCGCGATTGAACCTAAAAAACTC
>CAIJXJ010000069.1 GCA_903824575.1 uncultured Methylobacillus sp.
AAAGATGTTTGAAATCTCGCCGGATACGGCTTTCTCGTACTCCTGGAACAGGAATCGCTTGTCAAGGCCGAAATCCAGGTGGTCCCAGGGTAACACCTCGTGCTTGCCGCGCTCGCGGTGCGTAAAATAGCCAAAGATATGGAGTTATCGCTGAATGAGTATGCAGCCTTGCTTGACAGGCGAATCAGTGAAGCTACCGAGCAGTCGCAAGTCAGTGCCAGCAATGCAGGCCATGTCGTAATCCTGTTGGGTGCAGCGGTACTGGTACTGGGCGGAATCTTGGCATTGACAATTTCACGAGCGATTGGGCGCCCATTGAATAGCATGAAAAATGTCATTCAGGAAGTGCAACGCACCGGCGATTATTCACTGAGATTTGCATATCAGTCTGCGGATGAAGTCGGTCAAACGGCTTTGGCCTTTAATGGCATGATGGGCGCATTGCAGAGTGCACTAAACAGCACTAATGCAGTCATGGCCGGGGTAGCTGGCGGGGATTTCAAGCAACGCGTCAATGTGCAAGCCAGTGGCGATCTGGATCATTTAAAGCAAAGTGTTAATGGATCCGTGGACCGGTTGCAACTGACAATGAATGCACTGGTCGCGCTTATGCAGGCACTGCGCGATGGCGATTTTGCGAAGCGGGTCGAAGTGAATGTCGAAGGAGAGTTCAAGCAGGCGATAGATCAGTCTACGAATGCCATGGAAGCCATGCAGGCCATGTTGGGCGATGTGGGCAAGGTGATGAGCGGGGTCGCACGGGGCGATCTCAACGGGCGTATCCGAGCTGAAGGTCGAGGTGATTTGGCCAGGCTGAAGGAAAATATCAATATTTCACTGGACGGATTGGGGCGCTCGATAAGTGCCATCAATGATAATACCCGTCAGGTAGCAGCCGCAGCCAATCAAACCAGCAATGCGATCGGTCAGATCAGCGATGGTGCGCAAAATCAGATGCATGCGATTAATCAGGTGGCGAATGCGGTGCGCCAGACAGCCACATCGGTGGAAGATGTGACCCGAAATACCGAATCGGCGGCGCAAAAATCACAGGAATCAGTCAAGATTGTGCGTGCAGGCAAGATTAAAATGCAGCGCATGGTCGAAGTGGTTAACAGCATCGCTTCCAACTCCGAAAAAATTAACAAAATCACCGATGTTATCCAGGGGATTGCCAACAAGACCAATCTGTTAAGTCTGAATGCCGCAATCGAAGCGGCCAGGGCAGGTGAGCATGGTAAAGGCTTTGCTGTGGTAGCCGAGGAGGTAGGTAAGCTGGCTGCCAATTCTGCAACGAGCACGCAGGAAATTACTATACTCGTGCAACAGGCAGTAGCGGAGGCGAATCGCGCGGTGGCGACCGTGAAAGAAGTGGCTGCAGACATGGAGCGCATCGAAAACGGTTCGAATGAAGCAGAGGGCATGATGCAACGTATTTCTGCCGCTTTGGAGCAACAAAGCTCCGCCGTACAAGAAATCAACGCAAATGTGAGCGGTTTGAACCAGATCGCTGAAAGCAATGCGGCAGCCTCACAACAAATTGCAGCAACCATTATTGAACTTGCAAAGATTGCTGATAGTACACGTCGGGAAGTAGAAAAATTTACAATTTGAAGCAACTATAATGAAGGTTGGGGAGTTGCTCGGGGCTCCCTCTGAAATTAAAATTCAAAATTCCGCTAACAGGA
>CAIJXJ010000070.1 GCA_903824575.1 uncultured Methylobacillus sp.
GTCTTTCTCATCAACGGGCTCACAAAGGGCAACTGGGGCGAAGCGTTCTTCTTCGCTCTCGCTGTCGCTGTCGGCCTGACGCCGGAAATGCTCCCCATGATTGTTTCCGTCAGTCTCTCGCGGGGTGCCATCATCATGTCGAGGAAGAAGGTCATCGTCAAAAGACTGAATTCCATCCAGAACTTTGGTGCAATGGACGTGCTCTGTACGGATAAGACGGGCACGCTCACGATGGATCATGTTATTCTTGAACGTCACTGTGATGTCGTGCGGAAGGAAGACGATGCGGTCCTCCGTGACGCGTACCTGATCAGCCATTTTCAAACCGGGCTGAAGAATGTTCTCGACCGGGCAATTCTCGACTCCCGCCAGGATGTGCACGAACGGCACGCCGTCGAACAGTACAAGAAAGCGGATGAAATCCCGTTTGATTTTTCCCGCCGCATGATGTCCGTGATCGTCGAAATGCCTGACGGCGTTCATCGTCTGCTAACGAAGGGTGCGCCGGAAGAGGTCTTTCAACGTTGCACACGTTTTGAACTTGAGGACGAGATTCTTCCGATGGACCCGGTTCTTATTCAGGACCTGCGCGATGAGTACGAGCGGTTGAGCACTGACGGCTTTCGGGTTCTGGCGGTGGCATACAAGGATCTGGAGCGGCGCGCCGCATATTCAAAAAACGATGAAACTGACCTCGTGCTGCGGGGCTATGTAGCATTCCTGGACCCCCCCAAGGAAAGCGCAGGCCCGGCCATTGCAGCATTGCAGAAACATGGCGTCACTGTCAAGATTCTCACCGGCGATAACGATCTCGTGAGCAAAAAGGTGTGCCATGATGTAGGCCTGCCGACCGAACACCTCGTGCTCGGCTCGGACATCGAGAAGATGTCGGATGAGGAGCTGCTTGCTGCTGCCAGAAAGGCCACGATCTTCGCCAGGCTTTCCCCGGCGCACAAAAAGCGCTTTATCGAGGTCCTGCGTGCCAACGGACATGTGGTTGGCTTCATGGGTGATGGCATCAACGATGCGCCTGCATTGCGTGCGGCAGATGTGGGCATTTCGGTCGACACCGCAGTTGATATCGCGAAGGAATCCGCTGATGTCATCCTTCTCGAGAAGAGTCTAATGGTGCTGGAAGAAGGGGTTCTTGAAGGACGAAAAGTATTCGCCAATATTCTCAAGTATGTGCGGATGGGGGCAAGCTCCAACTTCGGAAACATGTTCAGCGTGTTGGGTGCGAGTGCATTCCTTCCCTTCGTGCCGATGTTGCCGATTCAGGTGTTGACCAATAACCTGTTGTACGATTTCTCCCAGGTTCCCATCCCCACCGATAATATCGATCCCGAACAAATCGTCAAGCCCCGCCCCTGGTCAATCGATGAGATCACAAGGTTCATTCTTTTCATCGGCCCCATCAGTTCCATCTTTGATTACACGACATATTTCGTGATGCTCTACGTCTTCCATTGCTGGGATCCGGCACGCTCCTCACTGTTCCAGACAGGATGGTTCGTTGAATCGCTGATGACGCAGACGCTCATCATCCATATTATTCGTACAAACAAGATCCCGTTCCTCCAGAGCAGGCCCAGCGTGCCGCTTGTCCTGACCTCGACCATCATCATGATGATAGGCCTTTGGCTTCCTCATTCCCCCCTGGCACCCTCACTGGGCTTCACGGAATTGCCTGCGCTGTACTGGCCGATTCTCCTGTTGACACTTCTTTGCTACATCGGGCTGACGCAGACCGTGAAAACAATCTTGTTGCGAAGGAATTGGATCTGACCTGGTGTTGGACTCTGCGGAGAGTTTGATTCTCTCCCCCTCCGCAACGGAAGAAGGGTTCA
>CAIJXJ010000071.1 GCA_903824575.1 uncultured Methylobacillus sp.
CATCCAGACTGAGCAAACGGCGCGCTCTACCGCCGACAGTGCCGAAGCTACCTCCAGGCTTGCGCTCGCCACTTTGGTCGCGGGCAACACCGCCGCCATCCAGACTGAGCAAACGGCGCGCTCTACCGCCGACAGTGCCGAAGCTACCTCCAGGCTTGCGCTCGCCACTTTGGTCGCGGGCAACACCGCCGCCATCCAGACTGAGCAAACGGCGCGCTCCACCGCCGACAGTGCGCTCGCCACCGCCACCACCCAGGTGCAGGCCCGGCTCAACACCGGGGACTATGCAGCCGTCAAGACTGAGAGCAGCGCCAACGCATCGGCCCTGGGCACACTCAATGCCAAGTATTCGGTCAAGGTGGACGCTAACAACCATGTGACTGGCTTCGAGCTCAACAGCGATGGCACCGTCGGGTCCTTCGTGATCCTGGCCGACAAGTTCCTGATCTGCAAACCAGACGGCACCGGCACACCCAAAGCCGTGTTGTCGCTGGGCACGGTCAACGGCACGACCGCCCTCGGCCTGGACGGCTCCCTGATTATTGATGGCTCGATCTCGGCCCGCTCGATCAACGCCGAGGGCTTGACCGTCTCGAACGGCATCTCGCCTGCCGTCGGTGCAGCCGGCACCGGATCGATGACCGGATACGGCGCCGTTTTCAACAGCAACGGCACCTTTGCCATTGGCACGCCGGCCAACAACATCGTCTATGACATGACGGGCGGCATCACGATCAACGGGCAGCTGATCGCCAACGCCAATATCGTGTCGAAGTCAGCGACTGAGTTTCTGTCGACCTGGCAGTGGATTGCGAACGGCGCTTGGGCGACCTACACATTCACGATGGAGCACGCGGGCAACGCCTCGATCCTGCTCACCTATGGGTTCCAGACAAGCAACATCCTGGGCACGTTCGAGGTGCGCGCGCAGATCGATGGCTATACCGACTACGACTACTACACCGGCGGCGATGACGGCACGGTGACCATCCCGACGTTTTACTCCGGCCTGAGCGCCGGAACACACACGCTTTACATGTATGCACAGCAGCAGTATGCCGTTGGCAATCACCTGGCACGGTTTACTTTGTTGAGGAGCTATCGGTGATCTACCTTCACATTTTCAACGCCGACGGCAGCCTCAAAATCCGCCAGCAGCTCGGGCCAGAGGACGATGCGCAAGCCATCGCCGAAATGAACGGCTCCAACTTCTTTGTCCTCGACGAGACCGGGTACTGGCCCGACCAGGTGTATTTCGAAGCCGGCGCAATCGTCCAAAAGCCAGTCAAGCCCTCGATCTTTCACCAGTTTGATTACGCCACCAAGCAGTGGGTGGATCGCCGCACGCCTGACGATCTGTGGGCGGCCGTGCGCGTGCAGCGAAATATCCTGCTGGCGGCTTCTGACTGGACGCAACTGCCGGATGTGCCTCTGAGCACCAAATCAACATGGGCCGCTTACCGGCAGGCCTTGCGCGACATCACCAATCAACCCGACCAACTCGCGATCGAGTGGCCGATACAGCCCGTTTGAAAAGGAAACAAAGTGACGCTTGCCACCATAGAAGATCTTGTTGCCCAGGTCGATACGCTCGACACCAACACTACAGCATTGCTCGCAGCCGTGAGCACGGTCAGGACGGGTCTGGCGGCCTCTGTGGCCGGCGCTGCCGCCAGCGAGACCAATGCTCACGCCAGTGAGCTTGCGGCATCAACCAGCGCCGCCTCGGCCCTGGCGATCTACGGCGGGACCACGGCCCAACAGGCCGCCGTTACCACTGCCACCACCCAGGCGGGCATTGCCACCACCAAGGCCGCTGAGGCATCGACCAGTGCCGCCAGTTCCTCTGCCAGTGCCGCCGACGCCCTTACCAGTAAAAACGCTGCAGCGGCGTCTGAGGCTACGCTAGCCGCCGCCCTGGCATCATTCCGCGCCCTGTACCTTGGCACCTTTACCGCCGACCCAACGTTGGACGGCAACGGCCAGGCATTGCAAGAAGGCGCAGAGTATTTCAACTCGGTCGAGGATAAGCTCCGTACATACATCAGTGGGGCTTGGGCCGACTATGACGCCACCGCACAGGCTGCCACGAACAACGCCAATTTGAGCGCGACACACGCGGCTACATCTGCGGTGAATGCCGCCACCAGCGAAACCAACGCCCTGGCCAGCAAGAACGCAGCGGCATCAAGCGAGACGAATGCAGCCGCCAGTGAGGCTGCGGCGCTGGCGAGTAAAAATACTGCCGCTACCTCTGCAACGGCCGCAGCTACCAGCGAGGCCAGCGCTGTTGCGGCCACCGCAGCGGCAACATCGAGCGAGACCGCTGCCACCGCATCAGCGACCGCAGCCCTCACCAGTCAAACCGCTGCCGCCACCAGCGAAACCAACGCCCTGGCCAGCAAGAACGCAGCGGCATCGAGCGAGACGAATGCAGCCGCCAGTGAAGCGGCGGCGCTGGTGAGCAAAAATGCCGCTGCTGCCTCTGCAGCATCCATTGGGACAGCCGAGAGCAATTCGGCAGCATCAGCCGCCGACGCCCTTACCAGTAAAAACGCTGCAGCGACCAGCGAGACCAACGCCCTGGCCAGCAAAAACGCCGCAGCGACAAGCGAGGCTATCGTGCTGGCGAGCCAGACGACGGTCACCGCCCTGACAGCGGCCGTCACGCAGAGCACCACCGATGCCGCAACCTCGGCCGGCACAGCGGTGACCGCCGCCGCCGCCGCCGTGACGCAGGCAACCCTGGCTTCCAACAGCGCCTCTGCTGCAGCCAGCTCCGTGGTGGACTCCACCAACATCGTGGCAGGGGCAACCATCTCCGCTGCTGCGGCCGCAGCCAATGCGGGGGTAGCCACCACCCAAGCGACAGCCTCCCTCGCCGCCGCCCTGACATCTGCCAACAACGCAGCCGCAGCCGCAGCCTCCGCTCAACAAGCTGCCGCCGGCAACTTAATCTTCACCGTCGCTGGCCGCCAGGGCGACATTGTCTTGACCTCAACAGACATCGCCGACCTGCCGGATGCAGTGGCCCTTTCCATCATTTTCGGGAGTTAAAAAATGGCTTTTCAAGAAAAGGCGTTATCGCTTGGCACAGTAGAGACACTGTTGTTCGAGTGCCCCGTGACGCTGACCGGTTCAGCGCACGGCATCGTATTTTCCAACATCACGGGGGCCAGCAAAACCATCGCGATCAAACTCTACAACAAGGCGAGCGGCATCACCACCACTATCGCCCAAGACCGGGTTGTGGCGGCCAACGGCGAGTTCTCCTGGCCAAAACCAATCAACCTGGCGTCTGGCGACCAGATCATCGCCCTGGCGTCAGCATTGAACGCCGTGACGGCCGTTGTCTCGATTTATCTGGCATCCAGCCAACCGCTCGCAACAGGCTTTACCCTGCGCGGCGAGCACTCGGCAATCGCGACCTACCTCCCTAACGATGTCGTGTCCCTAAACGGCAGCTCTTATGCTGCCATCACTCAAAACGTCAACAGCGCACCGCCATCAGCCAGCTGGATGGTCGTGGCCCAAAAGGGCGATACCGGCCCCAGTGTCGCAGTTGCCGACGAAGGCACTCAACTGACCGCCGCTGCAACCGCATTCAACTTCACCGGTGGCGGGGTCACGGCCACCGCCAGCGGTGGCTCTGTCACTGTGAATGTGCCAGCGCCCACGGCAACATCTGTCGGCTTGGGTGGAGTGGACAACACGGCCGATAGCGCCAAACCCGTCAGCACAGCGCAGGCCGCCGCTGATGCCGCAGTGCTCGCTTCAGCCAACGCCCATTCAGACGCGCTTGTCGTCGGCCTGTGGGATGACCGTGGGAGCTTCAACGCATCAGTCAACACCTACCCCACAACTGGCGGCTCCGGCACTGCTGGCGCCATCCTCAAGGGTGACATCTGGACGATCGGTGTTGTGGCGACATCCGGCGTGCTGCTGGGTTACGCCGTCGGTACCAACGTGCGGGCCGTGGTGGACACCCCCGGCCAGACTGGCGCTAACTGGGCGGTGACCGAAGTTGGCCTGGGCTACGTGCCCGAGAACGCCGCCAACAAGCGGACGTCTTTTCAAGCGACTCCGGACGACTCGCATTACGCGAGCGAGAAGTTGGTAAAGGACAGCCTGGACGGAAAACAAGCCACCATGGTTTCCGGCACCAATCTCAAGACGGTAGGCGGTGCTTCTTTGCTCGGCTCGGGGGACATAACGGTCGGCGGCAGCATTTCTGTCTCAGGCAGCGCCAGCACCTACGTCACCCTGGCCAGCACCTTCACCATTTTGGCGCCGGATTCGTTCACGACCTATACGGTTAGCGCGACTTCGGGCACAGCCAGCCTGTCGGGGGCGACGATCACGTACACCGCGCCTAGCTCGGCTTGTACCGACACCTTGGTGGTTTCTGGCGGTGGTGCAACCAAGAACATCAGTATCACCGTGGCTGCTGCTGGGGTGAATACCCCAACAAACAGCGCCCCGAGCAACGCGGCGACGGGGCAAGCGGCCAGCGTCGCGCTGTCGGCATCGGCATTTTCCTGGTTCGGAATTTCGACCACGCACCTCAACAGCGATTGGCAAGTGGCCACAGACAGTGGCTTCAGTACCGTTGTCGCCAGCAGCATGGCCGATTCCACTAACAAGACGAGCTGGACTGTGACCGGCCTTTCGGTCAACACCACTTATTACTGGCGCGTGCGCTATCGCGGCGCGAATTCATCCGTGTCATCGTATTCCAGTGCGTTCAGTTTCCAGACTGCAACCAGTTTCAATAGCTACATCGCCACGCCAACCGCAACCCCAAGTTTTGGCGCCTCTTTCGAGGGCGGCTCTTACGCCGGGTTGATTTGGAATGAGTTAGTGGAATCCAGCACTAGCATTGCCATTGCCACCGGAAGCAAAGCCTTCACAGTGGCTGATATGACCAGTGCGCCAATTGTCTATTCCGGGCAGGCGCTTGAAGTGCGCAGCAGGGCGAATCCGGCCAATAAATTCATTGGCACTGTAACGGGAGCATCAGGAACTACCCTGACCATCAACGTCACCAGCGTCGGGGGTAGCGGCACCTTCACGGACTGGTCGATCATGGCGAAGTACCGCGTCATCGTCGCGCCCAAGTCCAGCGGCGAAAACTCAAGCATTGCATTCAAGAATGCCAACACCGCCGCGCCCAGCGCCTGCGGTACGCTCACCGAAGGCAAAAAAGCCACCGACGCCATGGTGGCGGCAGATACCAGCACTGTGTATCCAGCGGCTTGGTGGTGTCACAACCTGAGCATTGGCGGCAAGACCGATTGGTATCTACCTGCTCGTGATGAACTTGAGCTGGCCTGGCGCAACCTCAAGCCCACGACAGATGCCAACTACACCAGCGCCGACAGGTCCACAGGTGCCACGCCAAATTACATGAATTTGGGCTCGTATGGCGACGTCGCCAACACCCACGGCCTCAACAACAACAGCAGCCCCACGGGTGCCGCCTATACCTCAGGTAGTCCAGCGCAGACCTCCGCGAGCGCTTTCCAAACAGGCAATGCTGAGGCCTTTGCTTACGGCTCGTACTACTACTGGTCGGCGTCGGAGTACTCCACGACGGACGCGTGGCTCCAGTACTGGGGCTCGGGCGCTCCCGGCTTCCAGTACAGCGTCAGTAAGGCGAGTGCCTACTATGTGCGGGCTGTCAGGCGATCAATTATTTGATCCTTCAATCCTTTTGACCCCTGACTGCCATGGCCCAGTACCAACACCTGCCGATCTACAAGGTCACCTATGAACTGCTTCAGCAGATCACCAAAGTGACCAAGGACTTCCCACGCGACTTCAAGCACTCGCTGGCGGTCAAGCTGCGTGACGAAGTGGTTGACCTGGTGGTGTTTGTGTACAAGGCCAACACCTTCATCATCGTCACCGCTGGGCGTGACGCCGATCCGCACCAGGTGCAGGCCACAGCCAACAGTTATTTTGGCCTGATGCGCCACGCCAACGCATGGCGCGAGCGCCAGCGTTTTACCCAAATCCTGCGCAGCCACGGCCACCGCGTGCGCTCAGATCTGACCCGCGTCATTGTTTAACCGAGAAAACCATGAAATACCTCAAATTCACCTACGTCGATGCCCAGACCGGCATCAGCATTGCCGCCCAGCCAGCGCAAAACGGCCCGAAGTTTCCGCCCGTCGTCGGCCTGAGTTTCGTGTGGGCGCGTGAGTCTGCCTACCCAACCGATGTGCCGCAGTTCTTTGGCACTTGCCCGGATGAGTCAGACACGCAAGTGGATGGTGTGCTGGGAATCTTCGGCCAGTCAGATTGGGAGCAGATGCAGGCTGATGAGATGGCGATGCGGCCCGACCCAGAGGCGCAGCGCATCGCCCGGCTCTGGCAAGCGGCGCACGATCTTGAGTACGCCGCAATCTCTGGCAGTGCCATTGGCCTGATCACCATGGGTGTGCTGCAAGGTAAGCCCAAATGCCTGGCGGTGCAAGGCTGGATCAAGTCGATTTGGGAAACCTACTACGTTCGCAAGGCCGGGACTTCGACCGACTGCGACTTTGCAATCGTCGCCGGAGCGTGTCCGCATTCGGTGCCCGAACTGATTGTGGAGTTGGGCGTATGACCTGGCAGCCCATCTTATTTGCTTCCATTTACATCCTGGTCGTAGGGTGCCTAAGCAATTCCGGCGAGCGCTACAAGATGCTACTCACCACGCTCGACGCATTCTTGTTTTGCATCGTCTGCCTGGGCAACGTCAGGCAGGGCGGCTTTGTGCGCTTGATCAACTGGATTTTTCGCGACCCTAATCACTGTGAGCGGTCGTGGAAATGGCAGCAACATATTTATAAAAATGAAGGAGACACCCATGGCTGAGCCTACCTCCACCGCTGCTGCCACGCTGCTGGCCGCCACGGCCTCGCTGCCCATCATCACCGCATTTGGCATCCCGCTAGGCCTGCGCGCCGATCTGCTGGTGGCGGGATTTGCGGGTGCGCTGGTGGCCATCATCTTGCTCAACACGGTGCCGGCCACGGACGACACGCTGCGCGAGATGGTGCACGCAAAGCAATGGCTGCTGACAACACTGGCGATGCTGATCGTTGCTGGCATCGTATATGCCCTGCAGCGGCCTGAGTGGGCCTATGTGGCCATCACTGCACCGGCCGTGTTCGGTGCCATCTACAAGTTGTTTCCAGCCGCGCGACTGCGTATCGAGGCTGCTGCATACCGACTGCAGCTCACGTATTACCCGGACGACCGCAGCGCTTTATTTGCCGGCTTTTTGGCGACCAATTACAGCCTGGCCATCACGCAGGATCAGGCGCTGCAAGCGCTTCGCACATAAATAGGAGTCACCCATGTCTGAGATGGATATTTACCCCTCGCTTACACAGATTGCCGACGAGCTGCCGAAGCGCCGATTGTCGGACATCAACATCCACCATGAGGACGGCGGATGCATCGGACTTGACATTGCGAATCTGCGGTTCCAAAAGGGCGATGAGCGGATGACGCGCATCGAAAGCAAGCTCGACATCAATAGCGCCGACACGGCAGAGGTGCTGGAGATTCTCAGGTTGGGAAAGAGCTTTTTCAAGGTAATTGGTCTGTTCGGCTCCTTTGTGAAGTGGACAACAGCCATTGGTGCTCCAGTGATGGTCTTTTACTACACGCTCAAGGGTGGGGGCAAGCAGTAATGACCGAAGAAACCAACAAGCGCGCCGTCGCCCTGGTTCTGGCCGCTGCCATTGCCGGGCCTTGCGAGGGCCTGCGCCAGTACGCCTACCGCGACGTGACCGGCCTGCCGACCATCTGCATGGGATCGACCAAGGGCGTCAAGATGACCGATTTTCGGACGGTGCCCGAATGCAAAGCAATGCTGACAAAGGAGATGAGCGATGTCGTACAAACCTTGGACACCTGCCGGCCGGGCTTGCCGGCCCCTGTACTCGCCGCCTTTGCGGACGCCGCGTACAACGTCGGGGCAAGCATTGCCTGCAACAGCACAAAGTCAACCGCTGCCAGAAAACTGGCGGCCGGCGACCATCGCGGTGCATGCACTGAACTGCTTAAATGGGACAAGGCCCGGATCGCCGGCGTAGCCGTGACGCTGCCAGGCCTGACCAAGCGCCGCGTGCTGGAGCGCGACCTTTGCCTATCGGGGGTCGCATGACTGACATTCAATTCAAAGCCGTCATCGGCCTGGTGCTGCTGGCCGCACTGGTCTTTGGAGAGCGCTACATCGAGGGCCGCGGTGCAGATCGCCAGCTCGCAATCGACACGGCCGCAATCAATAAGCAAAAGGCCGAGGCAGCCGCCACCCTGGCCAGCGAGACCGACAAGGTGCACGCCGCCGAGTGGGCTCTGCAGGATTTCAAAAACAACCAGGAGCTTCAAGATGCTGACCACAAAAAGACTGTTACCGATCTGTCTGATCGCCTGCGCCGCATTGCCGGCGCTGCTGGGCGGCTGCGCGACCCGAACGCCGCCGGATGTGGGCCAGGTGGTGGTGGCGCCACAAATCAAGCTGCTACCGCCGCCGGTGATCGTCCAGCAGACCCTGCCCAAGCCGGCGGGCTACTTTCAGCAGAGCTTAGTGGATTACTCGCTCAGCTCACCAAAGAAGCCGACGACATCAATGTCGCTTACACCAGCTGCAGGGCTGACGCCTACGCAGTGAGGGGGATCAAGTGAGGATGCACCCGGATCACCCGGCGCTAAGCCCCAAACGTGACTGGAAAGACGACTTGCGTGAACAGGCCCGAAAGCTACTGGAAGCCAAGCTGCAAAACCAGATCACCAGGGCAGCGGCTTTGAACGATCGGGAGCATGAGCAGCGTACAAAGCCAGAGCAAAAAACCCCTCTAACGGAGCCCCCGCAAGCCGCGCCAAATCGTGAGCCATAATATGCACGTCGTTAGAGGAAAGCGGCCTAAGTATTTGAATTGTTTGGAAAATCAATCAGCTTTGGGACCAGAGGGTCGAAGGTTCGAATCCTTTCGCCCCGACCATATATATAAAGAGTTTGCTATATTTTCAGTAGCAAGCCTCTAACAAAAGCCAATTCCTCTAACGCGTGGCTCCGGTTTGCTTGGCCTTTTTGTGCCGAACATAGTCCGCCGTTTGGGTCTGAGTGCTGTGACCGCCCATCTTTTGGGCGTCCATCATCCCGCGAATATCGTCCACGTCGGTGATGGCTTTGGCCTTCAAATCGTGGAACGTCACACCTCGGACGCCGGCTCGCTTGACGGCGCGCTTCCAGGCCGTGCTGGCGCCGGAATACGTGAACTTCTGGGCGCCCTGCGTGGTGAACATCCATCGCGTGATGTCGGCGCGCTTGAGAGCCTTGAGGCGATCGACAACGTTGTGCAACTTGGGCGTCCACTGGATCAGCACCTTGACGCCGGTTGACCCCGCGACCTTGGCCGGCTCGAACAGGATCCCGTTTTGCTTGACGTCGGACCACTCCATGGACAGCAGGTCGCTGATGCGCTGCCCGGTCAGATAGGCCATGTCGATCAGCGCGCACAGCATCAGGCCGCTTCGGTTCTTGGTCTTGAATCCCTTGGTTGGATGGGCGTTGCTGTAAATGGCGCCGACCTTGATGCGCCGCAGTTCGCTGTCGGTGATGTAGCGCGTGCGCGCCTTGAGTGGCATCGTCCGGATGCTGTTGACTGGGTTGGCGCCAGGCGGACGCCATCCCTTTTCCTCGGCGTAGCGCATGAGCTCACGAATGTGGCTGCGATAGGCGTTGTAGCTGCGCGGCATGGCCTTGTAGGCCTTGAGAAACGTCACGACGTCGGGCGGCGTGACTTCCTTGCTGCGGAACTCGAAGAAGGCTTTGCCGACTTCGCGGCACATGTAGCTTTCGTTTTCCTGCGTTTTCTTGGCGTGCGTCGGACTCACCTCGACAAGCCAGTCGCCGATCAGCCGGGTTACGGAGTCGTCCATGGTGTCGGCCGCCGTCAGCTCAGCGATGGCCCGGTACAGCCTGGGCAGACCTTCCTTGACGCGGCACAACTTCGTCCACTTTCGCTTCTTGCCGACAGCAGTCACGTAATAGTAGGAGCCGTTCTTCGTGTGGACGCGCTTGGGGAGGTCTGATTTGATCATGCTGTTCTCAGTTGTGGAACGCGCACGCGCGGGGCGTTGACCGGACGCGAACCGCAGCACACCGAGGTGTAGTGTTCGCGCTCCAGGATGATGTTGCCTGTCGTCGGGCTGCGCCGGGCTCGGTAGAAACCCTGCCTGTGCAGCTCCGTGAGCTGGTCTGACGGGCGCTTGTAGCCGGTGATCTGCTCGACTTCTCGGGCTTCGAGGGTGGTGTTCATGCTGCGGACTTTCGGGGTAGTCTTGCGGCTTGCTCATCAAGAATGAGGCGAAGGCCGAAATGATGGGTTTGCGGATCGGAGGTGAATACTTTGACCTGACTACGCAGCGCGGAGTAGTCATCTGGATGAATCCGGTATTCGGTAATCGGAGTGCCGATGCCCTTGGCCTTTTGAATGGCCATATTCATCTCATCAACCAGATTCATGCTGCTTTCCTCAGTAAATCAATGTTGGTCGCCCGGAAGGTGAAGTGAAAGCCTCCGCCATCGTGGGATACATACTTGGTCTCAATGCCGCGCTGTTCGCCCTGCGTCCAGCCGATGCTGCCGTCCACAAACCGACCCAGCAATTCACGCCAGTCCTTCGGAATCAATGCAAGGACCTGCTGCCGGGTCAGTTCCGCTCCGCCTTGTGACTGGATTACCGCAGCGAGCATGTCGGCATACTCTGCAGTCATTGCCCACGCCGCTCTCGCGGAATCCTCCGGAGTCATTCCGGGGAACGGCCATTTGTGGGGGACCAATTCCGGCGCCTTGGGTATCACTACGGATGACGCTAGGTTTTGCGGGTCGAACAAGGATGGTTGAGTGGTCACGCTGCAATCCTTTCTGCTTCTGCCTCGGCGTAGTTCGCGCCAACGATTGCGCAACTCAACGGTGGGCAAACAGAGTTTCCGCACATGCGCACCTGGGCGGTCTTGGTGAGTGGTTTGCCGTCGGCTCCGAAGTCGATCTGGTAAGACGCAGGGAAACCCTGCGCGGTGTACAGTTCGCGCGGCGCCAGCATGCGCAGGCCGATGTCAACGATGGCGTACTCCTCACTATGCACCGTGACCAGACCGAACCGGTCTTTGGTCGGCACGGTGTGCATGGGCTCTGTCAGCCGTGGGTCTTGGTCCGTGCCGTAATACTTGATCAGGAAAGCCCGGACCTCGCCAACGTGGCCACCGCCTGCGGTCAAGGTTGGAATGGGATCATCGACCGATTGACCGAACTGGTTATTGCGCAGCTTGACTAGGTTGCTGGTGACCAGCGCCCCAACAGCACCGCTGGCCGTAATGGTGTTGATCGGATTGCGCACGTCACGAATGCCGTGGCTGAACCGCTTGCCTCCGTCCTTTCCCTCTCCGTGCCCCATGTGGATTAGGTTGGCCGTCACCAGGCTGTGATGATCCACGCTAGTCACAGTCGCCATCGGGTCGGCCATGTCGCTGCCGACCACGCCGGTGTAGTGCTTTGCCAAGAACGCTGACACCAGAGCATGTTTCTGTGTGCCGACCAGCGTACTGATTGGCTTTTCAATGTCCAGCGCACGCGGTGCCTGGCCTTCGCGCTCGCCGTAGCCGGTTTGTATGAGTGTCGGAGAAACCAAGGCATGATTCCCGCCGCCGGCATGAATCGTGCGCACCGGATCATGGATGCTGTGTGATCGACTTCCTGCGCGATCTTTGTATTCTCCGTGGGCTAATCCAACAATGAACGGCTCCGCCGCATCTACTACGTAGCGCATGATCCCCTTAGCGATCCGCCGACAAGTAGCGTCGGCCAGTGGCTTGCTACGCTCGAAGATGCTGGGCGCTGGGATGTTCCAGTCGATGCACTCAGCCGCAGTGCGCCATGGCTTCATGCCCTTGGGAACTTTGCCCTTCTTGTCGGGCTGAGCGTGCGTTGGCTGCGGCCAGACAATCGGCATGCCGTCGCAGCGCGCCACCAGGAACAGCCGCTTGCGGATCGTCGGCGCGCCGTAGTCGCAGGCCCGCAGCTCGCGGTGCTCGACGACATAGCCCAGTTTCTCAAGCGAGCGCTTCCATAGCCGGAACGTGTCGCCCTTGCGCAGTGGGCACGGCATGTTGTCGGCGTTGAGTGGTCCCCATGTCTGGAATTCCTCGACGTTCTCAAGGAAGATCATGCGCGGCCGCACGGCCTTGGCCCACTTCACCACTACCCAGGCCAGCGAGCGGATTTTCTTGCTAACCGGCTTGCCGCCCTTGGCCTTTGAAAAGTGCTTGCAGTCCGGGCTGGCCCACAGCATGCCAACCGGCCGGCCGTGCGTGACGGCCATCGGATCGACCTCGAACACATCAGAGCAAAAGTGCTGTGTCTGAGGGTGGTTCGCCTGGTGAAGGCTGATCGCTTCGGGATCGTGGTTGATAGCAACGTCAACCGGGCGACCGGTGGCCTGCTCAATACCGGTAGAAGCACCGCCACCACCGGCAAACAGGTCAACAACCATTTCGGCGTGCAGGGGCAGCAGAAATTGAGGGGTCAGCATTGAAGGCTCCACTGTTCGTTGGTCAATTCCGGGCGCGGGTCACGATAGCCATCAAGCCTGCAGCGCTGTTGCGGCAGCAGAACGGAGGGGTTGGCGCGCGGGCGCTGCTGTGCGCACATCGGGCAGTTGACGCTGTATGCCCGGCGCAGGGCCTTGCGGTGATTGGCAATGTCTTTGTATCCGTCGATGGTGTCGCTCATGGCTTCACCACCTTGAACTCGATCACCCACACCCAGGGATTCAGGTCCCATGAGCCGGAGCCATTGATTTGCTCCCACAGGCTGGCGTACTCTGCGATCACGATGCCGTATCCGCTTGCATACTGCGCCGGTGGGAATTTCCCACTGATGCGTATCAGCGGTTCCTTTGTCTCAGAATCGATGGCTATCTTGATGCCTTCGTCTAGCGCATCGGCCGCGCTGATGTCCTGCAGCCGCTCGACGCGCACGCCAGTGATTTCGAGGGTGATGCGGCTGGCGCAACGTGGCATGAATATGCTTGGTTTCCAGTTGTATTTTGCAAACCCGGTTTCGTGCTTGTTCACATCAACAACGTCAGAGTCTGGATCGGCGCGGTAGATGATTAAGTTGTCTTCCTCGTCAAGCCACCATGTCTCCCGCACCCAAAGCCGGTCTCCTGGCTTGCCGTAGGGGCAGCATTGCAGTATCGAATCCCACTCTGGCTTCGGCATTGAAGCGCGCACGTTCAGCTTGCATACCCGCCGCGTCTGCGTCTTGCTGCCATCGAGCAGCGCGCGCACCATAGGCGCGCTGAAAAGGATTGGGCGCTCTTTCACGCCAGCACCTCGCGGCTTCCATTTGACTTCATGGCCGACACATAGCCGTCAGCCTCCATGCGCTCGATGAGGCGCGCCGCGCGGTTGTACCCAAGTTTCAGGCTGCGCTGCACGAACGAGACGCTGGCCTTGCGGTCCTTGTGGACGAGATCGACGACCTGCTCATACATCTGGTCGCTGTCAGCCGAAAGCAAATCGTGAGCGTCGCCAGCCGTGGCGGCCGGTACCGGGAATGCGAACAGATCGGGCGGTCCCTCGATCAGGATGTGCTCCTCGTCTTGCACCAGCTTGGCCAGGTCGGCGACGTCGTTCGAGTTGGGGTAGAGCGCAACGCTGCAGGTCAGAGCCATCACACCGCCGTCGCGCGGCTCCATAGAAAACTTCTTGACGTCGCAGCCGATGTACGAGCGCGTGCCAATCGTCACGTTGGCATTGCTGATTTCGTTGGAGTAGGAGACGGGTACAAGAAAGGCATTGCGGGCGATCAGGGCGTCAGTATTGCCGCGCCACAGAAATGCCTCAAGGGCGTCGTCAAAGTAGGCGCACAGGCGGCGATCCACGTTCTTGATTTCCATCTTGACATCGACGGCCAGAATCTTCTCGTCGTCGGGCCCTTCCTTGCGGACGTTGAGGTGCTTGATGGCGGCGACGCCGCGAACCAAGAATGGCGGCCGTGTTGCTGTGGGTTGGTCTGTCATATCTATCCCGCAAAGTGCTTGTTGAAAATCCGCTCCAACACGTCGATCTGCTTTTCAGTCAGGCTGGTCGTGTTGTGGCCGTTCCCGGTCTTCTGGGCGACGCTTCTGACAAAGTCGCTTTCCCAGTCGGACAGGTCTTTGGTATCGAGCAAGCCCGACACGCGCTGGACCATGGTGTTGAGGCTTGCCATAGTTGCTTTTTCTGGTGGTTGGTTAAAAGGGCTCAACGGATTAACTTGTGGAAGTGGTGATTTCATCTGGAGCACTCTCCGTGTGGAATTTCACCTGGCAGGGTGGGGCGGACTGTCGTACTGCATAACCCCATGCAGCAGCCCAAATGCCGGTTTCGTTGCGCCAGTCCTTGTCGGTGAAAGACTGCCCGTAGTGAACCTCAAACGCTTCAATCATTCCGGGGTAAGGCGCATCAGGGCCACGACCGATACCCCCACAGAACTGTGACCATGCCTTGTCAACCGTAGCTGGACCGGATGAGCATGTGCATTTCCCTCCTGTCAAGGCTTGGCACAGCGCGTCATGCACTTCCTGCTCATCCATCGCGGCCTTGAGAATGTCGCCAAGGTCTTTCTGACTGATGCAGATGTTTGACCTATCGCTAAAATCTGCTGGGTCTGTTTCGGTGATTTCCAGTAGCACGTCTTGCCATGTTTTGATGTTTTTCATATTTAACTTTCCACACGTTTTTCCGTTTTTTAAACTCTTACCTGCCAGGTGCTTTCAACAAGTTATTCCGTTGAGCCGTTAAAAGGGGATTCCATTGCGCAGGCGCTCGGCCGCCTCTGCTTTTCTGCGAGATTCCATGGCTGCGTGGTGCTTCTTCCACTCCTTTGGCGTGCGCATGGCGAAGCCATTTCCAACCCTAGAAGGGCTGATGGTCAGAGCGGCTATCTGGCCCAGCATCTCGTCCCAGCCAAGGCCGTTGCAGCATTTGCCGTTCTCGTGAACGTCCCAGCCGACATGGCCTTCGTGGTCAAAGGTGATCGTGATCGTGCGTTTCATGCCGCCCGCGCCGACATGCTGCGTTTCTCGAACACGCGCACGCCCGGCAGCTTGGTATTCATGCCGGTGGCGCGCACCTGGGCGCGCAGCTTGACGCTGTCGGCCATCAGCAGGCTGATCAACTCGGGATGCGCGGCGACGTGCACCACCAGGGCGTGGAGATCCTCGACCTCGTAATCCATGGTCTTGCTGGTCGAAATGCCGGAGACCTTGGCCGGCGCCTGTGCGGCGACCGGCATGCTGACTACAGCCGCCGTCACCATGGCGGCATGCGCCTCTGCGGTTGCCTGCTCGGATGCCTCGGCCTGTTGGCGGGCCTCTTCCTGCGCCTTGGCTGCGCCTTCGGCATCGCCTTGGGCCAACGCTACTTCGGCAGCAATCTGCGCAGCCTCTGCGGCCTCTGCAGCGGCGCGTGCTGCAGCTTCCTGCTGGCGCTGTTCTTCTGCCAGACGATCGCGTTCGCGGCGTGCCACTTCTTCGGCAGCGCGGCGGGCAATCTCGGCTTTTCGCTCCTGCTCTTGGGTGTAGGCGATCATGGATCCCTTGAGCTTCGACTCGGCTTCGGCCAGGTAATTTGCTGGCGCCCGGAACAGCTCGTTGATCGCTTTGACGGCCTGGTTGAGCGGGCCGGTGATGCTGACGCGCTGCTCTTCGACGCGCTTCTGCAGGCCTTTGACGGCCTTGAGGTCGTCGCCCGCGGCTTCCAGCATTTCGTCGCTGTCAACAGTGAAGTCGGCGGCGTTGGCCAGGGCGCGCTGCGCCTGCCCGGTGAAGACGATGGCGCTGTCGGCGTCGTAGACGACCTGGCCCTTGGTGCGGATGGTTTCAGACACTTTGTTTCTCCTTGAAGTTAAGGGTGATGGAATGGCGCTCGCAAAAGCTGCGCAGCGTGATCAGACTCATGAAAACGGACAGGTCGGTCGGGCTCGTGTATTGCTTGAGCTCGTAGCTGCCCGGGAAAAGTCGCACCGCGTAGCGCTTCATGGATCTCGCGATCGCGCTGTAGGCGTGGGCGTAGGCAGCGAGCTGGGGGCCGACGCTGGGGAACATGGCCGAGCCGCTCTTGATGTCAACGACGGCGCTGTCGAGGCCGACAAAGCCGACCCGGTCGAGCGTTCCGGCATAGCCCATGGTCTCGCAATAGACACGCTTCTCGATGGCGACCCATTGGCAACTGTGGTCATGACAGAACTTGATCCAGCCGTCCAGGTAAGGCCGCAGCTCGGGGTCCAGGGCGTCGATGTCGAGCTGCTGCAGGTCGTACAGCTCGCAGGCCCTGTGCACCGCCGTGCCGAACTCCTGGGCGGCACTCAGCACGTCGGCATCCACAAACGAGAAGTCGCTCAAGGGTGCCAGGATCTGGGTGACGGACGGAATCACCCGGTCGCCATCCCTGTACTCGTGCTTGACTGGATCGAAGGTCAGCATTTACGCGGCTTTCGGCAACTGGTCGCGCAGGGCCAAGAAACCGTCCTTGGTCAGCCCGTCCAAGTTGGGCGCCATGCCGGTGAGGCCGGCGCGGTCGATCAGGTCGAGGATGTCGAGGCTGTTGTTCTTGGTGCGGTTGATGATCAGCTTGCGCTCGCCTTCCGTCGCCAGCGCGCCAGCCGGGTATTCCTTGGACTCCTTCTTCGGCGCGTCGTCTACGACCGGATCAGGCTCTTTGTTGTAAATCTCGCCGGTGTCCTGGTCGACCACTTTCGCCTGCGGCATAACCACACTCGGCTTGCGCGCCGACGTCACGCTGGTGACGTTGCCAGTCGGGCCGACTTCGACGACGTCCTGCATTTCCTCCGTGGTCTGCAGGCCCATGCTGATTTCTGGCGCGTAGGTGCGAACGAAGAAGGCGGCGGCGCGGTACATCAGCATCAGCTCTGGCATCGTCTTCCACTTGCTGCCGTTCTTGGTCGACCAGCCCTCGGCGTTGGCCATGGCAACCGTGACCTCGGGGCCGATCAGCTTTTCGCCGGTAGCCTTCTCCATCGCCCAGGCGCGGCAGCCGCTGCGGTCGTCCTTCCACTCGTAGCGCATGGCGGAGAAGCGACCCGATTGGTTGAAGCAAGCGATCAGGAACTTCGACGACCAGCCGGGGTTGCCGTGAACGATGTACAGGTTCTGCATGACCATCAGCGGGCTGGCGCCCATGCGGTTGGCCATCTCGAGCGCCACGATGCAGTTGGCGACGTTGTTCTGGTACTGAGCAGGCACCAGAGACGAGGCTGCAAAGGCCTTGCCGATCCGGTTGGCAAGCTCCCAGCCGCCCTGGCTGTTGAAACCCGGCATGACGGCCGCATTGGTTTGCGGTGCCAGCTCCATGTTTTGGTTGATGTCTACGACGGCGTTCATCTTGAGGTCCTTTGTGGTTGAGGGAAAACGGGGTTAAAAGTGGCTGGCATCAGGCGATGCCATGCGGGAGAAGGTGATAGGCGCCAGCCCAGATCAGGCCGGCACAGACCATGTAGGCAACGAACACAATAAACACGATCAGCACTTTTTCGAGCGCATGAAATGGCTCTGGTTTATTGATTCGAGTTGCCGCAAGCTCTTCGTAAGGCGGAAGCGTGACCTGCTCGTCAGCGGCGCGCGCGCGGCGCACCGGGCAGTCGCGGCCTTGGTTGCAGTCGTGTGGCGCGTGATACTCGCAGCATGAAACAGGGGCAGGTCTAACGGCGCAGTCACCGTCGCCTGTGCAGTGGCCAAAGTCGTTACAGCAGTTCACAGCCAGCCCCAGATCGCACCCAGGACGCGCGCAAACGCGCCGGGCTTGTTAGCGGTGCGACCATCGATCAAAGCGGTCTGCAGGCGCCGGGCGTCGCCGTAGATCTCGGGCATGCGGGGCGTGTAGAGCAGGCCGATCTGGACCTTGCCGGTGTTGTAGGTGGTCATGCCGGCACCCCCATGAATTCTTCGATCTCTTGCTCGATGCGGGCCTTGTCGTCTGCGGTCAGCTTGTTGGTGAGCCAAGGGGCGGCGCGACCGCGGCGGTCGCACACCGTGAATTCGATTTCGGTGTAGCCGTAGAAGTCCCAGTCAGATGCCCAGGTGCTGCTGTCGCCCTTGACGCTGACGAAGTGATCGATCTGCACCTGGCAGGGAATTCCTGCTACCGTGCTCTCGATGATTTGCTGTCTTGCCATCTGTTGCTCCTGCCGCTGTGGGGTGCGGCTTGAGCGCAATCATAAGATAGATAATCTATCAAAGCAAGAAAAACTAGCGGTAATTTCAAAAATAAACTACTTATCGGTATACGTAGTTTGGAAACGGGCGTGAAAAAGCCCGCGCGCGGCGGGCTGGTTGGGTGGACTGGCTATTTGACCGCCGTTGGCTCCGCAGCATTCACTTCGTTGGGCGTTGTACCCATCCGGCTGCCGCTTCCGGATTTCGTGTAGGTCACTTTTTGCAACACGCCGTTTGACGCGATCTGGTACATCGCCGTGGACATCGTGTAATCCGCGCCCCCAGCAAATGCGCCAACGATCGGAATGAAGGTGGCGCCTTTCACCTGGTACTGCATTCCAGAGTAGGCGATTGTCTTTATCCCGCCGCTGAACATTACCGTCGTCGGTTTTCCAAGTTTTGCCAGAATCTCGTTCTCCGTGGTCTGGCCTTCTTTGAATTGAAGGGCGGCATCCTGCGATACCTGCACCCCAGACGCTGCGCACCCAGCGATGACAAAGGCGGCGATCGTTAACAAACCGTAGGTTTTTAATTTCATTGTTTGGTCCTTTGTGTTGGAGAAATTCAACGGTACCGTCTTTCCACCGCTCGCAAAACTCCAATGATGTGGCTCTTCCCAAGTAGCTTGATGGGGTAGCGTGGGTTTACTGGTTTCAGGTACCAGTCGCCACCATCTTTGATGAGCTGCTTGAACGTGGTTTCATCGCTTCCGTTTTTGGCCACAACGTAGTCGCCGGGCTGTGGATCTATTTCGGGCTCAATGATTAGGATCATGCCAGGCGTGAACTCTGGCTCCATGCTGTCGCCGGTCACTCGCAATGCGAAAGTGTGGGACTTGACCGGGACTGTTACGGCCACACGCTCCATGCCGCCGTCTCCGGGGTGAAAATTATCGATGAACTCTTTGAAATTACCGGCTTGAACGTCTGAAAGTAACGGCACGAAACCCCCTATGTTTGGGCCTTCCTCTGTATCAGCGTTCCCGCTCATCAGTTGCGCGACAGATATTCCGAGAGCATGCGCCACCAATGGCTGCCGCTTTCTATTGGGGGCTGTACCGCCCTCTTTTTCCCATTGCTGAACTGCTCCGCGCGTAGCGCCGACCAATTTACCGAACGCCTCCTCGGTAAGTTTCAAGCGTTCTCGGCCCTGTTTTATCAATGTGTGAATGCTCATAGTAGCAAGATATTCTTTTGTTTAGCTAGTTTTTGTTGCGTAGATAGAAAAACTAGCTTATGCTCTCGGCCATGGAAACCAAAACCGAGACCCCCCTCGAGCGCGCAATCCAGTCCTGTGGCGGCATGACCGCCATGGCGCGCACGCTCAATCTTAGTGGCCACGCCGTGGTCTACCAGTGGAAACAAACCCAGGTCCCGGCCGAGTGGTGCCCCGACATTGAGGCCCTTACGGGCGTCAAGTGCGAGGAACTGCGCCCCGACGTGAACTGGGCGGTCCTGCGCGGCAAACCAGAGACCCACGCCACCACCGCCCAAGCCTGAAGGTTTCGCCGTGTCCTCCCAGTTTTCCCCTTCCAAAGTGGCGTCGTTTAGTCCATTTTTCGACATCGCTGGGGTTCGCCCGCTGGCTCCAGGGCCGGTGGGCTTTTTTATTTCTGAAAGCGCTCTATGGCTGTGACCAAGCGTGAAAACAGCATCCACGTCCGCGTGTCCGACGAGGCAGATGCGGTGCTGGAGCTTCTCTGCGAAGCCGCGGGCGCTGACAAGGCGAAGCATGCCGCGCAGCTGCTGGAGAAGATATTGCTCGGGGAGGGCCATGCGCTGAAGGTAGCCGCGATGCGGTTTTCGCGCTTGGGAACAGCAGGGAGTGTCAGGGAATGAAACCGAAATTCGACAGTCTTGCGAATTCGCAAGCCACTCCCTACCACCAGATGCCAGGCGCCAGCCAGGGCAACGCATTCACGGCTCACATTCGCCAACCGGAGCAACCGCGGGCCTTGACGGCAATAGAAAAAGAGCGCGCCTACCAGGCGGCCTACGCGCGCCGTCATTACGTGCCGGCTGCCCAGCGCAACGCCGCCATCACGGCATTCAAACGCACGGCGATCGCCACGTTCGGCGCTCCAACCGATACCAGCCAAGCCCAGGCCAAGACAGCGCGTCTGGTCGGCAGGCGCAACACAGACAGGAGCCAATGATGCGAAACAACATGGCCGCCACGTCGATGGCGACATTTCACAGCCTGCCGGTCAAGGATTACCTGCAGCCCAAAGAGGCCGAGGTCATGAACCTGATGATCGGCGGCCACCAACTTACCCGCGAGCAGATCGCGCAGCGCCTGGGTTGGAAAGAGGCCAGCGTGTGCGGTCGCATCAACTCGCTGGTCACCAAGGGGTGCCTCGAGGAAATCGACGGCGGCAGGACGGTAAGCGGGCGCCCGGCGAAGCTGGTCAGGATCCCGGTGGTGGGCCAGAGGGAGCTTTGGAATTGAACTTTTACAAACACTATATTGGTGATTTTCAGCGAGATACTGGTCATCTTTCGCTCACTGAGCGAGGCGCATATCTTGCGTTAATTCATCACTACTATGCGACAGAAAAACCTCTGCCAAATGATCACGCCGCACTTTGCAGAATTGCCGGAGCCGTCGAGAAACATGAGCGCGCAGCGGTCAAGGTAGCCGTCGGGTTTTTCGAGGCTGTTGAGAGTGGGTTGATGCACCCACGCATCGAAGCGGAGATTCAAAAGGCGGGCGCAGTTTCGAACGTAAACCGCGAGATTGCGTTGGTTCGTGAGGCCGCGAGACGTGCCGAAAGAGTGGCACATAACGAGCACGAAGCGTGCTCAAAGCGTGATACTGACGTGCCACGAAAAAAGCACGAACAGAGCACTCCCCAGACACCAGACACCAGAGTAATACAGGAATCAGGTATTTGTAGCGCTGTAGCCGCGCGCGAAAAACCGGGCGACGTTTGCAAAGCCATGAAAGCCGCAGGCATGGGCAGCGTCAACCCGTCAAGCCCCAGGCTCACAGCCGCCATCGAATCAGGCATCACGACTGCAGAGTTCGCTCAGGCTGCAGCTGATGCGGTCGCGCTAGGCAAGGGGTTTTCATACGCCATCGCCATGGCCATCGGGCGCCGATCCGATGCAGCCAAGTTGGCTCAAAACCTCCCGGGAGGCGGAGAGACATTCGCCGAGCGGGACGCCCGTATCGGTCGCGAACGGTGGGAGCAGCAGACCGGACGCGTTCACCCCGACAACATGCCGGCACGAACCGTGATCGACATCACCCCTCAACGAATGGAGCTCACAGCATGATGCAGGCCGTCGATTACATTTTTACGCAATGCACGGCCACATACGGGTCGGCATGGGATCGGTCGCTTGGCCAGGCCCCAATCGCCGACATCAAAACGGCGTGGCTCAATGCCATCGACCCCTTCAAAACATCGAAGAAGCGAATCCTGTGGGCTCTCCAAAACCTGCCGGAACACTGCCCAAACCCGATCGAATTTCGCAATTTGTGCCGATCTGCCCCGATGCCCGAGTCTCCGGTGTTGCCGTTGCCGAAAGCTGACCCAAGCCGCGTTGCCGAGGAGTTGGCAAAGCTCGGAATGCTTCCGAAAGTTGAGAGGCCGCACGGCATGAAGCAATGGGCTTATGACCTCAAGGCGCGCCACGAGGCGGGGCATAAGCTCAACCCGAACCAGATCCGTTGCTACACCGACGCGCTTGGCCTGCAACCCGAGGCAGCATGACATGCCCGGCGTTTACCAAGCAACTCGACCACTTGACTGCGTTGGCGTCATCGGAGTTCAGGGCATGGCAGGTGTACGCATGGCGCCGAGCCCAAGAGCTCGAATCCGATCCGTCGGGCCTTTGGATCGGGATCTGTACCCGGTTGGAAAACTCGATCAGTGGTGGCCCGGCAAGACCTACGGAGTTCGGCCGCCCGTCTGCGACGAGACGCCACTTAGCGCCGCCGAAGTGAAGATTGCAATCGACAAGGGGATAGTCCGATGAAGAACCAGATGTACGCCTTGGGTCGCCTCAAGACCGGCGTCATGAACAAAACCGAGCTGGCATACGCGCAATACCTGGCGATCAGGAAACACGCCGGCGACGTGCTGTGGTACCGCTTCGAGGGCCTGAAATTCAGGCTCGCCGACAACACGTTTTACACGCCCGACTTTGCCGTCATGCTGGCCAACGGGCAAATGGAGGCCCACGAGGTCAAGGGCTTTTGGCAGGACGACGCCCGCGTCAAGATCAAGCTCGCTGCCGAGCTTTACCCGTTCAGGTTTGTCGCCATCAAGGTGCGGCCGAAGAAGGACGGCGGCGGCTGGCAGGTCGAGGATTTTTGACATTTCCAAGAACTGATTTAGACTGCCATTTCGGTCGCATATCAAAACCCACAAGAAAAGCAAAAAAAGGGCGCGCGGTGAGTCGGATCAAAAAAATGGAGTTTGAAAATGGATGCCAGCCAAAACCGGATCAACAATTTTCTCGAGCTTTTCAGGCAATTTCGTGAAGCCAACGCAAATCTCCCCAATCGAGGCCTGCTTAAACTTTTTGCAGAGCGGGTTTGCGTGTCTGACGTTTACCTCTCGCACGTCAAATGCGGTCGCAAGCAAATCGGGGCGGCCATCGCAAGGAAGATCGAGTCCGGATGCGCAAAGCCTCACGGTTGGCTCGACGAGCAACACGACGACGGAGACCCGCAAACCAGCGAAGAGCGCATGCTGGTGGAACAGATCCTCGTCATCTATCGCAACTCCCCAGGGACCGTCAAACGACTGATCACCGATGCAATCAAACAAGCCCTCACAGAGCCGCGCACCCAAGCCGGCGAACAACCACCACCGTAACCCCGACCAAGACGAGGCCCTGCAGCTGCTGGCCGACGTGCCGGCGAAACGACTGCCCGGCCTCCTGCAGGAAGTTCGGCGTGTGGCTCGACAGGGCGACAAGAAATGAAAAAGCAAACACTCGCCATCGCCTACATGGGCGTCGACGGTCTCATTCCATACGCTAGAAACAGCCGCACCCACAGCGCCGACCAGGTGGCCCAGATCGCCGCCAGCATCAAGGAATTTGGCTTCACAAACCCGGTTTTGATCGATGAAGACGGCGGCATCATCGCCGGCCACGGCCGCATATTGGCCGCGCGAAAACTCAGGATGGATCTGGTACCGACGATCCTGCTCGAAGGCCTCACTGAAACTCAGAGGCGCGCCTACGTCATCGCCGACAACAAGCTGGCGCTCAACGCCGGATGGGACGACGACATGCTGCGCGTCGAACTGGAAAGTCTGCGCGATGCCGATTTCGACATGACGCTGCTGGGTTTCGGCGACCAGGAGCTCGCCGACATGCTGGCGGCAGACGAGGGCACAGAGGGCCTGACGGACCCAGACGACGCGCCGGCCGTCGAAGACGCTGTCGCGAGCAAGCCAGGTGATGTCTGGGTCATGGGAAAGCACCGCGTGATGTGCGGCGACAGCACTAGCGCGGATGCCGTAATAACCCTATGTGGGGGGGGGGTCTTTGGTGGACATGCTCATCACTGATCCGCCGTACAACGTCGCCTATGAAGGCAAGACCGCCGACGCGCTGACGATTCAAAACGACAGCATGTCCGATGCGTCGTTCCGGACGTTCCTGCGCGACGCCTTCGCTGCTGCCGACGCCGCCATGAAGCCAGGTGCCGTCTTCTACATCTGGCACGCCGACATCGAGGGTTTCAATTTCCGGGGCGCCTGCAGCGATGTGAAGTGGAAGGTCCGCCAGTGTTTGATCTGGAAGAAGTCAACGCTCGTCATGGGCCGCCAGGACTATCACTGGAAGCATGAGCCCTGCCTCTATGGCTGGAAGAGCGGAGCCGGCCACCTGTGGTCCAGCGACCGCAAACAGACGACCGTCCTCGAGTTCGACAAACCGAGCCGCAACGGCGAACACCCGACGATGAAGCCGGTGGAGCTTTTCGCCTACCAGTTGCTCAACAACACGAAGGGCGGCGACTTGGTGCTCGACAGTTTCGGCGGGTCCGGAACGACGGCCATCGCGTGCGAAATGCACGGAAGGTATGCCCGGCTCATGGAGCTGGACCCGCGCTATGTGGACGTGATAGTGAAGCGTTGGCAGGCGTTTACCGGCAACAAAGCCACGCTTGAGGCTACCGGCCAAGACTTCGACGAAGTCGCCGCGTCGGGTGCAACAGAGGCCGCGTGACCGCCATGGCAAAGCTCACCCCAAAGCAGGATAAGTTTTGCCTTGCCTACATCGAGACCGGCAACGCCAGCGAGGCCTATCGTCGGGCTTACAGCACAAACCGGATGAAGCCGGAGTCCGTCAATAACCTAGCATTCAGGCTCCTACAGAATGTCGAGATCGGGTCGAGATTAGCTGAAATCCGCAAGGTGGCAGCTGAAAAGGCCGTGATCACACTGGAGTCGCATCTTGCCGACTTGAAGATGCTGCGCAACGCCGCGGCCAAGGATCGCAAGTGGTCGGCAGCCGTTGCCGCCGAGGTGGCCCGGGGAAAGCATTCCGGTGTGGCTGTGGATAAGTCAGAGGCCGTCGTGACGATCAAGCGAACACTCACCGACCTGACAGACGAGGAACTGGCGCAGGAGGCCGCGCGACATGGCCTCAAACTCTGAAAAGCTGGCTGTTGCCTTAGAAATCCAGAGACGGCAGGATAGGCGAGACTTCTATCAATTCACGCGGGACGCATTCTTCTCGATGCGCGGATTCCGCTGGGTTCATAACCCGCATCACCAGATCGTCGCCGACGCCCTTATGCGGGTTTACCGCGGCGAGTGCAATCGGCTGATCATCAACATCCCGCCTCGCTATTCCAAGACCGAGCTGGCTGTCGTGATGTTCATTGCGTGGTGCCTTGGCCAGAACCCCGACTGCGAGTTCATTCACACCAGTTACAGCGGCACGCTGGCCGTCAACAACACGGCAAACTGCCGAAGCCTGGTGCAGTCCGAGTTTTACAGGCGCGTGTTCCCAGAGGTTGAGCTGAGCCGGGAAAGTAGCGCGAAGGGCGACTGGCGAACCACCGACGGCGGCGTGATCTATGCGCAGGGATCGGGCGGCACGTTGACGGGCTTCGGCGCCGGAAAGCTGCGGCCCGGCTTCGGAGGCGCCATCATCATCGACGACCCGCACAAGGCCGACGAGGCTGGCAGCGACGTGATCCGCAAGAACGTCATCGACTGGTTCGGCAACACGCTGGAGTCGCGCGGCAACGGCGAAAACCGCAGCACGCCAATCATCCTGATCATGCAGCGCCTGCACGAGTCCGATCTGGCCGGCCACCTGCTGGCGGGCGGCAACGGCGAGAAGTGGGAACACATCAGCCTGGCGGCCCTGCAGGAAGATGGGACCGCGCTGTGGCCGCTGAAGCACACCGTCGAGCAGCTGCGCGTCATGGAGCGCGCCAACCCCTATGTGTTCGCAGGTCAGTACCAGCAGCGCCCTTCGCCTTTGGCCGGTGGCGAGTTCAAGCCCGACATGCTGCAGGTAGTGGAGGCCGTTCCGGCTGGCGCGCGATGGGTTCGTGCTTGGGACTTGGCTGGCACAAAGGACGGGGGCGATTACACGGCTGGCGGCAAGCTCGGCGCGCTGCCGGACGGCACCTACATCATCGGAGGCATGGCGCGCGACCGCAAAGACCCGGGCGACGTGGAGCGCATGATCAAGAACACTGCCACATCAGACGGCAGGGCCGTCAACATCGCCATCCCGCAAGACCCAGGGCAGGCCGGGAAGTCTCAAATCCGGTCGTTGACGGCGCTTCTGTCTGGTTTCCCGGTAAACAGCAAGCCGGTCACCGGCGACAAGGTGACCCGCGCCAGGCCGCTGGCTGCCCAGGTGAACGTCGGCAATGTCAAGTTGCTGCGCGGCGACTGGAATGCCGAGTTGATCGCGGAAATGCGCAACTTCCCCAACGGAAAAAACGACGATCAGGTCGATGCGCTTTCGCTCGGGTTTGACGAGCTGACGGGCGGTAATACCGGCCTGCTGGACTACTATGCCCAGCTCAACGCCGAAATGAAGGCGATGCGGGCTGCCGAGCAGTCGGTCTGACCCGGGTCTGGTTAAGCGTCTAAAAAAGTCGCATAATCCCGACTCATGACTCCCACCAAAACCCCGCTTGACGCCGGTTTCATTGCGCGCGTGGTGTCTGGCGTGCGCTATATGGTCACCGGGGCCGGTCCCGATGCCTGGTTTGGTCCTGGCAATCCTCTCCCCCCTGTCGCCCAAGATAAGGCTGCCGGTCGCGCATTTGACTACCCAACGACGCTAAACCTAAAGCTACAGCCGCGCGCCGACGAGGCGGTGAGCTTTTCGCAGCTCCGCGCGTTGGCTGACAACTATGGCCTGCTACGTCTTGTGATTGAGACGCGCAAGGATCAGTTGAGCGCCCTCGAGTGGGTTGTCGTTCCGGTTGACAAGGCGGCAAAGCCAGACGAGCGCTGCGCTGCCATTGCCGAGTTCTTGCGGTTCCCTGACAAGGAGCACAACTGGGACGAATGGCTGCGCATGCTGGCAGAAGAGATGCTGGTCACCGATGCAACGTCTATCTATCCGCTTAAGACTATGGGAGACAAGCCCTATGCGTTTGAGCCAATCGACGGGACGACCGTCAAGCGTGTTTTGGACGTCACCGGGCGCACACCAATTCCGCCGGATGTCGCCTATCAGCAGGTCCTCAAGGGCATGCCTGCGGTCGATTACACACGCGACGAGTTGATATACAAGCCGCGCAACGTGCGCACGCACAAGGTTTACGGTTTCAGCCGCGTCGAGCAGATCATCACCACGGTCAACATCGCCATTCGGCGGGAGCTGTACCAGCTGCAGTACTTCACAGAGGGCTCGACGCCTGACCTGATCATGCAGGTGCCTGAGACATGGAACGTCGACCAGACCAAGCAGTTTTCTGAATATTGGCAGTCGCTCCTGGCCGGCAACACGGCCCAGCGCGCCAAGACCATGTTCGTGCCCGGCGGTGTCAAGCCGGTAGACACCAAAGACAAGGCCCTGCACGACATGTTTGACGAGTGGATTGCCAGGATCGTCTGCTACGCCTTCGGCGTCAGCCCGCAGGCGCTGGTCAAGGGAAACAACAAATCCACGTCAGAGGTCAGCGTTAACTCATCCAAAGAGGAGGGCCTACACCCCGACATGAAGTGGATAGAGGGACTGATGGATTACATCATCGCCAAATATTTCAATGCGCCCGATCTCCGGTTCATGTGGTCGTCGCCTAAGGAAAAGAATCCACTCATAGAGGCGCAAATTGCGCAAATCTACGTGGAGAGCAAGGTGATAACGCCAGACGAGGCGCGCGCCGACCTTGGCAAGGAGCCGCTCACCCCTGAGCAAAAGGAGGAGTTGGCTCCGCCAATTCCTACGGCGTTCCCTCCCGCGCTGCCCAGTGATGGCGGAGAAGGAAAACCCAATCCGCTGGTTTCCGTAGCCAAGGCTCAAAAAAAAAGTCCTTACAACCAATTGACCGCAGTCGTGCGGCCGTAGTCAAGGCGCGCTCTGCGCTGCAGGCGGTTCTTCGCAATTACCTGCAGCACCAGGCCGTCCACATCTCCTATGAGGTGATTAAGGCGTTGCCCGGCATCAAAAAGACTGAGGATGACGAAAAAGACAAAGTTCTGCGATGGATGAAGTCCGTCGGCATCAATTGGGCAGACCTGCCGGATGAGGTTGCGCCAATCCTTGAGGCGCTGGCGCGGGACGCGTCTGCGCAGGCTATGGTGCAGATGGACGTCACCGAGGAAACGTCTGTCAACCTGTCAAACAAGCGCTCCGTCGAGTGGGCGCAAGATCGTGCTGCCGAAATGGTTGGTATGAAGTGGGTTGACGGTAGGCTGACGGATAACCCGGATGCGCAGTGGGCCATCAACGAAACCACCCGAGAGGCCATTGCCGACCTGGTAACGCAGGCGATAGACGACGGATGGAGTAACGACAGGCTTTCGTCTGCGATCAGTGACAGCGGCCAATTTAGTGCAAGCCGTGCCGACATGATTGCGCGCACAGAAACTGCTGTCGCCGACGTGCAGGGCAACATGGTTGCCTACAAAACAGCGCAGGAAAGCGGCATCGATCTGCAGAAGGAGTGGATAACTGCCGGCGACGACCTAGTCAGCGAGGATTGTCAATTGAACGCAGACGCGGGGCCTATTGATCTGGATGGCGTTTTCCCGTCCGGTGCCAGCGCGCCACCCGAGCATCCGAACTGCCGATGCGACGTGCTTCCGGTGCGCATTTTTTCTGACCTTATGGCAGAAGATTGAGTGTCGTGAAATGTTGTGACTAGATGTGCGTCTAAAAAAGTCGCATAATCGCGTTGAATTGTAAAGGTTGGTCACTCAGCCACCAGCGTCCGCTGCGAAGCGCCGCATCCATTCCCTAGTGACTAGGGGGATGGGTTTGATTGGATACTGCTATGCCAAAGTCGATAAAACTTTACGCTGAAATCGGGAAATCCGAGGAATTAAGCGACGGCACCATCAAGGTCTGGGGCTATGCATCAACCAACACAGTCGATGCAGACGGTGAAACGGTAACCGCCGATGCCATGAAGGCCGCGCTCCCCGATTACATGAAATTCGGAGCTGTGCGCGAAATGCACGACAGCAAGAAGGCCGCAGGAACCGCCATCGAGGCCAGCGTAGGAGACGACGGTCGGACGTTCTTTGGCGCCCATATCGTTGACGCTGAGGCCGTCAAGAAAGTCAAGGCAGGCGTTTACAAAGGGTTTTCCATTGGCGGAAAGATCACTTTGCGTGACGACCTCAACAAGTCGATCATCAAAGGCGTCAAGCTCGTCGAGGTCTCGCTTGTTGATCGCCCGGCCAACCCCGAGGCCGTCATCACGATCATGAAGGCCGATGCAACGCCAGAGGACGACGTGATCGAGTTGGCCGATCTGCTCGACAAGGGCGAAATCACGCCGGCGCAGGTGCTTGACCTGATAAAGGCTGCAAAGAATCCTCCGGAACAAGCGACCGAACCGGTCGTGGAAGTCAAAAAGGGCATGGGCCACGTGGCGCAGATGGCGCTGCTGTTGAAGGCGATCCTCGCATTGGTGAACGACCAGGTGGCTGAGGCTATGCGTGAGGGCGACGCATCCGACATGCCGGCCAAGCTGCAGGACTGGTTGAACGCCGGCGGTGAATTGCTCAAGGAAATGACTGCCGAGGAAACCGCCGAACTGCAGGCCAACACCGACGAAGGCCAAACCGACTGGAGCGCGCCGAGCGCGATCTATCTGGCCGACAAGATTCTCGGCCTCGTCAAAGCCGACAACATCGAGAAGGCCGGCGCCGCACTGTCGGCAAAGAACAAGGAAAAGCTGCAGGCAATCCACGACCACACCGCCGACATGGGGTGCTGCACTGGCGCGGCTAAAGCAGCCCAGGCCGAAAACCTGGCAAAAGCCGAGTCCGATAAGGCAGCCATCAGCGAGCAACTGACGAAAGCGTCAGCCGACCTCGATCTGGCAAAGGCTGAGGCGGCAACGCTGACCAAGCGGGTCGCCGAACTTGAGGCCAAGCCGCAGCCCGGCAAGGCGCTCCTGAAAGTCATTTCCAAAGCGCAGGACACAGGCACGGAGCAGGAGCTTCCGACCATTGTGCCGATCACCAAATCCGACGGCTCGCTCGATGCTGCAGCGACGCTGATCAAAGCAATCCACGCCCGGCACTGACCGATTCATCAACCAATCCAACCAATTCAACCGTTACCAATAACCGGAGAAAACGACCATGAAATCCCTGTTTACCTTCAAAAACATCTTGATCCTCATGGGTCTGATGATTGTTGCTGCTCTTGCCAACGCTGGTCTTATCAGTCCTGAAGTGGCAATGAGCCTCGCGTTCATGGGGTCCATCAGCGACACCACTTCCGAGACGCTGGCGCTGCTGAAGTCAGCCCAATCGCAGCCGAACAATGAGCTTCTGAAGTCCTTTGTGCAGCCCGGCTCCGCCACGACCGGTCTGCAGGCCTATAGCCTTGAAGCACCGGCCAAGACGCTTGTACCCATCATGACGCCGCTGCGGAACAAGATTTCACGCGTATCTGGCGGTTTCGGCACGCAAGCGAACTGGAAAGCGATCACCAACATCAACGTTGGTAACCAGCGTATTGGTGTGGCCGAGGGTAAGCGCGGCGGCGTGATCACTCACGCACAGAGTGAATACTTGGCTGCGTTCCGAGGCATCGGCCTTGAAAACAACGTCACGTTTGAGGCGCAGTACGCTGGCAAGACGTTCGATGACATCAAGGCGCTCGCAGTTAGCCAGCTGCTGCAAGCGACCATGATTCAGGAAGAGCGACTCATCCTCGGCGGTAACACTAGCCTCGCCTTGGGTACGACCCCGACGCCTACTTTGTCGACGGCCACCACTGGCGGCACATTGGCTGCTATCACGCAGTCCGTGATTTGCGTCGCTTTGGGCGCTCAGGCTTACCTCGACTTGGTAGGGATGAACAACGGCGGTGTCGGCCAGGCATTCAGTGGTGCGTCATCCGCCCTGTCGGGACAGATCACCCGCACGAACATGGATGGCACGACCGACGTGTTCGGCGACGGCTCGGCTCAACAATCAGCCGCAGCAACGCAAGCAACAACCGGGTCGACCAGCACCGTCACCGCAACCGTGGCGGCTGTACGTGGCGCCGTGGGTTACGCCTGGTACATCGGCGCCGCTGGCGCTGAGCGCTTAAACAGCATCAGCACCATCAACAGCGTGGTGATCGCAGCTCCGTCGAATGGCGCGGCTCAGTTGGCCTCTGCGGTTGCTGCAAGCGACAACAGCACCTCTGCGCTCGACTTTGACGGCTTACTGACCCAGGCCTTCAAGACCGGCTCGAATGCCTATGTGGCGGTGCAGCCGACCGGCACGGCTGGCGTGGGTACAGGACTGACCTCTGACGGCGCTGGTGGCGTGTCTGAGTTTGAAGCCGCATTTGCAGCCTTTTACAACAAGTACCGCCTGTCGCCATCGGTCATTTACCTCAACTCGCAAGAGCTGGTGAACCTGACCAAGAAGATCATCGGCAACGGCGGCGCACCGCTGCTGCGCTTGATGAGCGAAGCCAATGCGGCGGCCGGCAACGTGGTCGCAGGCACCAAGGTGGGCTCGTACCTGAACAAGATCACTGGAGACATCATCCCGGTGGTGGTTCACCCGAACATGCCCGCAGGAACGATCTTCTTCTTCACTGAAACGCTGCCTTACCCGCTGTCCGGCATTGGCGAGACGGTTCGGATGTTGATGCGCCAGGACTACTACCAGCTGGAGTGGCCGCTCAAGACTCGCAAGTACGAGTACGGCGTTTATGCCGACGGCGTGCTGCAGCATTACGCGCCGTTCTCGATGGGCGTCATCACCAACATCGCCAACGTCTAAACGGATCAGTAGTCGACGCGAAAAGGGGGGTGGCGTCAAACCCGCCCCCTTTTTTCTCAACCAAAATGTGAACTGACATGACGGTAAAAATGTATCTCCCAAAGGACTGCGGCGGATTCTGCTTCGCCGGCGAGTCGTTGAAAGTCAAAGGCAAGAAAGGGTCCTTCTACGTCATCGTTCCAAATGATGCTGTCGATGCTGCGATGTCGCACGGCCTAACGCAAGACCAAGTCCCGACCGACGAATTGGTCGAAGGCGCAAACGTATCCGGCAATGAAACTCCAAGCTAAACCCGGCGTTCGCGGCATTTGCATAGGGGGCATCGAGTACCTCGTGGATTCCCGCGGCATGTTGGAGTTGCCAAATGAGCACGTTGACTCCGCCTTGAAAAACGGCTTTGACCTGCCCTCGCAGCCGCAAACAGAAGCGCAAAAGCTCAAGGAATAAGTCATGAGCACAGGCGACCTGACAACACTGGCAAACGTAAAACAATGGATGAGTTTGGCGTCATCTGTTGATGACGCGCTGATCAGTCGTTTGATCACGGCGCAAAGTTCACTTATCCAGCAATACCTGAATCGCATCCTTCCGTCTGCTGACTACGTGCAGGTTCTTGACGGAAAAGACAACAGAGTCGCAATGTTGTCGAATTACCCGGTCACCGCGGTGTCTGGCATTGTGATTGACGGCGGCGCCGTTCCTGAGTCAACATCAGCCAACGCATCCGGATGGGTAATCGGCTCCGATAGAACAGCAGTTGAGCTCCGAGGTTATTCGTTCACGCGCGGCTCCTCAAATGTCGAAATCAGCTATACGGCTGGGTTTTCCATAATTCCGACGGAGATCGAACAGGCTTGCATTGAGCTGGTTCAACTTCGCTACGTTGAGCGCACGCGTGCCGGCGTGTCAAGCAAAACTCTCGGTGGCGAGACCGTTTCTTTCAAATCGAGTGCACTTCCAGATGCCGTATTGCTGACGCTGCGCCAGCACAGAAAGGTCATCCCGGTATGAGCGCAGGCAAAGTAACCGGAGGCGAACGGGTTGTTGCCAACCTGCGCGGCATCGCCGCAGAGTTGCCGGAGCGCGTCGCGCGCGTCGTCACGGAGTTTGCTATTGACGTAACTGCCACCGCCAAACTGAAGGTCAGCGGGGACGTTCTCAAAGTGCGCACTGGTCGCTTGCGTCGATCCATTCATTACGAGGTCAACAAGCAGCCGGGTCGCGTGTCCGGCATTGTTGGCACCAACGTCGAATATGCGGCCGTTCATGAGCACGGATTTGACGGACCTCAATCTGTTCGCTCATTTATGCGCATGCAGACCCAGGCATTTGGTCGGTCAATCGTCCCACGCAGGGTAAGCGTTGGCGCCTTCACGCGCCACATGACAATCAAAGCACGGCCATTTCTGGCGCCGGCACTGGCTAGTACCAGCCCATCGCTTGCCGACCGTCTGCGCAGCCTCAAGGTGCAGTCATGACACGCGAGCCAATCATTGCAGCCCTGTTTGCAAAGCTCGCCGCCATCCCGTCGCTGGTCACTGTTGGCCGCGTAGTTAAGCATTTGATCGATGTTCCCGCCGAGCATCAGCCAGCCCTGTTTCTGTCGCCCAGAAACCAGTCTGCGATAAGGCGCACAGGACTGCCGACAAAGTGGGTGATCAGCGTCCTGGTCTACATCTACACCAACCGGGGGGGGCAGAACGTCATCCCCGACATCCAAATGAACGCGATTCTCGATGCGGTCGAAACCGTACTGGCACCGAACGGGGGCGTGGAAAACCAAACGCTCGGCGGCCTTTGCGAATACTGCCGAATCGAAGGCGTCATTGAAACCGATGAGGGCGCGCTCGGCGATCAATCGGTCGCAATCGTACCCATCGACATCCTAGTTACCACTTGAAGGAGCATTCACCATGCAAACAATTTTTGGCTCTGGAGTTCTGTGGGGCACCCCACTGACTGACTACACAGGCGCTGCCATCGCTAATCCGACACCAGTTCAATTTGGTGTCGCGCAGGAAATCGGCCTCGACATCACGTTTGACACCAAGACGCTTTACGGTCAGCAGCAATTCCCTGTTGCCGTCGGGCGCGGCAAGGCGAAGATTTCCGGCAAGGTCAAGGGCGCACAGGTCAACGGCGCGCTGTTCAACTCGCTTCTGTTCGGGCAAACGCTGTCAAGCGGCATCGTCAGCGACGTCTATGACACCGTCGGCGCTGCTGTCCCGGCCACCCCATTCACCATCACGCCGACAGTGCCTGGATCTGGCGTATGGTCCGAAGACCTAGGGGTCCGCAACTCGAGCGGCGTTCCGATGACGCGCGTTGCATCAACACCGACGACCGGACAGTACTCGGTCGCTGCCGGCGTCTACACGTTCGCCGCTGCCGACACGCTGCAGATGGTTTACATCAGCTTCCAGTACACGGCGACCAGCACGGCAGCCAAGAAGTCAACGCTGATCAATCCGCTTCTTGGTTACGCGCCATCGTTCAAGGCAAACATCTACCTGCCGTTCAACGGCAAATCGATGATCTGGACGCTGAACAACTGTGTTGCCAACAAGATCAGCATGGCTACCAAGCTGGATGATTTCATGATTCCGGACTTCGGCTTTGACGCCTTTGCAGATGCCTCTGGCAACGTGCTGACCTACGCACTGAGCGAGTAACTTTGAACTAATCCGGCCGCTGTATTGGTGGTCGGCACCCAACACTTTGGATCATCCATGGCCATCACAAAATTCGGCGGCGTCAAGCTAAATATCGGAGGGCAGGAGTTCGTTGTCCCGTCGCTTTCGCTGCGACAGGTTCAAGTCCTCCAGCCCATGCTGGTGCAGTACACCGGGCAAACCGACGCGAAATCGATTGAGCTTGTCATCGACACCGCGTTCTCGGCGATTTCTCGGAATTACCCGGACTTGCAGCGTGACGAGTTGTTGGATTTGATTGATCTTCGAAACATGGCGGCAGTGATGAATGTGGTCATGGGTGCATCCGGATTGGTGGAGGTTGCACCGGGGGAAGCGGTAGCGCTGGATTCGACTGGTCAGAAATGATCGCTCACCTCGTCATGTCAACCGGCATGACCTGGGACGAGGTTCAGGACCAACTAGACATTCCGGCGCTGTCCGCATTCACGCGGTATTGGGAGAGTCACCCGCCGATCCATGTGATGGTCGCAGGGTATCTAGGGATTGAGCCAAAGAAAGGCAGCAGTGGTCCGGTAAAGACCAACGATGACGCAACTATCGCCGAACTGATGACGGCGTTTCCCGGGGCAGGGTCATGAGTCAAGACAACAAGGTTCAAGTCGAGTTTGGCGCAACAACCGATGGCGTGGAACACGGCGCGAAGGTCGCGTCGAACGTAGTTGCCGATGCAATGGCGAGCATGAAGTCGTCGTTTGCCAACATGGAAGGCAGCGTCAAGCAGTTGCACGACAGCATCACCGGCGCGTTTGGCGGAATACAGGCCGGGTTCGCAAAGTTCAACAACGCCATGTTTGCTGTGCAGAACGCGCTCGCCGGCACCGGTGCCATCAAGGCGTTCGTCAACGACTCCATGGATGTCACGAAGGAGGCTCTCAGTATGGGTAAGGCCCTCGGCGTCACAGCGACCGAGGCGAGCTACATGGCGCAGGGCTTGAGCTCTGTTGGCCTTGGTACCGAGGGCATGATTACGGCCGGCCAAAAAATCAACATACAACTCGCCAAGAATGAGCAAGCGTTTTCTAACCTCGGCGTCGCAACTCGTGACTCGATCGGAAACCTGAAGTCGACCGCCGAGATTATGGACCTGACAAACGAGCGCCTTCGGCAGTTTGCGGACGGGGCTGACCGGAACGTCGAGGGCATCAAGATTTACGGTCGGTCGTGGAATGAAGTGTCGACGGTCGTGGCGCGCTATAAGGGCGTCAGCGAGGAGGTCAGGGCTGAAACAGATGCGCTTAACCTGACTGTTGGTGAGGAGTCTGTGGCTGCGATGCGCGCCTACAAGCAATCGCAACTTGACGTTGGCGACGTAATGACAGGCATTCAAAACACCATCGGCCAGGCATTGCTCCCTCGCCTGACAGAGGCGGCCAACTGGTTCAAGGAAATTGGACCTGAGGCGGTCAGCTACACGCGGGTCGCAATGGCTGGCTATCTGAGCATCCAAGACCAGGTGACCGCCAGCGTCGGCGTACTTTGGAAGGCTGTGAAGGACGCATTTAGCGCCATTGGAAAAATCATCGCAGATGTGTTCGGAGACGGCAGTCAACCCATGACCGCGATGCAGTTCTTCCAGAACGTCATCAAGGTAATCCAGATTGCATTCATCGGTTTCCGAATCGGGATTCAGGAATCTGTGACGATTATCAGTGGATACCTCGAGTCGCTGGCGAACACGGCGCGCATGGTCGGCACTGTCGTTGCGGCCGCGCTTGCCGGTGACTGGGATGGCGTGAAGGCTGCGTGGTCCGACTTTGGCGCAGCGCAGAAGGCAACGCTCAAAAACACAATGGACGAGGCTGTCAAGATTGCCGTTAAGGGGCGAGAAGATATTGACGCGGTAATCAGCGCCGACCTTGGAGCGAAGGCCAAGGTTACGGCGATAACAAAGAAGGAGCAGCCGGACGCGCTCCACAGCGAGAAGACCGACCCGAACGCCGGAAAGGAATCGCATCAGGTCCAAATGTGGGATCTGGAAAACAAGAAGGCCAAGGAAAACCACCAGTTAAAAAACGATCTGAAAGAGCGAGACCTTCAGGCAGATGTTGCCTATTGGGAGTCAAAACTCACTGTCGCAAACGCGAAGAATGGGGATCTGGCAAAGGTCGAGGAAAAAGTATCTGCAGCCCGACTGGCTGCGATGAAGAAAATGTCAGCCGAAGAACGCGGCATGTCTGCGCAGGAGACAAACGAAAAGGAAAGGGCCGGGCTTGACGCCATTGCTCTTAAGCAGGCCGAGTCAGCCGGCGAATTGGCGCTTGGGAAGATCACCAAGGCGCAAATGTATGAGATGGACATTCAGTTCGAGGCGCAGCGCATTGCGATACAGCGCCAGGCGCAGCAGGCCCGGATTCAACTTGCAGAGACCGACCCGACGCAGAACCCTGTTGCTCTCAAAATACAGCAGGACAAGCTGCTCGAGTTGGAGCGGAACTACCAGACCAAAAAGAAACAACTCCTTACCCAGGAGCAAATAGAAAACCAAGCGTTCACAAAGTCGTTTGAGACCGGCATGGCATCGAGCTTCACCGGTATATTGAAGACGTTCGCAACGGGGACTATGAGCATCAAGACGATGTTCGCCGAAATGGGTAAGGCTGTTTTAAGCGCGTTTGTCGACATCTTCGCCCAGATCGCCGCCAAGTGGCTCGCTTCACAACTGATGCAGCAGGTCGGATCAAAGGTCACTGCGCTTGGTCAAATTCTTGCCAATGCATCGGTGGCTGGTTCGGCGGCATTCGCGTCGATAGCGGCGATCCCCATCGTCGGGCCTGCAATGGCGCCCGCTGCTGCTGCTGCGGCCTATGCTGGCGCTGTGTCGTTTGCTGGTGGTATCGCCTCTGCGAGTGCCGGATTTGACATCCCGGCAGGCGTCAACCCAATCACTCAATTGCACGAACGCGAAATGGTTCTGCCGCAGGCGCAGGCTGATGCTGTTCGAAACATGGCTGACGGCGGCAGTGGCGGTGGCGATGTGCACATGCACGTCCATACCCAGAGCACGCAGGACTTCCAGAATTTCCTTAGCCAAAACAGTCACGTCCTGGCGCCGGCACTGCGCCGGCTTGGCCGCAACTTTTCACCGACCAGAGCATGAGCAACGCCATCTACCCAATTGACTTGCCTGGGATGCTTCCAGCGGCGACTATGACGCCGCGCTTCTCAACGCGAGCGCAGCAGGCAGTGTCGGGCCGTGAGACGCGCGCCGCCTTCATGCAGTACCCGCTGTGGGACATCAGCGTCGGCTATGAGTTCCTGCGCGCGGATGCCGCGTATCCCGAGCTCGACACGCTGGTAGGGTTTTTCCTCGCCAGGAGGGGGTCGTGGGATTCGTTCCTGATTACCGTGCCAAGTGATAACGCCTGCACCAACATGGCGTTTGCTACAGGTGACGGCGCAACCCGAGTATTTCAACTCACGCGCACACGCGGCGCCGGCGGTTTTGGTTTCGCGGAGCCCGTCATGAATCCGCTGGCCGTCACCAACATCAAGGCGGACGGCACAGCAATGTCGAGCGGCGTCTACAGCATCGGCAGCACCGGTCTGGTGACTTTCGTATCGGCGCCCGCCAATGGTGTTGCGTTGACCTGGACGGGCACCTACTACTACCGCTGCCGCTTTCTGCAGGATCAGGCTGAATTTTCGCGGTTCATGTCGAACCTGTGGTCCGCACAAAAGGTTCAGATGATGGGTGCGGTAGGCAATCGGGTTTGATTATGAAAACCCTCAGCCCGACATTACTCACCCACCTGCAAGGCGGTGGCCCGTTCACGATGGCCGATCTGTACACGGTCACCATGGCGTCTGGCACCATCCTGCGCTGGACCGACTACGACGTTGACATCACGCACCCCGTTACCGGTTACACGCACAGTGCCTCGGGCCCGGTGCTCAAGCGCGGCAAGACCCGCACCATCATCGGCGTTGAGGTTGACACGCTTGATGTGTCGATCTACCCGCAGGCATCCGACCTGATCAACGGCATTTCGCTGCTGGCAGCCGCGCGCGGTGGCGCCTTTGATGGTGCAACGCTGGCGCTTGAGCGAGCCTTTCTGTCGCCGGCACCGGTGGCGCTGGGTATTGTCTCGCTGTTTGTTGGCCGATTTGCCGATCTGCAGATGGGCCGCACTGAACTGCAGGCCCGCATCAACTCCAGCACAGAGTCGCTTTCCGTGCAGTTGCCGCGCAACCTGTTCCAGCCGGGCTGCATCCACACTCTGTATGACAGCGGCTGCGGCCTAGCACGCGCGACGCTTGCCGCCGCCTCAACCATTGCCACTGGCAGCACCGATGTTTTGATCTTGAGCGGACTTGGCCAGGCTGCCGGGTATTTTGACCGAGGTTATATCCGGTTCACCGGTGGCGCGCTTGATGGCGTGCGACGCACCATCAAACTGCATACCACCGGCGCGCTGCTGCTGTTCTCGCCGCTGCCGTCTGCACCTACTGTCGGTGCCAGCTTTTCTGCCTACCCGGGCTGCGACAAGCTGCAGGCCACTTGCACAACCAAGTTCAGCAATGTCGTCAACTTTCGGGGCGCACCATACATCCCGACACCGGAGACCGCTGTATGACCGCCTCGCGCACCGACGTCGTTGTTGAGGCTATGGAGTGGATCGGCACGCCGTTTCACCATGCCGCGCGCCTCAAGGGCGTCGGCGTTGACTGCGCCAACCTGTTGATCGGCGTCTTTACCGCCGTCGGCCTGGTTCCTGACGTGACGCTTGACCACTACCCACCCGACTGGCACATGCACCGAGACGAAGCCCGCTTCCTGGCCATCCTGCGCCAGTACGCCGACCCACTGCCTGAAGGTAGCCCGATCGAGCCCGGCGACATCGCCATGTTTACCTATGGCCGCCACGCCGCCCACGGCGCGATCGTTGTCGGCTGGCCTGTGGTCTGCCACGCCTGGAGCGATGTCGGTCGCGTGGTACTCACAGAGGCTGACACCGGCCCGCTCGCCGGGCGCTTTGCCGGCTGCTACCGTGTGCGGGGGGTAGTGTCATGAGCGGTCTATTTGGCGGCGGCGGCATGTCGACATCGGACACCCCGTTGACGGGGATGACGATTCAGTCGAGCTCGAATGGCAAGCCGATCCCGATCGTGTACGGCACAACCCGGGTGACGCCGAACCTGCTCTGGTATGGCGACTTCACGCCGATCGAGCACACGACGTCACAGGGCGGCAAAGGCGGCGGCTCCAGCAGCACGACCCACACCTACACGGCATCCTTGATCCTGGGCCTTTGCGAAGGTCCAGTGGCTGGCATCCCTAACGCATTCATCGACAAGTCGGTGGTCGATCCCAGCACGCTTTTTTCACTGTTTCTCGGCACCTACCCGCAGTCGCCGTGGAGCTACCTGACCAGCTCGCATGCCGACCAGGCTATCGGTTACCAGGGCATCACCTATGCGGCAGCCGCGAGCTATGACCTCGGCAACAGCTCCAATCTGCCGAACCACTCATTCGAGGTATCAGGCAAGCTGATCCTGTCGGGCACCAGCGATGCCGATCCGTCGCAGGTTGTGAGTGACCTGCTGACAAGCCAAATCTACGGTGTGCCCAATGCGCCGCCGATCTCAGGCCTCACGCAGTACTCTAATTACTGCCGGGCCGCCGGCATCCTGATCTCGCCGTGCTACGACACGCAGACAGCGGCAGCGCAGATGATCACTGACCTGGCGCAGATCACCAATACGGGCATCTATGTCAGCGAGGGCGTGCTTAAGCTGGTGCCCTATGGTGATGCCGCCCTGACACTGAACGGCGCCACCTACACACCGGTCCTGACCGTTATTGCAAACCTGGGCGACGACGACTTCCTGGGCAACTCAGGCGCCGACCCAGTGATCGTCAAGCGCAACGCAATTGCCGCCACCGTCAGCACGACGGCAGACGCTTACAACCAGGTCACGGTCGAATACCTGGACCGCGCCAACAGTTACAACGTCTCCACCGTGGTGGTACAGGATCAGGCGGCCATCGATGTGTACGGCCTGCGCCCGATGTCCAACATCACAGCGCACCAGATCGCCAACGCAGCCGCAGCAAACGTCGTCGCCATGCTGATCCTGCAGCGCGCCGTCTATGTGCGATCTCAGTATTCATTTCGCCTGGGGTGGCAGTGGTGCTACCTTGAGCCGACGGACCTGGTGACACTGACAGACTCCGCGCTGGGGCTGAACCTGTACCCGGTGCGCATCCTCTCGGTCGATGAGGATGAATTCGGCACCCTTACCGTGCTCGCCGAAGATGCGCCGCCGGGCGTCAGCTCACACGTCGTCGCCAATGTTCCGATCAATGGCGGCTATAACGTCAACCAGGCTATTGTGCCGGGCGACACCAACACGCCGGCCATCTTCGAAGCGCCGAACGCACTCACCGCGCCGGACCTGCAGCTATGGATCGCGGCCAGCGGCGGCACCCAATGGGGTGGCTGCGAAGTCTGGGCGTCGAGCGACGGCAGCACCTACCGGCAGATCGGCACCATTACAAGCCCGGCCCGCCACGGCGTTTTAACGGCCTCCCTTGTTGCTGGTACCGACCCGGACACCACGCACGCGCTGGCGGTCGATTTGACCGCCTCACGGGGCCAATTGCTGGCGGGCACCAACGCTGATGCCGATGTAGGCAACACCATGCTGTGGGTGGACGGCGAACTGATCAGCTACAGCGCAGCCACGCTGACGTCGGCCTACCACTACAGCCTGGGTAGCTATCTGCGCCGAGGCCAAAAGGGAACGGCCAATGCCACGCATGCCAATGGCGCCCAGTTCGCACGCCTGGACGACGTCATCTTCAAGTACACGGTGCCGATCGACCGCATCGGCTCGCCGATCTACCTTAAGTTCCCGGCGTTCAACGTCTGGGGCGAGTCCAAGCAGTCCCTGGCCAGCGTTGCCGCGTATACCCACACCTTCGCCGGAAACAAGCCGAACCCTCTGACCGGATTGACGGCTGTCGGCGGTATGTTTGAGATCACCTTGAATTGGACGTTCACCGCAAGCCAGATCGACCGCGACTTTATCGAGGTATGGGGTGCCACCACAAACAACCGGGCATCAGCCTACCTGCTGTCGAGCGTCAAAAGCCCGGCCGTCGCCTGGGCGCACCCTGGCCTGCAACCTGGCCAGACCTGGTATTACTGGGCGCGGGTTGTGGACACCTCGGGCAATTTCAGCGACTGGTATCCGGCCAGCACCACTGGCGGTGTCGCGGCGGCACCCAGCGCCGATCCATCGGCCTTGCTGACTCAACTAAAAAACTCACTGGGCCTCGGCCAGCTGGTTGACGAACTGGCCACGCCGATCGGGCTGATCGACGGCCTTGCCGAAGATATGGCGCTGCAAATTCTGCATGGTACTTTCAGCTCCTCAGTCGCTGGGACGAAGCTGTCATCCGAAGCGCTACTGCGCGGCACTGCCATCACCGAAACCCAGCAACTTGTTACGACGGGGGACGCCCAACTGGCGCAGCTCATCACTACCCTGACGGCGGTGGTAAATGGTAGCGTTTCAGCCATCCAGACTGAGCAAACGGCGCGCTCTACCGCCGACAGTGCCGAAGCTACCTCCAGGCTTGCGCTCGCCACTTTGGTCGCGGGCAACACCGCCGCCATCCAGACTGAGCAAACGGCGCGCTCTACCG
>CAIJXJ010000072.1 GCA_903824575.1 uncultured Methylobacillus sp.
ACCGCGACGCTGACCGCTGATACGACCAAGCTGGGCACCGACACAACGGCTGCGGGCACGGCGCATGCCACGGCGGATACGGCAACCGGAGCGGCGAATGCAGCCGTGCTGGCAGATGCAACAGCTGACAGTAATAAGACTGCTGCCCATGCCACGCTTGATGCTGCGACGACTGCCCTGAATACCGCGACCGCGACGCTGACCGCTGATACTGGAACATTGGCCGCAGATAATTCGCTCGCATCGATTTTGGGTCATGTGGCGGATACAGCAATATCAAACGCCAATGTTGCCATCACTGATGCCAGTCACGCCGACACGGTGTTGGCCAACGCTCAATCGGCAGCTAGTACCGCTACCGCTAACCTCAATACTGCGGTTTCGACCTTGGTCGCCGAGAGTGGCACTGTGCATATCAATGATCTGCTACAGCCCGCCACGGTTGACCTGCTTGCCACTCTCCCTGTGAGCACACCTGCGGCAAATGGTGCTACCGTGTATTCGGCAGGAAATACTACACCGCCTGTCACCACTGACGTCAGCGCCGGGCATGATCAAATAACACAATTAGTGGTAGCCTTGAACAATGCGACTGCTAACTTGCCTCCGGCTTAAATCGGTAACCGTTCTGTCTGCATGCAGCCAGCAACCGCCCTGGTGCTTCCGTGTCGGGGTGGTTTCATGTCAGTCGCGCGGAATGGCAGGGCCTGTAGCGCCGTCGAAGCCCAGTTCAGGCAGTAGGGCCAGTTCTTCCGGTCGCTTAACCCCCTCGGCGATCACTAACAGGCCGATGTTGTGGGCGATCTGGCACAGGCCCTCGAGGAATGCCCGATTGCCGGCCTGGGTGTCAACATCGTTGATGAAGCTGCCATCGACTTTCAGGTAATGCAGGCCGAGATCGTGCAGCACGCCGATGCGGCTGAATTCGCGTCCGAAATGCTCGATACCGATGTGGCAATTTGTATCCATCAAGTCTTGGCGGAACAGGCGGAAGGCATCCAGATGAGCAAAGGCGCTGGTCTCCGACACTTCCATCCAGAGTTTGCTGCTGAGCGATGCGTGTTCCTTCAGTAGCTTCTTAATCTGCACACGGAAGTTTTCGTTGAACAGCGATTCTCCGGACAGGTTCACGGCGAGATCCGGCCCGTCTGGTTGTGCCTTCAGTTGGGCTAGTGCCAGACGGGTTGCGGCTAGATCCAGATCAGCCGTTAACTTCAGGCGCGTGGCCATGGGCAGGAAATGCCCCGCCGTCATCCATTCCCCATCTTCCGTCATGCGCATGCGCAACAGGGACTCCTGGTGCAGCAACTTGGCAGTACCGAAGCCGACGACTGGCATGCCCACCAGCTTGGTCCAGTGGTTGTTGATGGCGTTGCCAAGCTCTTTTGCCCACTGATTCGCGGAGCCGGGGCGCTGGGTATTACCGGAGGAATGCGCGCGTCTCGGCTTGTCGTCCCCGGCGGCCTCGGCTTCGGCCAATGCGTTATCAACCATACCGAGGATGGGACCCATTTCCATGCCTTGTTCGTAGATGCCAAAGCCGATGCGAACCACCGGATTGCCTTCAGAAAAATGCGCAGCAATTTCTGACAATTGTTGCATCAGCCGGTTGGCGATGTTCTCCGCGTCGTCGAGCCCCGGCAGGGCGATGGCGAAGTCACTGCCGTTCAGCCGTCCGATCAGATGATCCCCATGGGTTGCGGCGTTGCCCTGCAAGGTTTGGAAGAAGGACTTGAGGAAACGGTCTGCATCCATGCGGCCAAGGGCGCGGTTGAGGGTGCCGAGGTCGAGGATGCGCACCAGGATGATGCTGCCGGTTCGGGCTTGTTCATCGGACTTCAGGAGGTCCGACATCTGGGCCCAGAAGAAGGTGCGATTCGGTGCGCCGGAAGCTGCGTCGTAATTGGCCTCGCGACGTACCGCTTCGAGCCGGGCAGCCTCTTCCTCGAACATCGATTTCAAGCGTCCCACCATGGTGTTCATGGCGAAGGCCAGTTGCTTCAGTTCAGGCACGCGCGGTTCTTCGATGGTCGCGAAGCGCCGGTCGCAAATGGCACGAGCCTGCTCCACGACCTTCTCAAGCGGACGACGCAGGCGGTTCAGCACCATGGATCCCATCCAGCCGCTGATGAGGCCACCCAGCAACAGCCAGCCTGCCATTTGCGAGGCGCCTTGCCATAATTCTTTGTAGGCAAAGCGGCTCTGGCTGCGCAGGGTGACTGTTCCGAATTGCCGCCAGCCATCGCTGATCTGGGCCTGGCCCGGCGTTGGTGTGATCGGCAGCAGGCGTGTGAACCAAACTGGAACGTCGCCGTTATCTTCCGGTGCCATGCGCTGCACGATGACGGTGTTCTTGGGGTCGCGCACCTCGATCAATTCGTAATGCCCATTATCGAACAGGGATGCGACATAGAGTTCCATCGACACCGGATCTTTGTTTTGCTGGGTCATGAGCAAGGCTAGCGCACTGGCATTGTCCTCGTTCTTGAGTTGCAACTGCTGTTCCAGATAATGGCGGGATGAAAGCAGGCTGATGGCTGCCGTGCCGATGAAGGCGAGCAGGGTGGACAAGGCGATGGCTAACAGTAATTGTCTGAACAGTGACATGACGGCCTCATAAATTTAAGTGATGGATTATTCAAATCCCTCCGCCTTGGCTCGCGTCAGCAGATCCTGCCAGCGGGTGAGGCGGTTGGTACCGGTAGAACTGGCATTGCTGGCGGCGGAGATGCCGGCCCATATGCCTTGGCTATTGAAACTGAAAACGGGGGTCAGATCGCCTCGCCGCGAGGCCGGGCGAATGTCGGTGATCAGGTTGTCGAGAATGAGCGGCTCGGCATCCGGTGTGCTGTAATAGGCCAGCACCATGTGGGCCTGTACGATGGTGCTCGATACCCCGCCGATTTTTGCCTTGACGTAAATCAGCCGTAATTGCGTTACTTCGATATTGGCTGACAGCAGGGTAAAGTACTTGGCGATGGCGTAGTCTTCGCAGTCGCCTTTTTCATTGCCCAGGCTTTCCATTGGCGTGGCCCAGTAATCACTCTGATTCCAAGCCTCCTGATCATCCATGAACTTGATGCGTCGGTTCCAGAAATCATTGATACTTTGGAGTTTTTGCTCAGGTGTGGTAGTCTTTTGTGCCTCTTCTACTAATTTTTGCCAGTCGCGGAATTTGAGGGTGGCCGTTGCGCCCCAGCGTTTGGTAATGGTTTCGCGCAATTTATCCGCGTTAAAATCTACTCCATGAGCGTGGAATATGAATGCTGTGAGGCATAGCACCAGTATCAATGTACGGGTAGCGCGGTGTAATTTATTATAAGAGCCAACAATCATCGGGATATATTACAGGCAAATGCAAGGTTTTAACTATCGGAAATGGTTTCCGTTTTTAATGATTTTGATCATTGCGGCGCCAGCCATCGCTCTTGCTGACACGCTGACCGATTACGTTCAGATAACCGTGTTGAAGAATCCGGAAGTTTTGAACAGTTGGCATAATTTCCAGGCTGCCGCCGATGAGAAACTGGTTGCACGCGGGGCCTATATGCCACGCGTGGATTTTTCCGCCAGCGTTGGCCGGGAAAACTACTCCGTATCATCTGCGGCGACCACCTCCTTGAATCGTAGCAGCACCGGTCTCACGTTAACCCAGATGCTTTACGACGGCAGCGCCACGCGTAATGAAGTTGGTCGCCTGACGCACGCCCAGTTATCGAGTTATTACCAATTGCTCGAAGCGACCGAAGGCGCTGCACTGGCCACCATACAGGCCTATTATGACGTGTTGCGGAGCCGTGAATTGTATGCGCTGACACAGGACAATTTCGTCTATCACCGCACTGTGTTTGAACAGATCCAGAGCAAGGTCAAGGCCGGTGTCGGTCGCCGCGTTGACTTGGAACAGGCATCCGGACGGCTGGCGTTGAGCGAATCCAACCTGGTAACCGATATCGCTAATTTGCATGATGTTAGCGTGCGCTTTCAGCGCGTGGTAGGGGAATTTCCAAAAAACAAGTTGGACAAGTCGGATCCGTTCCGCAAGTTGATTCCACCCGGAGCGGAGGATGCCCACCTCGCCGTTGCCCTGGAGAAGAGTCCGACGATACTGTCCTGGGTTGAAAATGTGCGCTCGGTCCAGATGGACTTGACCGGTCGGCAATCTAAATATAAGCCGCGAGTAGACTTTCGGCTATCGCAGAACGACACGCAGAATACCAGCGGCGTGCGGGGGCATATTGGGGACACTGTGGCAGAAGTGGACGTTACCTGGAATCTGTTCAACGGCTTGTCGGATCGCAATCAGATTTCCCAGTTCAGCCAGAAATTGAATGCTGCGCGTGATCAGCGGGACAAAGTCTGCCGCGATATCAGGCAGAACATGGCGATTGCTTACAATGATATCTGGAAGATTACTGAGCAGATGCAGTACCTCGAACAGCATCAGTTGGCGATCGAAAAAGCCAAGGGTGCTTATCAGAAACAGTTTGAAATCGGCCAGAGAACCCTGCTCGACTTGCTCGATACTGAAAATGAGCTTTACACGGCCAAGCGATCCTACGTTAATGCCGAGTATGACCTTCTGGTGGCCTACGCCAGGACCATGGCCGGCATGGGGGGCTTGACTGCGGCGCTCGGCATGACTAAGCTGGAAGTGTCAGACTTGCCCGAACTTGCAGGGATAGGATCTGATGGACCGGAAACTTGTCCGGCTGAGGCGCCCATCCCGTCAATCATGAGTAAAGATGAATTGATTCAGCGCGCGATTGACGCAGCCAAGCCATCAGCGCCTGTGGTGGCGCCAGGCACCGCAGATGCGCCCATAAAACCTTGACTCTGGGCAGGATGAAGATAATGACTTATTCACACAGGCTGAAAAGATCTCTGGTACTGGTTTTTGGTTTGGTGTTCGCCAGCATCGCGCAAGCGGAAACGGGGGCGGGTGAAGTATTGAGCATTACCGGCACCATGACGGCCAAATCACCGGAAGGCACATTGCGGGCGCTCGCTGCAAAAGGCAGTGTGGCGGCCGGCGATACCCTGTTCACCGGGCGCGACAGTTACGCGCGCGTGCATTTCACCGATGGCGGTGAAATTACCTTGCGTCCCAACACACAATTCCTGATCGAAAAATACGCTTATGACGAGAAGGCGCCGGATAAGGACGGTGCGGGTTTTTCTCTGTTGAAGGGAAGTTTGCGGGCATTGTCTGGTTTGATCAGCAAGCGCGGCAACAAGGATAGCTACGAGATGAAAACACCGGCTGCAACTATCGGCATTCGCGGCACCGAATACGCCCTGCTGGTATGCAACAACGATTGCGACGGTTTCAAGGCCGCCGATGGCAGTACGCCACCCAATGGCCTGTCTTCCCAAGTGAGCCAGGGGGCGATCAATCATCACAACAATGGCGGTGATCTGGTGCTGGAGACGGGTGGCTTTGCTCATGTTGCCGACCGGAATTCGGTAGCGCGAATAGTGCCGCCAACGCAGGCGGTCAGGATTGAAGTGCCTGCGCATATCATGAAGGAATTGGAGCGGGGGGCCCCCGCCCGTGCAACCGCAACCTGTCCAGGTTAGTCGTTCCTGATTTTCAAGTAGCGCAGGCGGCATCGCCTGCATATGGTCGAGTGCCCTTGGGGTGCGCTACGCAAGGCCGCTAGCTTTAAGGTTTTTTTCGAGACAGCATTGCGGCAGGCTCAGCCCTGCTAGCTTCGTAGGGGTGATGGGTGTTCTCGTACAGTTCCAGCACCCGGGTCACGTAATGTTTGGTTTCCGGATAGGGTGGAATCCCCTTGTAGCGGTTGACCGTGCCCTCGCCGGCGTTGTAGGCGGCAACCACCAAGGTCAAATCCCCCTGGTAATAGGCCAGTAGCCAGCGCAGATAGGCCAAGCCGCCCTTGACGTTTTGCGTGGCATCGTAGGCGTTTTTCACATTGAATCGCTCGGCTGTTGCCGGGATGATTTGCATCAGCCCTTGAGCTGCCTTGGGTGACGCCGCATTGACCTTGAAATTCGACTCGACCGAGATCACCGAAAGCACTAGCAGGGGGTCGATGGAATACCAGCCGGCAAGGGTTTTCACCAATTCGACGACCCAGCGTTTGTTTTCTGGCAGCGCGTCTATGCGTTTTTCGATATTGGTCCGGCCGGCATGAATGGAAATCAGGGGGGGCTTTTCCGGCAACAATGCTTCCATGACGCAGGGGGGTAGTTCTGAACTGGTGAACTGCACCGTGTCAAGCATGTCACGAGCTCTGGCATTGCCCTGGTGTGCGGCTATTGAAAACAAGGATGCTGCAAACGCACGGTTAGCCGGTACCCCACGTCCAAACGCGTAGAGCATGCCGAGGCGATACTGCGCTTCCGTGCTGCCAAGGCGGGAGGCCTCGCAATAAAGCCTGGCTGCTTGCCAAAGGCTGTTGCTATCTGCGGCGGAAAGCTCGAAGCTTGTCGCTTGCTGTATGATCGCGCGCACCTGCGGCGGATCGGCGGCCAGATCTGCAGGATCTTCTTCCGCAGCACCTGCGGCCAAAGTACAAAGCAGCAGCGCAATGCCTGATTTTGCCCATGGACTTAGACTTCCTGACATGCGATCAACCTTTTTCCAGGGTCCTCAGATGGCCGTTATTCTCAAGCGGCGGCCTGACGGTGCCGCCAGGCTGCTTGAACAGATGGACGCCGAAGATGCCGGGATCAAAGGTTTCCGGCGTTATGATGGCGGTTAGTATGCCATTCCGCTGCGCTGTGATCCAGCGTTAAACAGCGACTCGTTCCGGTTATGACTGCCGCAATCCAGCCATTTCGTCGCGCAGATGCAGCTTGATGACATCCGCATAGAGTGAGCGCTGTAGTGCGTGCCCCAAGATGCGCGGAATATGCGTGCCGATCAGACAGGGATTGACCTCGACCAAATAGGGGCCATCTGCACTCACGATGATTTTTTTGTTTTGAGGATATATCACGCTTTCTTAGTCGTCCGTCCTGCCGTAGGGCGTCAAATGCCTGTTCTGAGCAGGGCTAAGGGCCTGTCCTGAGCCGGACGAAAGACGTAGCGTATTGCGCCGCATGAAAACCATGAGCCTTAGCCGAGATACATTTTCAATGGGAAATGTAAAAAAATTGTGGAATAATTGACAGATCATAATGATTGAGAGCACCTGCCATGCAAGAGCCTTTCCTCCATCCAGAAGAAGAGAAGCGCCTCAAGACCTTACGTGACTTGTTGATCCTCGACACTGAGCCAGAGCAACGCTTCGATGTCCTGACGCAATATGCTGCTGAACTGTTCGAGGTGCCGATTGCGCTGGTCAGCCTGGTGGATGAAAACCGGCAATGGTTCAAGTCTCGCTGCGGCCTGGACGCCACCGAAACCCCGCGCAGCATAAGCTTCTGCGGTCATGCCATCCTGGAAAAAGAGCCGCTCGTCATCAATAACGCCCTTGAGGACCCGCGCTTCTTTGACAATCCGCTGGTTGCGAATGATCCGCATATCCGCTTTTATGCGGGTGCCCAGTTGCCCATGGATAACGGCATGCCGGTCGGTACGCTCTGCATCATCGGCCCCAACCCGCGCCAGTTGAGTGACTGGGAACTGGGACATCTGAAGGATCTGGCCAAGGTGGTCGCCAAGGAGCTTCAAGGCATCGATGCTTCGACAGAATTCATGCAGTCCGCCGCACGCAAGGACTGATTAAGCGATTTTGAATAGGCATCGCTTACACCATCATCGCCTGGCAGGGCAGGTGTTGTGATGTAAGGGATGGCTTTACTTGGCTTGCTGTGATGCAACCTGTTGGTTGCCAAGCAATCGAATCGCGCTGAGGGCTCTAATCTGCGATAATTCGCTTCTTTATGGTTCTTCAACTAAGTTACCTTGAATCCGACAACATCCATCTTATTAAATATATTCATTAGTTTGCGCAGGAACTATCCCCTGATCCTGCAAATGGTCAAGCGTGAAGTGATCGGGCGCTACCGGGGTTCATTTTTGGGGCTGCTGTGGTCGTTCGTGAATCCCGTCTTGATGCTGGCGGTTTACACCTTCGTCTTCGGCTTCGTGTTCAAGACGCGATGGGGCCAGGGTGGCACCGACAAGTACGAATTTACACTGGTGCTGTTTGCCGGACTGATCGTGTTTAACCTGTTCTCGGAATGTATTTCACGTGCGCCGGGATTGATTCTGGCCAATGTCAATTACGTCAAGAAGGTAGTTTTTCCCCTCGAGATTTTGCCTATGGTTGCGCTTGGCTCGACCCTGTTTCATGCCGCCATCAATTTGCTGGTGTTGCTGATTTTCCTGGTCGCGCTGGGACACGGTTTTTCTTGGGTCATGTTGTGGCTGCCGGTCGTGTTGCTGCCGTTCTTGCTGTTGATCATGGGCTTGTCCTGGCTGCTGGCTTCACTCGGCGTCTTTGTTCGCGACATCGGGCAGTTTATCGGCATGGCGCTCACGGTACTGATGTTCATGAGCCCCATCTTTTACCCCTTGAGTGCGTTGCCTGAATCTTTAAGAGGGTATCTGTCATTTAATCCGCTGACCCTGGTCGTGGAGCAGGTTCGCAATGTTTTGCTGTGGGGGCAAGCACCCAATTTGAACGCACTGGCCATTTACAGTCTTATTGCCATTTTTGTCGCCTGGTTCGGATTGTTCTGGTTCGAGAAAACCAGAAAGGGCTTTGCCGATGTCCTCTGAGCCTGCTATCAGTGTCAAAAACCTGAGCAAATGCTACCAGCTTTACGCCCAGTCACATGATCGCTTGAAGCAGTTCTTGTGGCGTGGCAAGCGTCAATTTTTCCGTGAGTTCTGGGCCTTGCGGGATGTCAGCTTCGAGGTGGCCAAGGGCGAGGTGCTGGGCATCATCGGCCGCAACGGCGCCGGCAAGTCCACCCTGCTGCAATTGCTCTGCGGCACGCTGACGCCTTCCTCCGGCAGCGTGCAGGTACGTGGACGCGTCGCTGCCCTGCTGGAGCTTGGTGCTGGATTTAATCCTGAATTTTCCGGTCGTGAAAACGTATTCATGAGCGCCGCCATTTTGGGATTGACTCCAAGTGAGATTGAATCGCGTTTTGAGGAGATTGTTGATTTTTCTGGAATTCGGGAATTCATTGATCAACCGGTCAAGACCTATTCCAGTGGCATGTATGTGCGCCTTGCCTTTTCCGTGGCCACCAGTGTCGATCCCGACATTCTTGTCGTTGACGAGGCCTTGTCCGTAGGGGATGGGGAGTTCGCACGAAAATCCTTTGATCGTATTCGCGCCATGAAGGAAGCGGGCAAGACCATTCTGTTCTGTTCACATTCATTATTCCAGGTAGAGGCCTTTTGTGATCGAGTACTATGGCTAGATCACGGGTGTCTCAAGTTGTTCGGTGCGCCGCAGGAGGTCGTGCAGCGCTATAGTATCCACTTGGCTGGCGATGCCCAGGTTGAGAAAATCTTGCCACAGGCCGAGTCCGTCGAATCTGTGTCGGTGACGCCAGCTAATCCGGTGCCTAAAGGCCATGCCCGCCTCAGCCAGATCGAAGTCAGTCTGGACGGCACGGTGGGGCGGTTGCTGCGAGGGAAGCCTGGCGAGAATAACCTTTCAATCAGGCTACAGTTCGATTCGGATCCGCAATTGCCGGCGCCGGTGGTCGGCGTCACGCTTGATTTCGGAACGCTGATCACGGTGACCTGTGCCGTGAGTCGTAGCGACAACGTCTTGATTGAACGCAATGAACTGGGTAGGGGTGAAGTGATTATTGATTTTCCTGCCCTGGCCCTGCGCAAAGGAGAATATCTTGTGGGTGTTCATCTGACTTGCGAGGATGTCATCCATATTTACGACAGTGTGCCGGTTGCGGCGACTTTGCAGATAGAGGATCGCCTGCCGGAACCCGGCCTCGTGAACTTGCCTCTTGGTTGGCATACACAGGCCGTCGATTAAACCCCTGATGTCATGATTTCCG
>CAIJXJ010000073.1 GCA_903824575.1 uncultured Methylobacillus sp.
ACAGCAACGATCGCGTTATGGAACCGCGAACTTCCCCCAACCACCTACAAGCTCTATGTCAGCACCACCCTGCAGAGTGTGCTGAACCAACCGACCGGCAGTTCGCGCCTGTGTCTGTCCTGCCATGACGGCACCATTGCCCTGGACAGCTTGCGCGTGCCGCCCAAGGGGGGCCCGCTGTTAATGTCTGTGCTCACGGGGCCCACTATGTTCGGCACCGATCTATCCGGCAGTCACCCGATCTCATTCACCTATGACCTCGCCCTGGCGACGAAAAACCTGGAACTCGCCGATCCGGGCAGCCTCCCTGCCAACGTTCCTCTCGACAACCAGAAGCAACTGCAATGCACCAGTTGTCATGACCCCCACGAGGATAAACAACCGAACTTTTTGCGCGCGGACAACCGTGGTGGTGCGCTGTGCACCGCTTGCCACAAGCCGGGCGGCTGGGGCAGTTCAGACCATGCCAAATCGATCGCTACCTGGAACGGCACCGGCACATACCCTTGGCCGAACAGTACCTATACCAATGTGGCCGATAACGGTTGCCTAAACTGCCACAGCACCCACGCAGCGGCTCACCCCGAACGGCTTTTGGCCAAGGCCACCGAGCCTGAGAATTGCACCGGCTGCCACAACGGCACTGTCGCGAGCAAGAATGTCGCGGGCGAGTTCAGCAAGCCGTACAGCCATCCAATCAATAACAGTCAGTGGACGCATGATCCCAACGAAATCCCGCAAACCATGACCCGTCATGTCTCCTGTAGCGATTGCCACAATGCGCACGCCTCGACTTCGATGAGCGCCATTGCGCCGGTTGCCTCGGGCGCACTGCGCGGCGTGAAAAGTGTCAGTCAAGCCGGCTCGGTGATTCCTGATCCCGCTTTCGAATATGAGGTATGCAACAAGTGTCATGGTCTCAATGAACCGACCACGGTAAGGTTGACGCGCCAGAGCGTTACGCGCAACATCCGCACCAAGATCGACCCGGTCAACGCGTCGTTTCATCCGATCGCCGCGCCCGGAAAAAATCCGGCGATTCTGGGACTGCAGGCGCCCTATACCGCCTCCAGTATGATCAGTTGCATCAGTTGCCATAACAACGATAGCTGGACGGCGACAGGGACGAGTCCGAAAGGGCCGCATGGCTCTGCTTATGATCCGATCCTGGCTGTGCAATACTCAAGCAGCGACCCCCAGTTCGAGTCATTTCAGAACTATGCGCTTTGCTACCAGTGCCACAATGAAACTTTCCTCATCACCAACCAGGCGGCTACCTTTCCTCACCAGAGCCATGTAGTAACGGATCAGGCATCCTGTGCCACTTGCCATGATGCCCACGGCTCAACTCAGAACGCCCATCTGATCGATTTCATGCTGCGTGATAGTAATGGCACTGTCGTCGTCAGTCCTTCGGCCTCCACAGGCCTGCTGTCCTACACGTCTTTGGGTGCCGGCCACGGGCAATGCTCTTTGTCTTGCCACGGTCATGATCACAAGCCCTCGACCTACTAATGAGTTGGGACGAAACCAAATGATGAATACCCCACTGCGCTTGCTGATGGTTGGCCTGTTTCTGGCAATGACCGGGTGTGCTTCAGCGCCGCCGCAAAATGTGGAAGCAGAAGGTCAGCGGGTTTTCCCGCCGCCGCCGGCCCAGC
>CAIJXJ010000074.1 GCA_903824575.1 uncultured Methylobacillus sp.
CGGAATCGGCTTTCGTGTATCCGCTGAAAACCGTCGTCTCGGCCCCGATGAATATCCGTTCAAAAAACCGCGCGTAATTCACGCTGGGTTGCATTGAGTACCCCTGACTGTTGCCGCTTAAATTTGCACGCCAGGCGCTCCAACCCATTAAATATTGACTCAGATTATTGGGGGTTTGATCATTGCGGCTGTAAGCCAGGGAGATTGGCAGATTCAGATTGAACTCATGACTAGCATGGGTAGCGAGATTCAAAGCTTGATATTCAGCATTTTTGCTTTGTAGGTCAATTTCGAGCGAAACTTCCCAACCCTCGATAGACCACTCGGCTTGAATACCACCTTCGGCTGTAGGGTATAAGTAAGGCAAAGGTAAAGAAGGCTTGAAGTTGCTCTCAAAAGTGTGGGCCAGCCAATTTAAAGCAGAACGCTCTGGGGCGAGTCCTTTACCATTAAGCCAGCCATCTTTCAACTCCGCCAGTTCATCTATTCTTACAGCCACATCTAGTGGATCAAGTTGGCTGAGGTGTTCAACAGACTCAATAGATTTCAATTGATCCTGGCGATTTTTTTTAACTACACCCTGCAATTGGACTCGCCCACCTTGGCGATAGCACTGAAATGCTTCTAGCACCGTATCAAGTTGCAAGCCATTCAGAGGTGCAGTCAACTTTGTCCCATCTTTCAACATAATTTGAAAACTCATCCGATCTTGATCAACTTCGGAAACAAGACCGATTAACCTCGTTTCTTCCGTCCACTCTATAGCCTGCGATGCACGAATAAGATTTCGACGAGTTTCAGCCGTAAGTTTTGCCACCTGTTGATTTTGGGTAGTGAGCTCCATACATTCACCAGCTTTCAGGCTACGTCCAAAACGGTCGAAATAACCAAGCAGATAGGGAGGCAGTTGCGATGAGGTTTGGTGTTGATTAGCCGATGCTATTGCTTCAATTACAGCTTCGCGTGCCTGCTCAAAGTACGTAGTATTTTCAGATGCAAAAAGTGAACCTATCACCAATGCAATTACGGGAATCGCACTACCCTCTTCGAACTTGGTCAAATGCAGCTCAAGTCCTTCGGCAAATCCACGTGGTACGCGCTCCCTTTCTGGGTTTGCTTGCCGGAATTTCCACTTGGCCACTTCAATAATCATTTCTTCAAAAGCTGCAAAATCTTTCAAGAATTCAAGTGGGACTGTATGCTCGTCGAAGCGTGTTCCGACTAAGCGAGGTTTTAAGAATTCTTGACTCATAATTAGCCCTTTGAAGAAAGTAACCCGCCTAGTGAAGGATAGTTTTTTAACGCACAACCTGAAGAATTGATGATCTGCGCATTTCGATCAAGACAGTTTATTTGCTGAAGCCAGGTTAATGCCCTAATTCTTCCTCTACCATGCTCATGATAACAATAATTTCTCAGGCCAGTGTCGAAATTCGGCTATCGACTAAGCACGCGCGCTAAATTGTCCTGACTCGGGGAAATTGCTCGTCACATTCGTTATTTCTTCGGGCGTGGTCCAATCCTGCAAGCTCGCACTCATACCCGCCGCGCATCCCGTTCCGCGCGATATTCCATGATCGTCAGATTGCGCAATTGTGAATCAGCACCATTGCTGCAATGTACAAAGCCCACGCATGACACATAGGGTTCAATGATATGGATTTTCTGCAAGGGGGTAACGATCAGCAATTGCAGGTTGAGCCGCTTGAACAGCTCCAGGCCGAAGCGCGC
>CAIJXJ010000075.1 GCA_903824575.1 uncultured Methylobacillus sp.
ATTATTTTGGCCGGCCTCTCACCACGTTCACCGAGGATGATGCTGACAAGGCAGCACTGCTTGCGGGCATTGCCAAGTCGCCTGACAACTACGCGCCCAGTGCGAAAAACACCGAGAGAGTCTTGCGCCGCAGAAATCAAAGCCTGGCGCTTATGGCGGCCAACGGTTTCATTTCTCTAGACAGAGAAAAGGGTGCCGAAAAGCGTCCGATTCAGGTGGCCATGCGGCTCCAGAATAGGGTGCCCCTAGGGTCTGCTGTCGTTGGAAATGTTCTTGATGACCTCAAAGGCCTTCGTGCTGACCTCAGCATTGAAGACCTCCTGCAGGGACGAATCCAGATTTATTCAACAGTGGACGTTCGGGTACAGCAAATTGTGAACGAGGCACTGGAGCACGGCCTTGATCTTTACGAGAAGCGACATCCAAGTACCAAAGGGCTAATCCAGGGCTCTGTCGTTGTGCAGAAAAACCGCGATGCGAGCATCCTCGCCGAGACGGGCGGCCGTCAGTTCTACCAAGGCCGTTCCACCTCATACAGCGACTATAACCGCGTCACGAATTCTCTGCGGCAACCTGGGTCCGCAATGAAACCCATTGTCTACCTTGCTGCTTTTCAGCAGGGAACGTTTAATCTTGATACTCTGGTTCCCGACAAACCCATCAGTGTTCCCGATGGAGGAAATCAGAATAAGAAATGGATATCAAACTACGATGGTCAATTCAAGGGTATGATTCCCCTCCGGGAGGCGCTTGCGGAATCCAGAAATGCCGCTGCGATTTGGATTACCCAGCAGATTGGTATTGAGAGCGTCCTGTGGACGGCGCGGAGTTTGGGAGTCCGAACACCGTTGCATCCCTACGCCACGACCGCGTTGGGTGCATCCGAAATGAATTTGCTGGAACTGGCCAATGCGTACCGAACTATGGCATCGGGTATCTTCGCGAAGCCGTATGTGATTCGAAAGATTGTCCGCGATTCGGGCGAGGTGATAGCTGAAAACGAACACAACGAGCCTCCGGTCGCAGTTGGCCTCTACGCGCTTGAGCTCATTCAGGAAGGCCTGCGCGGTATTGTGCGCATGCCTACAGGCACTGCTCATGCACTTGACGCAAACTTTTTTCCGATCCCCGTTATGGGAAAGACAGGAACGACCAATGACTTCAGGGATGCGCTCTTCGTGGGCTCTACTTATGGCACGGAGGGAATCACCATCGCTGTCCGTATCGGCTTTGACGACAACCGTTCCCTCGGACCGAAAGAAACCGGCGGCAGGGTTACGCTTTCAGTGTTCAAAGAAATTATGCTCAGAGTGTATCGCGAAAAGCTGGCAGGACCTGTGCCTGCGTTTCCGGACCAGATGGAGCAGAACATTAATAATTATCTGAAGGGCGAGCCGGTCGAAGGTGTGTCGTTACCAGAGAGTGGAATATCTGAAACCAATGGATAAAAATGTGAACCACACGTTCAAGGCGCCCACAACTAAAAGGAATAGTAATTATGACACCCTTCAAAATATCCCTCAATATGCTGAGGCTCCACCAAATACTGAGGCCAAACAAATCAATTCATGCTTTTCTGCCGGTCTCTCATATTAATCTAACAACCTGTTATTAATGGATGAATAAAATTTCTGATTCTCTTTCGCTTGTTGGCAAGCCCCTTGCAGCTATAATCAGAGAAATTACTATCAATCGGCTCAAAACGCAACAACTGAGTCCGGATGAGTTAATGTCCGCAGCTAAAGGAGGCAATATTTTATGAAAATTATAGATAATTTGTTTTCGCTGAGTTTAGC
>CAIJXJ010000076.1 GCA_903824575.1 uncultured Methylobacillus sp.
CAGGATTCATGAGCGAAGAACTTGGCGATTCTGGCCACTACGTCCACGATGTCCCGGCTTTCGTCCATGACGAAAAATGCTCCGGAGCCCAGGGTGGCGCCTATCGCTGACATATCGTCGAAATTCAGCTGGGTGTCCAGGAACGCTTCGGGGATAAATCCGCCGGAAGTTCCACCGATCTGCACGGCCTTGAATTTCTTGCCGCCGGCTACGCCGCCGCCAAAGTCGTTTAATACCTGACGGATACTGGTGTTGGTCGGCACTTCCACGAAGGTTTTGTTGGTGATGTCCCCGGTCAGGGTCATAACCTTGGTGCCGGGATACTTGGCGTTTCCAATAGCCTTGTACCAATCGGCCCCTTTGTCAACGATCGCCGGGATGTTGGCGAAGGTTTCCACGTTGTTAACGATGGTGGGCTTGCCCCACAGGCCGATGACCGGCGGGAACGGGGGCTTAAAGCGGGGCTCGCCGCGGTTGCCTTCGATCGATTCAATCAAAGCGCTTTCTTCACCGCATGCATAGGCGCCCCCACCCATTCTTACTTCAATGTCAAAGTCGCCCAGGCAGCCTTTGGCTTTAGCCTGGTCAATGGCTTTGTTCAGCATTTCCACCATGTAGGGGTATTCCCCGCGGCAGTAAATATAGCCTTTATTGGCACCTATGGCATATCCGCAGATGGCCATGCCTTCCAGAACGCTCTGAGGATCGTTTTCCATGATGATCCGGTCTTTGTAAGTGCCGGGTTCGCCTTCGTCGGCGTTGCACACTACATATTTCTGATCGGTCTTGATTCCGTAGGAAAACGACCATTTCATGCCGGTATTGAAGCCGGCACCGCCGCGGCCCCGCAGGTTGGATTTCTTGACTTCGTCGATTAAGGCTTGCTGGCCCATGCCCTTGGCCTTTTCCAGGGCTTTGTAGCCGCCCGCTGCGATGTAGTCTTCGATCTTCAAAGGATCGATTTTGCCATAGTTGCGCAAGACGATGCGCATCTCTTCGGCCATTTCATTGCCTCCTTTCTGCTCGCTTTTACTTGTATTCGGTCAGGATGGCCGCAACCTTATCGGCTGTTACATTTTCATAAGGCTTGCTGTTGATGGTAATAACCGGGGTGGCCTGGCACTGGCCCACGCATTCGGTGAGTTCCAGGGCAAATTTGCCGTCCGCAGTGCTTTCTCCCATCTTCATGCCCAGTTCTTTTTCCAAAGCCGCGATAACCGCATCGGCTCCGGCTACATGGCAAGGGGCGCTTTCGCAGATGCGAATCACGTTCTTGCCGCGCTTGCCAACCTTCAAATAGGAATAGAACGTGGCTACTCCGTAAGCTTCAGCCTTGGACCGTTTGAAGGCGGCGGCTGCCGCTTCTACCGCTTCTTCCGGGATATAGCTGTATTCACGCTGAACGGCATGATACGCTTCGATTATCCCGCCTGGCAGGTCTTTATATTGATTGATTATATCCTTGTAGTCTGCCAAAATCCTTTCACCTCCCGAGCTAGTGACACATTCGGTCAGCCTTCTACGCTGATTCGATCTTTACCGCACACACCTTGTATTCGCCTGTGCCCGCAATGTCGCAGACAAAGGGACTGGTTAATTCATTGGTAGGCGTTTCGCTGTGATGATGGGACATCCAAATGACCCCGGGCTGCACTTTGTCGGTTACCCAGGCGGTGGTTACAACTGAACCGCGGCGTGAAGTAACTCTCATCTTGCTGCCGGTAACCAGGCCCAATTTAGCGGCTTCCTGCGGATGCACTTCGGTCATTTCTCGCGGCCATACCTCGGCAATGCCGGCTGAATACTGGGTGGTTACATTGTAGTGCTGCATTACACGGCCGGTACACAGCAGAATGGGATAATCCTTGTCGGGCAGTTCTCCAGGAGGAATGTGCTCGTTGGGCTGGAATCCTCCCAGGCCGCGGGTGAATTTGCCGATATGCAGAATGGGCGTGCCGGGATGATCAGCGGAAGTACACGGCCAATGCACGGATTCTTTTTCCATGCGTTCATAGCTGATCCCCGCCATTGAAGGTGACAATGAGGCCATTTCAGCCCAAATTTCGCCGGGATGGTTATAACTCATGGGATAACCCATGCGAGTCACCATTTCACCGATGACTTCCCAGTCAGCCTTGCCCGGAAGCGGTTCTACAGCCTTGCGCACGCGCTGAGGCCGGCGTTCGGTATTGGTAAAGGTGCCGTCTTTTTCGGCAAAACTGGCGCCTGGAAGGACTACATCCGCATATTGGGCGGTTTCGGTCAAGAACAGCTCCTGAACTACTAGGAATTCCAGTTTTTCAAGGGCTTCCTTGATATGATTGGCATTCGGGTTAGTCAAAACCGGATTTTCACCCAGGATATACATGGACTTTACCGTGCCTTCATAAGCGGCTTCAAACATTTCCGGAATCTTCAGGCCAACTTTGTCGGGCATGGGAGCGCCCCAGGCTTTCTCATGCTTTTCCTTGGCGGCTTTGTCGGTAACACTCTGATAACCGGAATAAACATTGGGCAGAGCCCCCATGTCACAGGCGCCCTGAACGTTATTCTGACCGCGGATCGGGCAAACGCCAACGCCGGGCCGTCCCAAATGGCCGGTAAGCATAGCCAGGTTGGCAACACTCATAACGTTGCGGGTTCCGCAGATGTGTTCGGTGATGCCCAGTGAATAGAAGGCCATGGCTTTATAGGTGGTGGCATACAGGCGGGCTACCTTGTACAGGTCTTCCACTGCAACTCCGGTGATTTCAGAAACCCGTCCCGGTGTGTATTCTGCAGCCAGAGCTTTCATTGCTTCGTAGTTTTCGGTACGAGTGGCAATGAATTCCTTGTCTTCCAAACCTTCTTTGATGATGATGTGCATTAAGCCGTTCAGCAAAGGAATGTCAGTGCCGTGCTTCTGCTGCAGCCAGATATCGGCTTCAGCAGCCAGCTCAGTGCGGCGGGGATCGCAGACTACCAGGTTGCAGCCATTGCGATGGGCTTGACGCATTTTGTAGCCGACCACCGGGTATGATTCAGTCGGGTTGATGCCGATCAGGAACAGCAGTTCGGCTTCACTAGAAATTTCCGAAATGACATTAGTCATGGCGCCGCTTCCGAAGGAATTGGTCAGGCCGGCTACTGAAGGAGCATGGCAGGCGCCGGCGCAATGATCGCAATTGTTGGTGCCCATGTGGGCGCGGGTGAATTTCTGCGTCAGGAAGCTTTCTTCATTAGTACAACGGGCTGAACTCAAGGAAGCAAATGAATCTGGGCCATACTTGGCTTTAATTTCATTGAACCGCTTGGCAATCAGGTCATAGGCTTCATCCCAGCCGGCTTCCACGAATTTTCCGTCTTTCTTGATAAGCGGAGAGGTCAGGCGCTTGTCACTGTACATGAAATCCCAGCCGAAACGGCCTTTCACGCACAAATTGCGGCCATTTACGGGACTGTTGGGATTGGACAGCGAACCGATGACCTTGCCGTCTTTAACCGCCAGGTCGAAATTACAGCCTGTGCCGCAGAAGGGGCAGGTGGTCTGAACGCGTTTGATATCCCAGCGCCGGGCCTGACCAGCCATGGTCTTTTCTGTCAGGGCGCCGGTCGGGCATACTGCCACACACTGACCGCAGAATACGCAATCGGATTCGATATAGTCCACATCGCCGGCAGTGGTCGCCTTGCGATGGAAACCGCGGTTCAGATAGGAAAGGTTGTCCTTGCCGATCAGCTCTTCACAGGCCCGCACGCAGGCGCCGCAAAGAATACACTTGTTAAGGTTGCGGATTATGAAGGGATTGCTGTCATCAATCGCGTACTGGTGGGTTGCACCGGCAAAGGATGAATCCTTAACGCCGTATTTATAAGCGTAATCAGCCAATTTGCAGTCGCCCATTTTGTCGCAGGTCATACAATCCAGCGGATGGTTGGCAACGAGCAATTCTAATATTGTCTGTCTTGCTTCAACCACGGCCTCAGACTCGGTCTGAACTTCCATTCCAGCGAAAATCGGAGTTACACATGATGCTGGCAGCAGTCGATTGCCTTTGACTTCCACTACGCACAGCCGGCATGCTCCCAGGGGGCTGAGATCCTTGTCATAACACAGGCGGGGAATTTCTATGCCTGCCAGTTCCGCTGCCTGCAGAACCGTACTCCCGGTTGGAGCCCCTACCTCCTTCCCGTTAATAGTCAATTTGATTAATTCTATTATTAACACTCCTTCCCATGAATAACTCTTTCAGGCACAAAAAACCTCCTAATGATCTAGGAGGTGCGTGCCCTGTTGAGATTTCCCCCTCAGCCTTCTTCCATCAATCGAGCAAAGAGGTGGATAAGCTATGCTGGCGTGGAACTCTACGACGGGAGGCTGGGTAGAATCCTCACCCGCCGTCGCCAACCAGACAGCGGCGTGTATCCATACTGAACCTATTGATCTGTTTAAACTGCGCCGTGGTAAAGAGGCGTTGCAATCACCTACCTCTCCACACTTCTGAACTGATATAACGTCGCACCTATCGTCACTGCCGCGAACACCGCTATAACTGCATACGCGGCCAGAATGGTGCTCCAAACAAATCCTGTGGACATCAATACCCTGACGGCGTTGACGACGTAACTAAACGGGTTGACATTGGAAAAGGCTTGCGCCCAGTGCGGAAGGAACCCGTATGGCACGAGCGCTGTGCTCACAAACATAAGAGGGAATGCAATCACAAGATCTAAACCTGCGACTGCTTGCGAACTCTTTGTTCTCACTCCGATGGCCATCGCCAGCCCTGACATAGCCAACCCAAAGAAAGCGGCAGTGAAAAGAATCAGCAGAATTCCTGGAGCCCCTGTTATGACGGTTGCACCAAGAGCGTACGCGAGCGCCAGCGTTATACTGACCGGGAGAAGCACCATGACCATATCGTGCAGTAACCGTCCGAGCACAATGGCGGTCCTGTTCGCAGGCGTCACGAGCACTTTTGAAAGAAATCCGGAATTAATATCGTCAACCACGGCCTCTCCTGCGCCCCCTGAATCCATCAATGGGTTCATAACAATGACGCC
>CAIJXJ010000077.1 GCA_903824575.1 uncultured Methylobacillus sp.
CCATCAATACAGCTTTGCTGTTGAGTTCGGGTGTAACCCTGACCATTGCCCACCATGCGCTAATTGCCGGCAATCGAAGAAAGACCATTAGTTTCATGTGGGTGACGGTTTTGCTGGGTTTGACCTTCTTGAGTGTTCAAGGCTACGAATACAGCCATGCTTACCATGAGCTGAACCTCAAACTTAGTTCTGGCGTGTACGGATCAACTTTCTACATGCTCACCGGTTTTCACGGTTTCCACGTTTTCGTGGGCATGTTGATGCTGCTTTTCATTACTTTGCGTCTACGTAAAGGCCACTTTGATTCAGAGCGGCATTTCGGTTTTGAAGGTGCGGCTTGGTACTGGCACTTTGTAGATGTGGTCTGGTTAGGCCTGTACGTTGTTGTCTACTGGCTCTAGCACGCATTGCGATCAAGTGACTGAAGTTGGCTGTGCCCGACTTCAGGAGCCAGTGCTTAAATCAGTAGGGCCGTCTCAAGGACGTCCTGTTGGCTGGATATAACCCAGACTCCACGCCAGCAGAATTCCGAGAAAGAGCAGGACTGAAAAAGCAACCCGAAGGGACAGCGAACGCGCCATGCGTTTGGTTCGTGTTGCCTCGTCTAATCCCTCGCCCTTCATCATGTAGACCAGTGCTGCTGCGAGGCTGCCCAAAATGGCGATAAATGCAATGACGAAGATATATTTCATGGAAAGATTATCGCTTGATACGGCTTAATCGATTTCTATTGGTGAGTCTTGCCTCTGCTGCTTTGGTACTTTTAGGAATCACCCTGGGCATGTGGCAGCTGGCGCGGGCTGACTACAAAATAGGTTTGCGCCAAGCCGTAGAAGCGGCTTCGGCGCTTGAGCCATTGCGCAACATAGATTTTATTGAACGGCTGCCAGATGCGCGTGATGAGCACCGACGTGTGCAACTGCATGGAATTTGGCTAGCCGATCAGACGCGGTACTGGGACAACATTCCCATGGCTGATCGGACGGGTCTCGTGGTGCTCACTCCTCTTCAACTCTTGGATGGAAAGGGCATTGTGCTGGTCCAGAGGGGTTGGATACCCAGAAATTTTCAGGACCGTAAGCAATTGCAAATGGTCGACACACCAATGGGTGAGGTATTGATCGAGGGAGTGGTGAGCCATTGGCCAAGTCAACGGATATCCCTAGGCAGTTCCGAAGAGGGGCTCATAAGGCAAAATCCGCTATTGGCCGAATATCAAACCTTGCTAGGTGCACATTTTGCAAGCGTCACCGTACGCCAGACCGGCCCGGCCTCTCAAGGTATGCTGAGGGACTGGCCGAGGCCTGATGATGGCGTCAACATGCACAAAGGCTATGCCTTCCAGTGGTTCTTGCTTAGTGCACTGGTAGCCGCCTATTACTTCTGGTTCCAAATTGTCAAACGAAAACAGTAAAGCTAATCCCCAGGTCGCTGCCCATGAGCCTGCGCCAGTTTGGGAGCAACCCTTAAATATGTCGGTTCATTCTATGGAGGCGAGCGCTCTCGAGTACTCACCTGCGGATGTTCAGAAGCGCAGACGGGGACGTTTGTGGATGATTGTGGTGTGGTTGATTTGTGCCGCACCCGTGGTCGCGTCCTACCTAACCTTTTATGTGTTCCGTCCCATATC
>CAIJXJ010000078.1 GCA_903824575.1 uncultured Methylobacillus sp.
CGCACTGATGATTCGGACATGGTTCCGGCGCTCCGTGTGAACCACCACGAGGAGCCGCCCTTTGTTTGACATGCCGTAGGTTCGGCTTCGGTCTTCCGATTCGGAGTGGCCGGTGTCCGCGAAGGTCAACGCCTCTAGCCTGAATATTGCATAAACCCAGATAATCCATTAGCCGAATTGATGTATTCTGTACGAGCCAGGCTGGCATTTTTCTAATGGAATCCATTAGAGAAAATCATTTGATAGCAATGAGATAAGGTGGATTTATGTCCAAACCATCCGAAACTTCGTCAGACTTTGAAATCAAGTTCACTTCGCGTGAGATTAGTGCGTGGGGAGGCTTGGCATTGATGAAACGAATGCTGGACAGCATGAATTTCCGCACGGCGGCCACTCAGTGGGATTTGCCGGAGCCAGGTTCCAATCGGGGCTATCCGCCCGTGCAACTGATTGAGCAACTGCTGGTATCCATCTGGTGCGGGGCATGTCGTTTTACCCACCTTGAGGTTACACGGTTGGATAGCACTCTGACCCGGCTGTTCGGTTGGACGCGAGTCGCGGGGCACAAAGCCGTTGTGCGTCTGTTTGAACGCTTCGATATGATGCGCCATGAACGGGTGCAAGCCAGTGTTTATCGCTGGTTCTTCGACACTGTCAGCACCCTGTGCAGCATCACCTTGGACATGGACTCCACCGTCATCACGCGCCATGGCGAGCAACAAGGAGCCGCTCGCGGTTACAACCCGAATAAGCGTGGTCGGCTATCGCATCATCCGTTGCTGGCCTTTGTATCTGAGGCGCGGATGGTGGCAAACTTCTGGTTGCGTCCGGGCGATGCCAGCAGTGCCAATAACGTGCTCCAATTCATCGAGTCTACCTTGCATCATCTGGGCGGCAAGACCGTCGGACTGCTGCGTGCGGATAGTGGCTTCTTCGATCAGGCGGTATTCAAGCTACTCGAAGGTAAGCATATCAACTACATTATCAGTGCGCGGCTTACTCAAGCCTTGCAGCAAGCCATCATTCGCGATGCACGCTGGTTTGCGCTGGAGACAGGATTGGAACTGGCGGAGATCACCTATCAGGCTAATAGCTGGGACTGTGCAAGGCGCATCGTCGTAGTGCGACAATCCATCAAACGCAAGAACGCCCCGGGCAAAACACTGTCCTTGTTTGCCGACGATCCTGACATTCAAGGGTGGCGTTATGGTGCGATGGTGACCAGCCTGAGCTTGCCGACTGTGGAAATATGGCGCAGCTACCGAGGGCGAGCGGACTGCGAGAACCGCATTAAGGAATTGAAAAATGATTTCGGGTTGGATAGCTTCAGCCTGAACAGTTTTTACGCCACAGAGGCCGCATTGGGCTTTGCCATGCTGGCCTACAATCTGATGAGCGTGTTTCGCCAAGCTGTTATGCGCGCCAAGATACAACCAACACTGACGACGTTACACCAACAAGTGTTGGCGGTGGGAGCATACTGGAATCGTGCTCCTAACCAAAATCAATTACTGCTCGCCGTTTCACGGCGACGAAGAGCCTGGTTTGAGGGCTTATGGGCTAACGCTGGGCATCCGCCTGTGCTACCCGTTCAGGCAAAAATCGGCTAATGGATTATGTGGGTTAATCGTAGCAGCATGGTACAAAATACCCTGAATCAGGTATTGAGCATAAAGTTCAACATGGATACTCTGACAAGCAAGGTGACAAGCAATTGTCGCCGTCTGCTCACACAGACTCCCCTGACTGAGCAGGTGTTCTGAATCTCCTCCATTAGAACAACGTTATCCCTTGGGCTTCGGCTTCAGGGGATTTTTTTGACTACGACAATGTTATCTGAACCTTCGACTTCGCTCCTGGCTTGGCAGGCGGAATGTACCCAGAAATCCTGCAAATCGTGGCCTTCACTTCCTTGCCTTTAACATATTTTATCGAGTCGCAAAGCATGATCTGATTCTTGATCTTAAGTTCA